>NZ_CP066059.1:1268585-1587170 GCF_016127915.1 Streptococcus oralis | reverse complement strand
TAAGAAATAAAAAGGAAAACATCATGTCATATATTACTACAAAAAATCAATACATCACTATCCAAGGAAATCAAATTGCCTATCGCGAACTCAGTAAAGGTAAATCAAAACTACCTCTTCTCATGCTTGTCCATTTGGCAGCAACTCTTGATAACTGGGATCCAAAACTACTAGACTTGATTGCTGAAAAGCACCATGTCATTGTAGTTGATCTTCCTGGTGTTGGAGCCAGTCAAGGAAAAGTTGCTCCGACGATTCCTGGGATGGCTGAGCAGACGATTTCCTTTATCGAAGCACTAGGTTACGATAAAATCAATCTCCTAGGTCTTTCCATGGGAGGTATGATTGCACAAGAAATAGTCCGAATCAAGCCGAATTTGGTCAATCGCTTGATTTTAGCAGGAACAGGACCTCGAGGTGGAAAAGAGGTCGATAAGGTGACCGGGAAAACCTTTAACTATATGTTTAAAGCTGGACTCGAACGGATCGACCCTAAGCGCTATATCTTCTACAATCATGATGAACAAGGTAAAATCGAAGCCCTAAAAGTTCTGGGCCGAATGGGTATGCGCACCAAGGAATTTGCAGATAAAGACATGGACGTACCAGGATTCTTGACTCAACTCAAAGCTATTAAATGTTGGGGGAAGGATGCGCAGGACGACCTTGGCTTCATCACTCAACCAACCTTAATCGTCAACGGAGATAAGGATATGCAGGTTCCGACTGAAAATTCTTATGACATGCATGAGAAAATAAAAGAAAGCAAGCTCATTATCTATCCCAATGCAGGGCATGGTTCGATTTTCCAATATGCAGACGAATTTTCAAAAGAATTAATGGCTTTCTTGGAGGATTAATATGGTCAAAACAATTCTAATAACAGGTGCTACTGACGGTATCGGTAAGCATTTAGCAAAAAAACTGGCCAGTGAAGGCCATCATGTCATCCTCCATGGTCGCAATCCTCAAAAACTGGAATTGGCCACTCAAGAGGTTCGTGCAGTGTCCTTGAGAGGCCGAGTGTCTAGCTACTTGGCAGATTTTTCAAAATTAGAGGACGTTTATCGATTTGTGGAGGAAATCAAGCGAGATTTTGAAAGTATCGATGTCTTGTTTAACAACGCAGGACTATATGCCGGGAAAGAGCGAAAAACGAGTACTGAAAACATCGAACGAACCTTTATGTTATCGGTTCTCGTTCCCTATGTTTTAACAACTGAGTTAAGTCCCTTGTTAGAAAATTCGCCTGATGGCCGTGTCATCAATACTTCCTCCTATATGCATCGTTTTGCCAAGGTCAAGGATTTGGACTTTGGATTTGAGAAGAACTACAATCCTGGTTTAGCCTACAATAATTCTAAGCTCTACACTATTTGGATGACACGCTATCTGGCTAGAGAGTTCTTTTTAATAGGTTCAACCATCACCATAAATTCCTACCATCCTGGCTTGATTTCAACTAACTTGGGGAATGATTCCAGTGATGAAAAGACGAAAAAGTCTCTCTTCGGACGATTGATGAAGTCTCTTTCAAAAGATCTGGATGAGGGGATTGAAACAGGCTATTACCTCACCTTATCAGAAGAAATCACTGGTTTAACTGGCTCCTATTTTGATGAGAAGATAGTGAAGGCAGTATCTGAAAAAGGATATGATTTTGAAAAAGCTCAAAAATTAATCGCTTACTGCAATGATAAAATTGAGATGTTTAAACTGAAACATTCTCAGCTAAACTAGAAAAAAGTTCTCTTTCCATTTTGCTTGAAAGAGAACTTTTTCTTTAGGAGAAATAACTTATACTCAATGAAAATCAAAGAGCAAACTAGGAAGCTAGCCGTAGGCTGCTCAAAGCACTGCTTTGAGGTTGTAGATAGAACTGACGAAGTCAGCTCAAAACACTGTTTTGAGGTTGTGGATAAGACTGATGAAGTCAGTTACCTATATATACGGCAAGGCGACGCTGACGTGGTTTGAAGAGATTTTCGAAGAGTATTAATTTTTAATTGATTCGTAATAACTCAGCTGGCACTGTTAAGTAATAAGTTGCAGTCAAGCTTGCTTCGCCTTGATTGACAAAAACCTCGATGGAATTTTTATCTAGAATAACTTCCAATTCTTTAGCTTCAATATTTACATACCGTCTACTGGTATCCAATTCTTCACCCAGAATCTTTTGGGCTAGATGGCTTCGATCAAGGTAAACTTGTTTTGTTTTACTATCATAGCCAAATTCAAGATAATCTGTATCATTTCCTAAGTGGTAACGACAATCGTTGTCAATTTGGATTCTTTTTCCTTTTTTTATAGGGAATTGTCTGAGTTTACCATCTTCCAATCGGAGGATTCTAGGTAGAGTCATGACACCAGCCCACTTGTGACCCTGATTATGATTTGGAAGTGTACGTCCCCACATCTGCATCCAGGCAATCATGATACGACGATTTTGGTCATCCTCTAATGTCTGTGGTGCATAGAAATCTTGGCCATGGTCGATTTCGTCTACTGTTTCAGGAATGAACTGTTTAGCTGCCCAGTCTACCTTACCTGTAACCAAAACAGAAGAATTGATATTGTGGTAAGAATCTCCCTCACGTTGATAGCGCATTGGTGACATAATGATGCAGTCTTTTCCATCTAACTCAAAGTAGTCTGGACATTCCCACATAAAGCCTTGGTGTTCTACCCCTTTTAAAAAGATGGATTCGAACTGCCATTCTACTAGGTTATCGGACCCTAGTAGAACGACACAGCCCACATTATCCTTGTGTTTGGCAGCTACTACGGAGTAATAGCGACCATCTTTTTCAAAGAGTTTTGGATCACGGAAATCAGCCGCAATCAACTCGTCTGGCAAATCTGCTCCTGTTGCAACTGGATTTTGGGAAATCTTTTCAAAGTGAATCCCGTCGTCTGAAAATGCCATATTTTGCACTTGACGGACACCGGTTTCTTCTTCGATGTGTCCAGTATACATGAGCCAGAGGCGATCGTCTTTGACGATAGCTGATCCTGAGAAGCAACCATTGCGATCGTAGTCTTGGTCAGGAGCAAGTGCCACCGGCAAGTGCTCCCAAGTCACCAAGTCCTTACTTTTAGCATGACCCCAGTGCATTGGTCCCCAGACACTATCATAAGGATAGAACTGATAAAAGAGATGGTACTCTCCACGAAAATAGACAAATCCATTTGGATCATTGATCCAGCCAATCTCAGCTGAAAAATGTTCTTCTGGCTTAAATTGATGATTAACAAGATGTTTATTTTCTGCTATAAAACGATTGGCTTTTTCTACTGTAAATGTTCTATCAACCATAATCAACCTCTAGTTCTTATTTGCTTGATATTGATCATAGTATTTTTGCTTGATAGTGAGGTAGTCTGAAAGTCCGTATTTTTCAAGTTCTTTCTTATAGTCTTCCCACTCAGTATCAATATTGCCATTGACAATCCATTCAGCTCGTTTACGGTAGATATAATCATTCATATCTGCCTCGATGTGGGCAATCTTGTCCAAATCTTCCTGAGTCATGAAGGCTCTCGGATAGTTATTATCATTACTCATGTAAGGCACATAGTATTGTTTGATGAGATCTAAACGCCATTTGGCATCATCTGGCATAGTTGTCACTTTACCATAGTAAGAGTCCAAGATAGCAAGCGGCCCACCAACTTCAGTTTTTTGACGAAGTTCTGCTGGTGCAGTTCCGTTTAGTGGCAAATGTTTGAGGCTGTTAGTTGCTTGGTCAAATTCAAAGATATTTTGTTGCTTGTCATCTCCATAAGTTCCCCAGTTGTTTTGAACAGATTGAAGAGGTGCGTATTGGGCATCAATCCATTTAGCTGTCAATTCAAGGTTTTTGTTGACACTAGTGATGACCATCTTATCACGCGCAAATCCCATACCATTTGTACGAGCTACATGTTTTTGACCACTTGGACCAGCAAGGACAGGTAAAACATCATAGCTATCATTGCTTCCTGTGACATTGTTCTTGTCCCACGTGAAATAAACACCGTATTTTTGATCATGACCTTTAGCAATATAACCATTCCAATCGTGTTCAAAAGCTTCCTTATCAATCAAGCCTTTTTCTTGCAATTGACGGATGAATTTCACACCTTCTTTATAGTCATCGTTATCTGCTGTAAAGTCAACTTTCCCATCATTTCCAACTACGATATGATCATCGTTATCCCCGACACCAAAGGCTCCAAAGAGGAATTTAAAGTCTTCATTTCCGTTTCCACTGATAAAAGTAAATGGAATTTCGTCTGCTTCACCGTTCCCGTTTGGATCTTGCGTTTTAAACGCTTCTAAGACTTTGATAAGTTCATCAGTAGTTTTTGGCATTTCAAGCCCAAGTTTTTTAAGCCAATCTTTGTTAATCCAGGCCATATCGTTAACACTGTGGATAGACTCTTTGCCAGATCCAAGTTCTTCAATCCATGGGAATGAATAGATATGTCCATCAGGTGCTGTCATCAATGCCTTATATTCTGGATTTTCATCCATAATTTTTTTTAGATTTGGCATGTATTTTTCAATTAAATCTTCAACTGGAATGATAACCCCTTTCTTAGCCCAGTTCATCAAGTCCACATCTGAAGCACCGTCATTGTGGATAGCGTCTGGCAAATCACCACTAGAAATATCCAGGTTTCTCTTTTCTGCAAAATCTGATTGGTAGTTGGTCCACTCAATATGAACCCCTGTTTCCTTCTCTAAACGTTGCAAAATCAGCTTTTCATTTGGGTCTTTAGGAGCTAGTGGTGAGCTAGCAGTCATAAATTTCAAGGTTTTTGTTTCTTGAAGTGGGAATGTTACGCCCTCCAACTTATAATCTGGACTAGAAGCTGTATTTTTAGAGCCACAGGCTGCAAGCACCGCTAAACTAGCTGTCAACAAAACTGCTGATTTTGAGAATGTTTTGAATTTCATGATAAAACTCCTTATTTTTTTCTATTTTATTAACCTTTAAGTGAACCAGCCATAATTCCTTTATCAAAGTATTTTTGGAAGAATGGATACATAACGATCAATGGTAAGCTTGAAATGACAATGGTTGCATATTTGATCAATTCAGCCAAGCGTTTCATTTCATTCATGGCTGCCTGCGCTCCAATCATGTCCTGACCTGGTTGGCTTTGAATGAGAATTTTACGAAGAACCAGTTGCAATGGTTCCAAGTTTGGATCCTTGATATAAATCATTGCATCAAAGTATGAGTTCCACTGACCAACAAAAGCGTAAAGAAAGAGAACGAACATAATTGGTTTTGCAAGAGGAAGCATGATTTTAAAGAATATCTGTAAATCATTTGCTCCATCAATGACCGCAGCTTCAACCAATTCTTCAGGCAATCCTTGGAAATAAGCTCTAGCAAGAATAATATTCCAAACATTGATTGCACCTGGTACGATAATAGCCCACGGGGTGTTGAGCATGCCCAAATCTTTTACCAATAAGTAAGTTGGAACCAAACCTCCACCAAAGAACATGGTCACAATAAGGAAATAGTTAATCCAACGACGCCCTACTAAATCTTTTTTAGATAAAGGATAGGCAGTGAATACCGATAGTAAGACTGTCAACGTTGCAAAGCCAAAAGAATAGAGCAATGAGTTAATAAAGCCTTTTAGAATGGATTGGTCACTAAATACACGCTGATACCCTTCTACTGTCCAGTCCGCTGGATTAAAACTAATCCCCCTACTAACCAAAACTTTCGGATCCATAAAGGATGCCACTACGATATAAAGTAAAGGAAGCAAGGTAATCAAAACGATAAAGACAATAATGATTTTGTTTAAGAGCAAGATACGTCTATCAAATTTTGTATCCATGATCGAATTTTTCATGTTTTCCTCCTTAAATTCCTTCACCATTATTCATACGTTTAACGATTTGGTTAACAGCGACTAGCAAGACCACATTAATCACTGCATTAAACAAACCGACAGCTGTTGAGTAAGAATAATCTCCCGACACAAGACCAACTTTATAGACATAGGTTGAGATAATTTCAGATGTTGGAAGGTTTAGAGATGTTTGCATCAAGAAGGCCTTCTCATAACCGACATTCATAATGCCACCTGCCGCCAAGATAAACTGGATAACCATGATTGGCTTCAAAGCAGGAAGGTCAATATGCCAGATTCGTTGGAAAATATTAGCACCATCAAGTCTAGCGGCTTCTACCAAGGCAGGATCGACGTTCACCAAGGTCGCTGTATAGAGTGTCGAAGCCCAACCCATTCCTTGCCAGATACCACTAAAGATATAGAGCGGACGGAAGAAGTCTGGATCCGTTAGAAAATCCGCTTTGATACCAAACATAGAAAGAAAGCTATTGATTGGTCCTCCAACTGAAAAGAAGAGGAAAATCATTCCGACAATAACAACTACAGAAATAAAGTTTGGAGCATATAGAATAAGCTGAATCCGTTTCTTAACTTTTTCACTCAAGAGCTGATTGAGCATAATCGCAAGTATAATTGGTGGTAAAAAACCAAGCAACAAGCCATAAACACTCAATTTAAGAGTATTAGCCAACAAGATTCCAAAGTTGGGTGAAGACAAAAATTTTGTAAACTCAGAAAATCCTACCCAGTCACTTCCCATAATTCCTTTTAGGGGATTATAATCTTTAAAGGCTATCAAAACACCATACATAGGAATGTACTTGAAGATAAATGTCAAAACTAAACCGGGGACGGTCATCAATAACAAGAGTTTCTGTTTCTTGATTCGTTCCCAAAGAGAAACTTGCTTCGCTTTGCTATTCATAGCAACCTCCTTTTTGAAACGTTTCAATTTTGTTTCAGAAAAGATAGCGCACGGCGCTCTCTAATCATTATTTGAAACGTTTCAATTTTGTTTTAAAAAATAAATCTCTTTTATTTGACTTCATTTTAACATTGATAGCGTTTTCTGTCAAGACTTACTTTTATTTTTTTGTTGTTTTTCCTTTAATAAATGCTACTGGTAAGATTGTCTGTAAATTAACAGTCTTTCCATCAAGAATATCAAACAAAATACGAACAGCTTCTTTTGCCATTTCTTCCAAAGGTTGTTTAATTGTTGAAAGTAGAAAATTTCTATCTCCAGCCATTTTTATTCCATCATACCCAATAATTTGAACATCATCAGGGATTTGTTTACCATTTGTCTCTAATATTTCAATAACATCTAAAGCAGCGAAATCATTAATGGTAAAAATTCCATCTATGGAAGGATTCTCCACTAAAAATTGCTCTAACTTTTCGTGGTAATCAGAAACGGTCTCATCTAGGTCAAAGATACTAAAAGGTATATTATTTTCTTGGACATACTTCTCAAATGAAATCCTACGTCGTTTCGTTTCATTAATGGTTGTATTGTGCCCACCTACAAAAGCCAAATGCTGACACCCTTTTTTAATGAGTTGCCTCGCGGCTTCTCGTCCACCTGCATCATTATCAGAGGATACACACGGGATGTCAAGATCCGAGTAGGTACGGTCAATACTAACAAAGGGAATTCCTGAAGTTAGGTAGTTCTCAATTGGACTATAGGTAATGGCAACAACTCCATCAACCTTATTATGACGCAACATTTCCAGATAGTCTTGTTCTCGGTTGGTTCCATTTATCGAACATAAGAGCAATTTATTATTTCTCTTATACACTTCATTTTCCACATGCATGGCAAATTCAGAAAAAAATGGATGCCAGATGCTTGGTACGATTAGAGCTATCGTATCCGTTCGATTTTTTTTCATTCCTCTTGCGTAGTAATCCGGAATATAATTCAAGGTTTTAATCGCCTGTTCCACTTTTTTCAAGGTTACTTCTTTGATGCCTTTTTCTTTGTTGATCACACGTGAAACAGTCCCAACGCTAACTCCCGCTTCTAGAGCAACATCTTTCATGGTAATGGATTTTTTTTGCTCTACCATATTCTCACCTCCTTTTAATATATAGTATCATGCAACCGCTTTTTTAGCAACTATTTCTCAATCATTTTTTGACCAGTTTAGTTATCCCGTTTTAAATAATATCCCCTCAAGTATCTTCCAAAAATCACTTATATTTCAACATTTTTGCTTAGTTTTTTAGGATCTTCTGAGTCTAATACAGATGAAATTCTTTTCTTATAAGAAAAAACGCTAGATAGCGTTTTTTTATTCTTAGTTACTCGTCTAATCGAATAAACATCATTGCGTTAAGCAAGGAGATGAGAGCGACTGTATTGACATTATTGGAATAGATCAGTCTCTTATTTTCAATAGGAGGAATAATAAAATTAGAAATAATGATGTCGTAAGGTGATTCTTTTAGAGCATCAAGGGATAACTCTAATTCACCCCAAACCTCCAGTTCAAAATTGTTACTGCAATAGTAAGAAAGTGTCTCAGCTACTGATTTTGCATGATACTGATCAAAATTACTCATGACCAAAACCTTTAATTTAGGTTGATTTTGTAAAAGATTTAACACTAAGTGTTTGCTGTGAGTGATAAAAGTATAAGACAAATGATTGACCTTCATTGAATTACGATCCATATCCAAAGCCTCTAGATAATGTTCAATCCCTTCCTTCACCTCTGAAACAAATCGAGGGAAAATATTTTGAAAGTTTTTGATTGTATTGCCTTTTTGATCAAATAAGATAAACTCTGTCGATAATTCCTGGCGATGCAGATGTGCTGTATTATGCAGATGCCAAATCAGATTATCTCTATTGTCTACTTGGAGATTATACTCTCTTGATACCTGATCTACTAAATCTCCCAATAACTGATACGATTTTTTTACATAGCTGTCTGTTTTTGCATGGTTGAGAAATACTTCTTCATCTATGAAAAACATTTTTTGAAAATAGGATACAAACAGTTGACCTATCACTTCTTTATTCAGAGAGATATGATATTCAGAATCAAAGCTGGCTACAATGTCTTCGATTTCTTCTGCCTGCATGAAAGATTCCAACAATTGATTGTTAAAAGAATTTTTCTCAACTTCCAAGAAATGACCAAACTTTATTCGGTATAAATTTGTTACGAGGAGTAACTTTAACATTCGTTGAGTGGCGAAATTGACAGGAAATGTAGTTTCTTTATAGACCAGTGCCAACAGCTTACACAAAGGTTCTACAGAAAAATCTTCAAAGGGCCATTCAAGGAAATAATATTTCTCTGAAAAATACTGGGCAAAAAAGTAACGGATATCGATTTCATTTCCAGTGATTCGAACTGGATTGAGGCTAATTTCAAAACGATATTGTTTCTTAATAATTTTATTAATGTGACGGATGATACGGTAAAGAGAGGAAGAACTGATATAAAACTCTTTGCAAATACTATCAGTATCACATCCTTCATTAAAGAAGATAAATTCTAAAATTGAAAAATGGGTTGAATGCTTAAAAAAATGATGATAGACCATCTCAATATCACTATCATCGGTATTAATAATACGGATGCCGTTTGTTGAGGAATGAAATATCAAGTCAGGAAAAGAAGACCTGACCTGGGACAAGTCATCTTTTACAGAACGTTCTGTACAGTGCAATAATTCTGCTAGTTCTGAAATATGAAACCAGCGTTTGTTTTCAAATAGTAATTCTAATAATTCTAATTGTCTGTGACTTTTTTTCGATAATAAATCTCTCATGAATAGCTTTTCTCTCTTTATAATAAACTAAACGATTGTCTTTCAATCTTCATGCAATTATACCACATGGGGTGCATTTATCCTCTTAGAACGACTTTTACTTGTCATAAAAAGACTAGTCTAATCCCTTAGAAACCCAGTAGCATCAAGGTTTTCTTATTTATTTGTATCTAAAGTACATGTTTACAGTACGGAATTTAAGACGAACTATTATGTTTCCAAGTTGAGATAGTATATAATTAGTTCAATCAAAGAAATTGACTCTTTGATTTAGAAATAGAAAAGGAGGATACACTATGTTGTGGTCCATTATTGTAGGAGGTCTTATTGGTCTCATCGCTGGTGCAATCACTAAAAAAGGTGGTTCAATGGGATTGATTGCAAATATCTTTGCAGGTCTTATCGGTTCGTCTGTAGGGCAATCTCTTCTCGGAAGCTGGGGACCTTCATTGGCTGGAATGGCTATTATTCCGTCAATCGTTGGTGCTGTGATTGTTGTTGCAGTCGTTTCATTTCTATTTGGTAAAAAATAAGCATTACCTAATAAGAAATTAAAAGTGATAAGCCATAATTTTGAATACTGTAGACAGGTAAAATTATGGTTTAAAGCTTTTCATTTGAAAGGATTTAATATGTCAAAATCAAAGAAAATATTGTTACTTATTTTCTGTATCTTAATCTTGACTATTTTCCTTCCTATTCTCATAGATTATCATCAGGTCAGTGATTTAGGAATCCACTTATTCAGTTGGAGAGATTTCTACGCTGAATTTCTGATTGCTAGATATGTCTTTTGGGGGACACTTGTCCTATCTGTTTTAGTGTTAATTTCAATGTTAGCGATACTCTTCTATCCTAAACAGTATTTAGAGATTCAATTAGAAACTCAAGAAGATACATTAAAACTAAAAAATTCAGCTATTGAAGGCTTTGTTCGATGTTTGGTCATTGATCATCAGTTGATGAAAGAACCAGCGGTCCATGTAAATAGCCGCAAAAATAAATGTTTCGTTTATGTTGAGGGCAAAATTCTTCCTTCAGACAACATCTCAAAACGATGTCTTGTCATTCAGAATGAAATAACTCATGGATTAAAGCAGTTCTTTGGTATTGAACGTGAGGTAAAACTTGAAGTTAAAGTTAAAGAATTTGAGCCTCCAAAAACGACCAAAAAGACTGTTAGTCGTGTAAAGTAAGGAAGTAAAAAATGGAATGGTTTAAAAAATATCAGTATCCAATTATTGCAGGTTTAGTAGGTGTCATTCTCGCTTGCTTTATCTTATCCTTTGGCTTTTTCAAAACACTCTTTGTGTTAATCTGTGGAGCCTTAGGAGCATTTGCTGGATACTATGTTAAGGAAAAATATTTAAATAAATAAAGGAGTCTCGTATGTCAAACGTAGATAAAAATGTAGAAAAAAAAGATGTTGCTGTTGTTTCTCAAGATGTTAAAGGGGAACTCACTTATGAGGATAAAGTCATCCAAAAAATCATTGGTCTTTCAATTGAAAAAGTACCTGGACTTTTGGATGTCGATGGAGGATTCTTCTCTAATCTAACAGAAAAAATTATCAATACAGATAATGTCACTCATGGTGTCAATGTTGAAGTTGGGAAAGAACAAGTTGCAGTTGACTTGAACATTGTTGTTGAATACCAAAAGAATGTCCCTGCTTTGTACAAAGAAATCAAAGATGTTGTCGTATCACAAGTTACAAAAATGACTGATCTAGAAGTTGTTGAAGTCAATGTGAATGTTGTTGATATCAAAACGAAGGAACAGCATGAAGCAGATTCAGTTAGCCTTCAAGACCGAGTAACTGACGTGGCTTCTTCAACAGGAGAATTTGCTTCAGAACAATTTGAAAAAGTAAAATCTGGTATCGGTTCAGGTGTTGCTGCTGTTCAAGAAAAAGTAGGCGAAGGTGTTGAAGCCGTTAAGGGTGAAGCAAAGGAAAATGCTCGCGTACACTAATTCATCTGGTCTAAATCAATCAATTTAAAGGAGGCAGAATCATGTCAACAGAAGAAAAATTAAACCAAGCAAAAGGTTCCATTAAAGAAGGTGTCGGCAAAATGATCGGCGATGAAAAAATGGAAAAAGAAGGAACAGCTGAAAAAGTTGTTTCTAAAGTAAAAGAAGTTGCTGAAGATGCTAAAGATGCTGTCGAAGGCGCTATTGAAGGTGTTAAAAACATGCTTCACAAAGACGAAAAATAAGACTAAAAGTTAATTTATCTTATAACAATAGTAGTCAAAGAGAGAACGTTTACCGTTCTCTTTTTGTGTATAAGACCCTAAAAACGATTCCGATTCTTCGTTAAAAGGAATTGTCAGTCAGTAGGAAAAAACCTTGGAATCAAGGCTTTTTTGCTTGTTTAAAAGAATATAGCCCCTTTTTAAAGAAAGAAAATTGAAAAGCTTACACACTACTAGACTGGCTTATTTATCCACCACCTGAGCTTCAAATTGGGCTGGTTTCTTGTCCACATTGGTAATAGTTATCGTGTAAGGCTTGTTATTGGTTGCATCAAAGACTTTTTCACCTTGGTAACTCACAACAACTCCATCTTTTTCTAAATAAATATCTACTTGCTTGTTTGGAAGTTCTTCATCCTCCTCGTCCAAACCATGGCTTTTTATAATTTTTTGTTCCTCTACTCCATAATATACATCACCATTTCTTTCACTCCAAACACTTGAGCCAGTTAATTTAATCCTGCCTGAATCATTTTTCTTCAAGATGAAGATTGAATAGTATTCCAAATCTTGTGTTCTGGGATTTACTCTTAAGTTGACGGATTGACCGGGTTGAAGAGTGTATTTGCCATAGTTCAAAACTGAAAAGATAAACCAAACTAGCAGCAAACTATACAAGACTCCTATAATCATTCGTGAGCGACTACTTTTAAACAAACGTAAAAGTAACACAAAAGAGACAATAAAAAGCAATTCTGTAAACATTCTTGTCCCTCCTTTCTTATCATCGTTGACGTTCTGCACAGAGTCTCGCATCCATTTCTCACTAGTAACATCAACCATACAAAGTCTGATACATCTTATCTAGAAAAGCTTTCAACTCTTTTCGAACAATCTTTAACAGGCGTTCTTCTTCGGCTTGAGAGATGTTCACACTTTCTTTTTTTTTGATTCCTAATATGTGAATAGTAACTACGTTTTAGGGTTAATTGATTGTCTAAAATATAGTAGGCATTTATTTTTTCCTCATTTACCATTGTTTCAAATAAAACCGAGACTTCATCCCTGCCAGGATTCAACATTTTCAAATCAATGTCTCCTTTTATCCCTATGGAGCCAATTCCTCCATCCAAGCGGATAGCACCGTCGGGAGGAACAACATAACCTGCTTTTTGCATGTCAGACGCATATTTCCCTGAATCCATTAAACGATGTAAGACAGCTATATTGTCCTTTTCTTCAAAGGAAGCCTTTAATTGGATGCGTTCTTGGTGGCTTTGATACTGAAAATAAAGATTGATGCCAACAACTAAGGCAAGTACAGAAGCTAGCAAAATCCGTATTTTTCTAGGTCTTGACATTTTTTATCTCCTCTATCTAAGAAATCATAGAAGTCTTGTTTCTAACTTTGAAAGATAACTTCCTTTTCCTTGAAAATCCTTGGAACTCTATCTCAAGTGACTGCTATCTCCCCTTTTTCATGATGTATTTTCGTATAGGTGTTTCAACCATTTGAACGATTTCAAATCCTTCTTTTTGGTAAAGATTGTAAGCTGTTTGATTTGCCTCGTAGACATTTAGAGAAATAGTATCTATGTCTTCATTTTCAAAGGCCAAACTAACAAATTTCCTTAAAGCCTGGCTACCTAAGCCTTGTCCCTGTTTCTGGGGGTTGATAAAAAATCTCCCGATATGAAGATTCCTGTCTTCTAGTCTGATTTTCTGGATAAGCCCCACAAACTCTTGTCCATCAAAGATTGAAAAGATTCCTTCCAAATCTTGCAAGATTTGAATTGTTAAGGGAAAAGGAATCATTGTTCCCATCCATTGTTCTTGAAAGGATTTGCCAAGGGAGTTGGACCATTGGCATAAGAGCTGAGCGTTTTCTATGCTCACATTTTCTTCAAAACGAATCATCATCTTGACCTCACCATCTTATCAATGTTTCTTTATTATACTACTTCTTCTATTTTTTACGAATAGATAAGTATGATTGATCTTTATTTTTTTCTCGTCGGGAGCATTCTCGCTTCCTTTCTCGGTTTGGTCATTGACCGTTTCCCTGAGCAATCCATTATTCGACCAGCTAGTCACTGCGATTCCTGTCAGACTCGCTTGCGTCCGTTAGACCTAATTCCTATCCTCTCTCAGGTCTTCAATCGCTTTCGCTGTCGCTATTGCAAGGTACGCTTTCCTTTCTGGTATGCCCTTTTTGAACTAGGCTTAGGGCTCATCTTTCTGTCTTGGTCTTGGGACTTTCTTTCCTTGGGTCAAGTCATCCTAATCACTGCTGGTTTGACCTTGGGCATCTACGACTTTCGCCATCAGGAATATCCTTTACTAGTCTGGCTGACGTTCCACCTAATCCTCATGGCTTTCTGTGGTTGGAATCTGGTTATGCTCTTCTTCCTTGCCCTTGGAATCATGGCTCATTTTATCGATATCCGCATGGGCGCAGGGGATTTTCTCTTTCTGGCTTCTTGTGCTCTCGTCTTTAGTGTGACCGAATTACTCATCTTGATTCAGTTTGCTTCTGCGACGGGGATCCTAGCTTTTCTCCCGCAAAAGAAAAAGGAAAGACTTCCTTTTGTGCCTTTCCTCTTACTTGCTGCGACTATAATAATTTTCTATCAGTTCTTATTAGTTTGTTGAATTGGGAACCCAAAGCTCAACTTCTGCATCCATGGGATTACCGTTTAAAAGTATTTCTAAGATAATTCCATCATTGTAAAGCGAGCTATATTCTCCCTCAAAAAAGTTATCCTCCAATTTGTCAAACAAGAGTCTTGATTTATCACCACTGGCTGAGCTTACTAAATAATCTTTCTCTGGGACAAGAATGCTTTCGTAACCTGCCACAACATTATTTGCCGCAACTCCTGCGTAGTATTGTATACCATCTTTATGAGGAACTATCAAAGCATAGCCTCTTTTATCTATGGAATGGGGCATCAATTTTCCCAGCATTCCTTCTTTAAATAACTGATTATAGAATGCCGTTTTCTCTTTAGAATAGTGATGTTCATGAACTGTAGTTCCTTCTATCAAAATACTCTTGCCAACTAAGGTAAACGATGGTTTAGTTTGATGTTTCATTATATGAACTCCTTTCTTTATGGTATAATCATAACAAAAGTAATATGACAACTATCTGTCATATTTAAGGAGAAAATTATGAAAATCGACCGTCAAATGGGGATTATTTCTCATTTAGTAAATAAACGAAAAACAACAGCTAAAGAATTATCAGAACTTTTTAAAGTCAGCACACGAACTATTATGAGAGATATTGATGATTTATCTCTTGCAGGCATTCCTCTCTATGTAATGAAAGGAAAAAATGGAGGCATTTTTCTTATGGAAGACTTCCAAACTGATAAACCTCCCCTGACCCAATCCGAGAGGCTTTCGATCGAATCTGGTTTAAAAAGCCGTTATCAAGTATTGGAAGATGCCTCTACTTTCAATGCTATATTGAAATTAAATGCTACCAATACATACTCTGATTTCGAAATTGATTTATCTCTATCTCAAGGGAACTTGGAAATACGAACTTTGATTTTTAAGTTATTGGAAGCTATCAGAGGTAGAGTAAAAATAAAATTTTCCTATATTAATTCACAAGGACTGGTGAGTCAAAAAAATTGTGAGCCTTACCGTATTGTCTATAAGGACCGGAGTTGGTATATGGATGCCTACGATACTGATAAAGCGCGTTTTTCTGTTTTTAAAGTTGCTAGAATTAGTGAACTTACTCTCTCCGATACTTTTTCAAAAAGACATTTTACACCACTTCCCTATGATGGTGGTGCTTGGATGAATGAAAACAAAGTACCTGTCATCCTGCATGTCCAGAAAATTGTTCTTGATCGATTTGTGGAACTCTTAGGCTATAATGCCATAAAACCTATTAATAGCGATATTTACGAGATTACTTATCCGTTAAACGACAATGATTGGGGATACAATACCTTGCTTGCTTTTGGAAAATACATCACTGTTATATCTCCTAAGCATTTCCTGAAACATTTCACCAACTATATAGATACCATTCATAAGCAATACCCAAACTAATATTCAACTGTCATTCATGAACTTATACCCTCAAAAGAAAAAGGAAAGACTTCCTTTTGTGCCTTTCCTCTTACTTGCTACTTGTTTGATTATTTTTGGTAAGCTACTGCTTGTTTGATAAAGTCCTCAATCGGCTCTCCTTGGTGGAGAGCTTTTACAATTTTCGAACCAACGATAACACCATCTGACACCGCATTGAAGCGTTCTACATCGGCTTGACTTGATACACCAAAACCTGTCAAGACTGGAATGTCAGCTACTTGATGCAATTGTGCCAAGTGCTTGTCCAAGTCTGCTCGGTAATTGCCTGACTTCCCTGTCACCCCATTGATGGCAACGGCATAGACAAAACCTTCTGCTCCTTCAATCAACTCTTTTTGACGCTCAAGTCCTGTTGTCAAGCTAACTAGGGGAATCAATGCAATATCTGTATCTGCCAAAAATGGCTCCACAAAGTTGGCATGCTCATGAGGCAGGTCTGGGATAATCAATCCTTTAACCGCTGTATCTGCCAAATCTTTGACAAATTTCTCCACACCGTACTGAAAGAGGGGGTTAAAGTAGGTCATGATAACAAGCGGAACCTCTGTTTCAATGGTTTTCAAGGTTTCAACCAAAGCCTGGGTCGAAGTCCCCTGAGCTAAACTGCGCAAGCCTGCTTCTTCGATAACAGGTCCATCTGCAACAGGGTCAGAAAAGGGAATACCCACTTCAATAGCTGAGACACCCAAATCTTCTAAAAAGTGGATTGTTTCAGCGAGACCATCCAAGCCTTTCTCATGGTCTCCAGCCATGATATAGGGAACAAAAATTCCTTTTCCAGCTGCTTTGATAGCATTCAATTTTTCTGTTAGTGTCTTAGGCATGAGCTTCTCCCTTCTTTGCTGCATCTGCTTCCAAGCGGTCTTTGACTTGGACCACATCCTTGTCCCCACGACCTGATAGACAGACAATCATTGACTTTTCTGGTCCGAGTTCTTTGGCCAATTTCACCGCAAAGGCAATGGCATGGCTAGATTCCAAGGCTGGGATAATCCCTTCCACACGAGACAAGAGTTGGAATCCTTCCAAGGCTTCCTCGTCAGTCACAGGAACATAGCTGGCACGTTTGATATCGTGGTAGTGAGAATGTTCTGGACCGATACCTGGATAGTCCAAACCTGCTGAGATAGAGAAGGCTTCAAGAATTTGACCATGGGCGTCTTGGAGCACATCCATGAGGGAACCGTGAAGAACACCTGGACGGCCTTTGGTCAAAGTCGCTACGTGATGCTCTGTATCTACACCAAGTCCAGCTGCTTCAGCACCATACATGGCTACTGACTCATCTTCTACAAAGGGATGGAAGAGTCCGATAGCATTAGAACCACCACCAACACAAGCTACTAGGGCATCTGGCAAATCTTGGCCGGTCAAGTCACGGTACTGTTGTTTAGCCTCTCGACCGATGACACTTTGGAAGTCACGAACGATTTCTGGGAAAGGATGAGGCCCCAAGGCAGAACCAAGGATATAGTGGGTGTCATCGATGTTAGCTACCCATGAACGAAGGGCTGCATTAACTGCATCCTTGAGCACGCGCGAACCATCTGTCACGGCCTCAACCTTAGCTCCCAAAAGCTCCATACGGAAGACATTAAGGGCTTGGCGTTTAACATCTTCCTCACCCATATAGATGGTACATTCCATGTTAAAGAGAGCTGCAGCAGTTGCAGTTGCCACACCGTGCTGACCAGCACCTGTTTCAGCGATAATTTTCTTCTTGCCCATGCGTTTAGCCAGTAAAACTTGTCCCAAGGCATTGTTAATCTTGTGGGCGCCTGTATGGTTGAGATCTTCACGTTTAAGGTAAATCTTGGCTCCGCCGATATGCTGGGTCAAGTTTTTTGCGTAGTAAAGAGGCGTTTCACGTCCTACATACTGGCGCAAAAGTTGGTTTAATTCCTCTTGGAAACTGGGGTCTGCCTGACTTTCACGGTAGGCCTTCTCCAAGTCCAAAACTGCTGTCATCAATGTTTCTGGGACGAAACGTCCGCCGAATTTTCCGTAAAATCCATCTTTATTTGGTTCTTGATATGCCATGCTTTACCCTCTCTATAAATCTTCTAATCTTTTCATGATCTTTTTGTCCATCTATCTCCACTCCGCTTGATACATCTACTGCATAGGGAGTAAAGTGTTGAATTGCTTTTACTACATTATCTTCATTAAGCCCACCTGCGATAAAGAAGGGCTGAGCTAGTCCTGTCGTATCCAGTTGACCCCAGTCAAAGGTCTGGCCACTCCCAGCAACAGGGGCATCAAAGAGGAGATAATCTGCCTGAGAATTTGGCACATGTCCATTTCCATCCACTTGCACAGCCTGAATACTGGCACAAGGTAAATCCTCAAACAAATCATCCCCTACCTGACCATGAACTTGAATCAAGTCCAAGCCAACTTTTTCAATCGCTTCTAACAGTTCTGCCCGACTTGGTGAAACAAATACACCAACCTTTTTTACGTCTGAAGGAATGAGCTTTGCCAGCTCATCAGCCTGTTCCAAGGTCACCTGCCTTTTACTAGGTGCGAAGACAAAACCGATATAGTCTGATCCTGCTGATACGGCTGTCTCTACCGCTTCTTTGGTCGATAGTCCACAAATTTTAACCTTTGTCAATCTGCAACTCCTTGATTCTTTGAGCCACATCCTCTGCCTGCATAAGAGCTGTTCCCACCAAAATTCCGTTAAAATATGGTGCTACTCGTTCCGCATCCTGCCCTGTGAAAATAGCAGATTCAGAGATGTAATAACGATCTTCCTTAAAGTGCTGGGCCAAGTCTACACTGGTCTGCAAGTCGACTTCAAAGGTGGTCAAATTGCGATTATTAACCCCAATAATCTCAGCACCAAGTCTGTGGGCTACTTCTAGTTCAGCTAGATTGTGGGTTTCCACCAAGACTTCCAGTCCAAGCTCTGTCGCGTAGTCATACAGTTCCTTGAGACGTTCTTCTGACAAGGCAGCCACAATGAGCAAAATAACTGTCGCACCGGCATTGCGAGCACGGATGATTTGCTTTTCATCGATGATAAAGTCCTTGTTGAGCGTCGGAATCTCTACCTGACTGGAGATCTCTCGTAGATAATCCAAATGTCCTTTAAAGAAAATCTCATCTGTCAAAACCGAAATCATCACTGCGCCGTTTGCTTCATAAGTCTGGGCCTGTTGCACAATATCCACATCGAGATTGATATCTCCCAGACTAGGGCTAGCTTTCTTGACCTCAGCGATTACCTGTAATCTGTCCTGATGATTCTTCAAAAATTCTGCCAAGCGATAGGTCTGGCGCAAGGGCTGGATTTGCTCCAGCTCCATTTGCTCGACTTCACGCGCCTTCTGCTCTAAGATTCGTGCTAAAAATTCCTGACTCATTTTTGGTACTCCTGTAACAGTCTGAGTTTTTCAATGGCCTTGCCACTAGCAATCACTTGACGGGCCAAGGCAACACCTTCTTTAATACTATCAACCTTACCATTAGCATAGAAACCAAGACCAGCATTTAGAACTGTCGTTTCCAAAAATGGGCTTGGTTCGTTTTTAAGAACACTAAGCAAAATTTCTGCATTTTCCTGAGCATTCCCTCCACGAATATCTTCGATAGCGTAACGTTCCATCCCCAGATCCTCCGGAGTGAAGCTTGACAAGGTGATTTCGCCATTTTCAAGAAGAGCAATATTGGTTGTTCCGTTCAAGCCAGCTTCATCAAGCCCTTCTGGTCCAGCAACCACGATGGCACGTTTGCGACCCATATTTTTCAATACCTGAGCTGTACTTTCTAGCAGTTCTGGACGACTAATTCCAAGAAGCTGTGTTTCCAAGGCCATTGGATGAATCAGGGGACCAGTCAAGTTCATAATCGTAGGAATCCCTAATTCCAAACGAGCTGGCATAATGTACTTCATTGCTGGGTGCATATTTTTAGCGAAGAGAAAGACGATTCCAGTTTTATCGAAAACCTTACCTAGTTCAGCTGGTTTGAGGTCAAGATTGATGCCCAATGCTTGAAGGACATCTGCCGAACCCGATTTAGAAGAAATCGAGCGGTTACCGTGTTTTGCCATATGAATGCCGCCACCAGCCAAGACAAAGGCTGCAGTGGTCGAAATGTTAAAGCTGAAGGACTTGTCTCCACCAGTACCACAGTTGTCCATGGCGTCATGGATTTCAGTTGGAATATGTTGGGCATGGCCTCTCATGACTTGGGCAATGGCTGTGCGCTCTTCAGGTGTTTCCCCCTTCATCTTAAGGGCCAAGAGGAGAGAAGCAATCTGCGCCTCTGTTACACGCCCGGTTACGATACGCTCGATGACATCCGTCATTTCCACACCTGTCAAATTTTCAAATTTTGCTAATTTTTCAATAATCTCTTTCATCCTAGTTTCCTCACTTTACAACCTTCTCGATAAAATTCTGAATAGAAGACAAGCCGTCTGGCGTTCCGATACTCTCTGGATGGTACTGGAAGCCATAAATTGGAAGGGTTTTGTGTTGAATTCCCATAATGGCTTGGTCATCAGTCGAACGAGCTGTCACTTCAAAGCCTTCTGGCATTTCTTCAATCAAAATACTGTGGTAACGCATGACTGGACGACCATCCTCAATACCTTGATAGAGAACAGAAGGCACTTCAAAGCTGATATGGCTCTGTTTCCCATGCATAACTTTGGGAGCCAAGCCTAACTGTCCACCAAAGACTTCTGCGATAGCTTGGTGACCCAAACAAATTCCTAGAATCGGCTTCTTACCTGCAAAGTCACGAATCATGTCTTCCATCTTTCCAGCATCAACTGGCCAACCTGGACCAGGAGAAAAGACCAGACCATCTGCTTTTTCAGCTTCTTCATACAGTTTGGAATCATCATTTCTCAAGACCTGTACTTCTGCAAAATTCCCGATGTATTGGGCCAAGTTATAGGTAAAGGAATCATAGTTGTCAATCAATAAAATCATGGTCTTAGTTCTCCAATTCTAGTCATAGATTTAGCCTTGTTAATGGTTTCTTGGTATTCGTTTTGGGCGATGGAGTCGTAGACAATCCCTGCCCCAGCCTGCACATAGGCTGTTTGATTTTTAAGAATCATAGTTCGGATGGCAATGGCCAAATCCATATCACCCGTCGCAGACAAGTAGCCAATTGCTCCTGCGTATAGGCCACGTTTTTCTGTTTCCAGTTCATAGATGCGTCTCATCGCCCGAATCTTTGGTGCTCCTGAAACTGTTCCAGCTGGAAGTGTAGCTTTCAAGGCATCCATGGCAGTTAGTTCTGGAAGCAAACGCCCCTTGACCACGCTGGTCAAATGCATAATATAGCGGAAGAGCTCAACCTCCATATACTTGGTGACTTGAACACTTGCTGTTTCAGAGATTCGACCGATATCATTGCGTCCCAAGTCTACTAACATCCGATGTTCTGCTGTTTCCTTCTCATCAGAAAGCAGGTCAGTCGCCAAGGCCTTGTCTTCTTCATCCGTAGCCCCTCTTGGTCGCGTACCCGCAATCGGATTGGTTGTCACGATGCCGTTTTTGACAGAAACCAAACTTTCCGGACTGGCACCGATGATTTGATAATCCCCAAAGTCATAGAAATAGAGGTAATTGGATGGATTGGTCACGCGGAGATTTCTATAGAAGTCAAATGGATTTCCAGTAACTTCTGCTGAGAAGCGTTGACTGAGTACACATTGGAACATATCTCCGTTACGAATCAAGTCACGAGTGGTTTCCACCATTTGCTCAAACTTCTGAGGAGCAATATGCGATTTGAAATCCAACGGAGATAAATCCAAGTCTTCAAATTCATTTGGAGCAGGGTTGCGTAATTCCTCCAGCACTTGGTTCAAAGCTTTTTCCAAATCTTCTTGGCTGCGATTGCTATAAAGAGCATCCTCAATGACATGGATTTTTTCCTTCTTATGGTCAAAAACTATGTAACTCTCATAGACAAAGAAATGCATGTCTGGCGTCCCAATGGTATCTTGAGGAATCTGGCCAATCTCTTCATAAAGAGAAATCATATCGTAACCCACAAAGCCAATAGCTCCTCCACCAAAAGGTAGGTCTGAATGGTGCTGACTCTTATGAGTCACTTCATAAAGGAAATCCAAAGGATCCCGATCAATCACTTGACCATTTTGATAAAGAACTCCATTTTCAAACTTAATCTCAAAAACTGGATTATAGGCTAGGATAGAAAATCGAGCTGTTTCCTTGTCTCTCGGAATACTTTCTAAGATAACCTTGTGTTGCCCCTTTAGGCGCATATAAGCCAAGATTGGTGATAAGACATCTCCATGAATGATTCGTTCCATTGTAATTTCCCTTTCAGTTCCTTATTTTTAATCTTTTTCTATTTCCCTTAAATAGTGCGGACGGGAGCAACTTTCTCCAAAATTTCATCCCTAATTTTTGAGCCTTAGGTCTCAAAAATTCCGTTCTAGATAAGCATCTTTGCTTCTCTAGAATACCACTATGGCGGGAAATAGCGGTTCAATGCTCACTTCGTTCACAAATATTTTATAGAAATCTATCTATTGATGAAGTATAGTTTAAAACTGATGACCATATCTACGATAAATATATAAAAATCCCCACGCAAAATAACTTGCGTGAGGACGAAATTCGCGGTGCCACCTCAATTATAGGATTTCTCCTATCTCTCATTCCTGTCTTAGAAAGATTCTGTAACAGGCTGTGCGATAAAGGGCACTCCCTTGAGAATTATGTTTTCTTCTCTCGTTTCAGATGGACCCAACCTTACAGCATTCTCTGCTTGTTTCCAGCAACCACAAGCTCTCTGTGAGAGAAAAGACTGTAATTTTTCCATCTCTTATTTTTCAGCTTCTAGGTAGTCTGCAATCGCAGCTACGTCCTTGTCTCCACGACCAGAGACATTGATGATGATAATCTCATCTTTACTTAGTTTCGGTGCACGTTTGACCGCTTCTGCAATCGCGTGCGAACTTTCGATTGCTGGGATAATCCCTTCTGTCTTGCTTAATAAAAGCAAAGCTTGGACAGCTTCTTCATCTGTCGCTGCGACATATTCCACGCGACCTGAGTCTTTAAAGTAGGCGTGTTCTGGACCAACGCCTGGATAGTCCAAACCAGCTGAGATAGAGTAAACTGGCGCCAGCTCTCCATCTTCCTTAAAGACTGCATAGGTCTTCATGCCGTCAACAATTCCGACACTACCTTTTGTCATAGTGGCTGCGTGTTTGTCTGTATCAAGTCCATGACCGGCAGCTTCGACCCCAACCAATTTGACTTCTTCATCAGCCACATACTGTGAAAAAGCACCGATGGCATTAGAACCACCACCTACACAGGCAATAACGTAGTCTGGTAAGCGACCTTCTTTTTCTAAGATTTGACGACGAGATTCTTCACTGATGACCTTTTGGAATTCATGAACAATGGTAGGATAAGGGTGAGGACCCACAGCAGATCCCAACACATAGAAGGCTTCAAGATCATTCATCCACGCTCCAAAGGCTGCATCGACCGCATCCTTGAGAGTTCGTGTCCCCGTTTCAACTGCGTGAACAGTTGCTCCCATCATCTCCATACGGAAGACATTGAGACGTTGACGCTCCACATCTTCTGCCCCCATGTAGACATCACAGGCCATACCAAACTTGGCTGCAGCAGCTGCTGTCGCAACACCGTGCTGACCAGCTCCTGTTTCTGCGATCACTCGTTTTTTGCCCATACGTTTGGCAAGAAGGATTTGACCTAGAACGTTGTTAAGCTTGTGAGAACCAAGGTGGTTCAGGTCTTCGCGCTTGAGATAAATCTTAGCTCCACCTAGGTGGTCTGTCAAACTTTCTGCAAAATAGAGCGGTGTTTCACGACCTGAATAATCCTTCAAGTAATGGCGAAATTCTGCCAAAAATTCTGGATCATCCTTGTATTTGTCAAATGTCACTTCCAACTCATCCAATAAAGCCTGAATCGGTTCCGGTACAAAACTACCACCAAATTGTCCAAAATAACCTTTAGTTGTCATAAAATTTTTCCTCTTTCCATATTAATCCGACTTTTTGTTTGCTTTTAGTAGTAGGCAAGGAGCTGTAGATAGAACTCAAGTTCATCAAAGCGACTCAACGCCCTAATAAAAGATAAACAAAATGACGGATAGAAAAAAGCCCACACACAGAATTAAATTCCGTGTGAGGGCGTTGGTAACGCGGTGCCACCTCAATTATAAAGGGACTATCCCCTTTACATCTCTACCTTGTCTAACAACAAGTTGCACTGTAAGGTGTGCGCACCGAATTCTCATTGTTTCAAATTCATTTTTAAAATCAGCCCACTTTCACTATTTCCAACCACCTGTTCACAATCACCACAGGCTCCCTGAAGATCAAATATAGTTACTTTTCTGATTTGTTGAGAATATTATATGCTATTGTCCGCTTTTTGTCAAGATTTTTTTATGATTTTTTTCCAGAACCGAGGATTTCTTCGGAAATTCTCACCAAAGTCTTAACGATGTAATCAACTTCTTCATCGCTCAATTTTGTATGAAGAGGAAGCGTAATTTCATTTTCAAAGAAGGCATAGGCTCTTGGATAGTCTGCCATATCAAAACCAAGATTCTTATAGGCTGTCAGGAGAGGAAGCGGTTTATAGTGTACATTACTTGCAATTCCTGCTTTAGCCAATTCTTGGATGATGAGGTTGCGTTCTTCTAAGCTTGCTCCTTCTACATGAGTGATGTAGAGGTGGCGTGAAGATTCGACAGTATCAGTCTTGTGTGCCAGTGGATGGATACGAGTACCCGTAAAACCACGATCATAGCGGTCCACGATGTCCTTACGACGTTGTAGCAAAGCTGGGTAACGATCCAATTGTACCAAACCAATCGAAGCCATGATATCCGTCATGTTGCACTTGTAGGCTGGTGTTACGATATCGTATTCCCAAGAACCCAATTGCATCTTGGCAAGAGCGTCTTTGGTTTGACCGTGAAGGGAAAGAATTTGGAATTCCTTGTACATCTCTTCGTCGTCAATCGCTGAATTGGCTTTCCAAGTCGCACTTCCACCTTCTGCCGTTGTAAAGTTCTTAACAGCATGGAATGAGAAGGAAGTAAAGTCAGCGATCGAACCAGCTGGTTGCCCTTTGTATTTAGATCCTAAAGCATGGGCACTATCAGAGACAATCACGATACGGTTAAAGGCCTTTTGCCACTTGCTTGAAGCGGTAAAGAGATCACGTTTTTTCTCCACAACTTGGAACAAACGGTCATAGTCGCACACAATCCCTGCAAGCTCTACTGGGATGATAACCTTAGTTTTCTCAGTGATAGCTTGCTCAAGCAAGTCATAGTCCATCTCAAAAGTATCTGCTTGGATATCCACCATGACAGGTGTTGCTCCTACGTGAGTGATAACACTACATGAAGCTGTATAGGTCATAGCTGGAACGATGACTTCATCACCTGGTCCCACTTCCAAAACGCGCAAAATCAACTCAAGAGCGGCTGTCGCAGAGTTGAGGCAGACAGTCTTAGGCGTCTGTGTGTATTGGGACAAGCGACGCTCTAGTTCTTTTGTCTTTGGCCCAGTTATAATCCAACCAGAACGCAGGGTATCCGCTACTTCAGCAATTTCAGCTTCAGTGATATCAGGCGGTGAAAATGGAATATTGTAATTTGGCATTGATTTGCTCCTTTTATCTGTACTCATTTTCTTATGACTACTTTATTTTAGCACTTCAAACACGGTTTGAAACATGATTTTGATGTCTCCAAGGAAACTAAACTCTCGGAGATAGGCGAGGTTATAGCGCATCTTTTCAGGAAGGACGTGTTCGACATAGGCCTGGTCAACTGACAGACCTTTCTCCGTCATTTGACTGATGATGGTGTCCTCATCCTTGTAGTTGATACTAGCTGGAGAGGTGATTCCGGCTGGTAAGAGCAAGGTCGCCATCATTTCAGGGCTATACTGCTCGGTGTAACGTGGCACCTCAGGTCTTGTGCCTACAAAGGACATCTCGCCTTTAAGGACATTGACCAGCTGAGGTAGTTCGTCCATGCGCACACGGCGAATGAAATTTCCCACTTTGGTAATGCGACTATCATTAGCTGAAGTCACCAGACTTCCTTTTTTATCCGCATCCGTCACCATAGTACGGAACTTCCAAATCTTGAACGGACGGTTGTACTGGGTCACGCGCTCTTGCATGTAAATGACAGGTCCCTTGCTATCCAACTTGATCCAAATGCTCAAGATGAGAAAGATGGGGGAAGTCAAAATCAGTAAAACCAAGGCCAGAACCCAGTCCAGACAACGCTTGAAAATCAGCGAACCTTTCCTTTTAGAGACAAGCTGGTAGTAAGACTCAACCTCGCTTGATTGCATTTCCACGGGCAAGTCTTCCCATTTCAGCATGCTGTTTCTCCTTTGTTTTTATTATACTATTTGTCAACATTTTTCATTATACCACAAAATAGAAAAGGCGGTGCAAGAAATCTGTAATTTAAAGAATTTCCTTCTTATACTCAATGAAAATCAAAACGCAAACTAGGAGTCTAGCCACAGGCTGCTCAAAGTACAGCTTTGAGGTTGCAGATAAAGCTGACGTGGTTAGAATAGATTTTCAACGAGTATTAGGACATGGCACCTGCCTGCAAGCTATACATCTTGTGATAGGTTCCTTCCAAGGCCAAGAGTTCCTCATGGGTTCCACTCTCAATGATGCGCCCCTTGTCCAAGACATAGATGCAGTTGGCGTCTTGGATGGTCGAAAGGCGATGGGCGATGGCAATGGTTGTCCGCCCCTGTCTCATCTTAGCTAGGGAATCTTGAACCAAACTTTCTGTTTCCGAGTCAATATTGGCTGTCGCTTCATCCAAAATCAAGATTTTAGGCTGACTTGCGACTGTTCTGGCAAAGGCAAGAAGCTGACGCTGTCCAGTAGAAAAGCTCGAACCACGCTCAGACACAGGTGCATCATAATCCTGCGGAAGCTCCTGAATAAAGGAATCTGCATCCACAAAGGCAGCCGCAGCCTGGACCTCTTCATCACTAAGATCTTGGTACATGGCGATATTGGACTTGATAGTCCCATGATAGAGGAAGGGATCCTGCAAGACTAGACCGATATTTTTTCTCAGCTCTTCCTGACTGTAGTCCCTAATATCCACACCATCCAAGAGAACTCGGCCTGACTGAAATTCATAAAAACGCATGAGGACATTGATAATAGAAGACTTCCCAGAACCTGTATGTCCTACAAAGGCAATGGTTTCACCCTTGTTAACCGAAAAGGAAATGTCATCCAGTATCGGATGTTTACCGTCATATGAGAAACACACATGCTCAAACCGAATATTACCTTCTTTGACCTCGGTCTGGCTGTTTTCCTGAAGGGGTTCATAGGTCCTCTCGTCAATCAGAGCAAAGACACGGCCTGCAGATACCATGGACGTTTGAAGGGTTGAAAAGTTTTGCGTCACCTCAATCAAGGGATCAAAGAGACGATTGATGTACTGGATAAAGGCATACATAGTTCCGGCCGTTATCCCGATAGAAAGACCACGGTAACCAAAGTAAGCCATCAAAACGGCGTAACCTAGGAGTTTCAGTAAACTCATGGCAGGACGTAAAAAGAGGGCGTCCAAGGCTACAGAACGGTTGGCGTAGACCAAGTATTCTTGATTGATCTCATCAAATTCTGCCTGCAGGTGCTTCTCTTGATTAAAGGCTTGGATAATCCTGATTCCCTCGATATTCTCTGCCAGCTTACTATTGATATCCGACAAGAGACTTCTGGTTTTTTCGATGATTTTCACTGACTTTTTCCGATAGAGATTGACCAAAAGGAAAATCAAGGGAAGAAAGAGCAAGACTAAAGCTGTCAAACGAAAATCCAGTACTAACATGGTATACAGAGTTGTCAGAAAGATGAAAACTGCTGAAATAAAGCTGGATAAAATCCCCGAAAACATATCACTGATGGTCTCGGTATCATTTGTCAAACGAGAGACGATGGAACCTGCTGGCGTCTTGTCAAAATAAGACATGCCCAGCTTCTCCATATTGGCAAAGGCATCACGACGAATATCCCTAACAATACTGTAGGACACCCGCGCAAAGAGAAGATTTCCGACATACTGAACTAGAGTTTGCAGGATATAAAGACCATAGTAGGCCAGCAAAACGTTCACGGCCAGTTGATTAAGATTGCTCAGGTACTGGTCGATAAAGCGGGAAGCTACAAGTGGAATGATGCTTTTAATGACCGTAGTCGCAAGGAGAAAACTTAATGCCAAAAAGGTCAGGAGGCCATAGGGCTTGAGATAGGACATCAGGCGCTTCAATACAGTCCATTGTTCTTTCTTATTCTGCATCTTCTTCTCCTTTCATTTCCAACTGCTGAGACTGGTAAGTTTGGGCATACCAGCCATTCAGGGCTAGCAAGTCTTCGTGCCTGCCACGTTCGATAATTTGACCATTTTGCAGAACCAAGATTAGATCTGCATGGACAACTGCACTGAGGCGATGGGCTGTGATAATGGTTGTCTTGTCCTTCCGCGTCTCCTTGAGATTGTCGATAATCGCATACTCAGTTTTGGCATCCACAGCTGACAAGGAATCATCTAAAATCAAGATATCAGGGTCTAAAATCATAGCCCGACTCATGGCCAGACGTTGCTTTTGCCCACCTGAAAGACTGACTCCTTTTTCACCGATCAACGTATCAAATCCCTGAGGCATGTCCACAATATCTTGGTAAACTTGTGCTAGCTTGGTCGCTTCCTCGACTGCTGAAAGAGGCAAGTTCGGATTGCCGAAGCGGATATTGTCTAAGATAGAGGTCGCAAAGAGAAACTGGTCCTGCGGGACATATCCCATGAGACTGCGTAGGTCTGTCAGACGATAATCCCGAATATCGTGACCGTTTAGGTAAATAGCTCCCTTATCCACATCGTATTCTCGCAAGAGAAGCTTGATCAAGGATGTTTTACCAGAACCTGTCTGCCCGACCAAGCCCAGAGTTTGCCCTTTTTCTAAACTAAAGTGAATATCCGTCAGTGTTTCCTCATTTTCAAAGGCAAAACTATCAATGACGTACTCCAAACGTCCATTTTCAATACCGTCCAGAGGAAACTCAGGATCTTGTACAGGTGATTCCTGAGACAAAAGTTCCTCAATCCGCTGATAGGACACCTTCCCTCGCTGAGTGATATTAAAGAGGAAGCCAATGGCCATAAGAGGCCAGACCAGCATATCCAAGTAGCTGATAAAGGTAACCAGATTCCCAACTGTAATCTGCCCCTCCTGCACCATTAAGGAACCGACCAAAAGGGTTAAAACATAGGATGAACCAACAAATAAGAGAACCATAGGGTCAAAGAGACTGTCGTATTTCATGGTTTGGAGATTCTTTTGGAAGGTCAATTCATTGACTGCTTGAAAGGACTTCAACTCGTCCGCCTGATAACCAAAAGCCTTGGTCACCTTGATACCTGATACAGACTCCTGCACCTTGTTATTGAGTTCGGAAAAGGCTGCTTGGGATTCGCCAAAGGCCTTGTGGGTCTTTCTCCCTAGACGACTAGTCGCATAAGCCATGAAGGGCAGGGGAAGAATGGCAACCAAGGTCATCTGCCAAGAAATGCTAAAGAGCATGGTCAGCAAAGTCACCAGTGCCGTGATAGAAGCATCCACCGCAGACATAACACCTCCACCTGCGAGACGAGTTAGGGCATTGATATCATTGGTGGCGTGTGCCATCAGGTCCCCTGTCCGATAGGTCTGATAAAAGGCTGGCGACATCTTAGTAAAATGCTCAAACAAGCGAGACCGCATAATCTGCCCCAAACGATAGGAAGTTCCAAGGATATACATGCGCCAAACATAGCGCAGATAGTACATCCCAAAGGCTGCCAGCAGTAGATAAAATAGGTTAAGAAGGAGGTCCTGCTGAGTTAATTGTCCTCCAGTTATGGCATCAATCACCCGTCCCATGACCATGGGGGGAATGAGATTGAGGACGGAAACCAAGACCAAGGCCACAATCCCGACTAAATAACGGCGCTTTTCTAACTTGAAAAACCACCAGAGTTTTTGAATAATGGACATAAAATCCCTTTCTGATTGCAAATGGAAACCTGAGGCAGAGACCTCAGGTTTTTCTTATTCATAGGTTACGACTGAGACGACACCCTTGTCATACTCAGCGATAAAGATATTGGCAACATTGTCATACCCTTGTTTGCTGAGGTTATCAAGCAACCACTCTTCGCTCCGTCCAATGGTTTCCAAAATTTCAACTTGGATAACACCGTCTGTGACAACAGGATACTTGGGATTTTCGTCTCCCATTTGGACCACGATGAGTTGACCGTTTTGCTCCTGCATAGCGCGTTTGACTTGTTTCATTTGGAAAATTCCCTGACTACGGAGCTTAAGAGCTACGTCCGCTGCTGATAAACCAACCGAACGGCAGGCTTCAGGATCAATCTTCCCATTTTTGATGAGCAGGGTTGGCTTCCCATCAATCAAACGTTTCACAAAGTGAACATTGTTGTTAAGCCACTTGAGAGTCAAGACCAGAATGGTCCATATAATCAGGATAACTGCATACTGAAGGATACTGATAGCGCTATTGTAAATCACCCCACCGATGATCCCCCCGAGTACATAGTTCTGAATTTGATCTATCGCTGAGTTAGGCGCTAGGTTGCCCTTTCCTGTCACATTAATCACGAAAACCAGAGAAAAGAGACCCAAGGCTAGTTTGATTAAAATTTCGATATAATTAAGTGTCATTTGTTCACCTCCACCAATTCGATCGCATCTGTTTTATACAATTCCACTTTCTCTAGCAGGTACTTGTCTGGCTCACTACCGTTCAGGGCACGGTAATAGTGATCACCTACCTTGATAAGTGCGCCATCCGTGTCCGCAGAAGTATTAACATAGACCTCTGACTTGTCTACTCCCAATTCTTTGGAAACAAGCTCGATGAAATGAAGTGAAGCTTGAAATTTATTATTAGATACTTGATTGTTTTGATAAGTCGTGATGCTGACCAAAAGGAGAGCTAATAAGGTCAAAGCTGAAATCATGACCAACTCACGAAATTTGGTGCCCTTTTTATCATGGTAAGCCTTAAAAGCAAAAAATCCTGTCACAGCTAATAAGACGATGCCAAAGGCAATCATGATGCCATTTTGCTGACCAATTTGGCTGAGGACATAGTCATAAGAATAGAATTTCATCTATTTTCACTCCCTTTCATAAAATCATTCTTAATTATAAACGAAAGAGGGTGATTTTTCAAACCATACGTTGGGGAAATGCGCCTTTTTTTGGTATAATATAGTCTGTAATCTGAATGAAAAAGGTAACTTTATGAAACTCATCTCATGGAATATTGATTCCCTCAATGCAGCCCTAACGAGCGACTCAGCTCGTGCAAAATTGTCCCAAGAAGTCCTACAAACTTTGGTAGCTGAAAATGCTGATATTATCGCTATCCAGGAAACCAAGCTTTCTGCCAAGGGCCCTACAAAGAAACACCTAGAAGTACTTGAAGAACTCTTCCCAGGTTATGAAAACACTTGGCGTTCCTCTCAAGAACCTGCTCGCAAAGGCTACGCTGGAACCATGTTCCTTTATAAGAAAGAACTCACACCAACGATTAGCTTCCCAGAAATCGGTGCTCCTTCTACCATGGACTTGGAAGGCCGCATCATCACCTTGGAATTTGATACATTTTTCGTAACCCAAGTATACACACCAAACGCTGGTGATGGGCTCAAACGCTTGGAAGAACGCCAAGTCTGGGACGTCAAATACGCTGAGTATTTGGCTCAACTAGACAAAGAAAAACCAGTCCTTGCAACCGGTGACTACAACGTAGCCCACAAGGAAATCGACCTTGCAAATCCTGCCAGCAACCGCCGCTCACCAGGCTTTACCGACGAAGAACGTGCTGGCTTCACCAACCTACTGGCTAAAGGCTTCACCGATACCTTCCGCTACTTGCACGGTGATGTCCCAGAGCGTTACACTTGGTGGGCACAACGCAGCAAGACTTCTAAAATCAACAATACAGGCTGGAGAATCGACTACTGGCTCACCAGCAATCGCGTGGCTGACAAGGTGACTAAGTCTGACATGATTGACTCAGGTGCGCGTCAAGACCATACGCCGATTGTATTGGAAATTGAACTCTAAGGAGAAAGCTAATGGACTATCAAGCTGTCATTCCTGAATTTGTAGTATCTGACCTCGAAAAGTCACGCCACTTCTACTGCGACTTGCTGGGATTTTCTGTCGAATACGAGCGTCCAGAGGAGAAATTTCTCTTCCTCTCGCTTGAAGACTGCCAACTTATGCTAGAAGAAGGCAGCACAGAAGAATTAGCCCAACTAACCTATCCTTTCGGGCGCGGTGTCAATATTTCCTTTGGCATTGAAGATGTCCCTCAGCTCCACCAAAAACTGCTGGAAGCTGACTACCCTATCCATCGTCCGCTGACCAAACGAACATTTCGTGTTGGGGATTACTACATCTATCCTCACGAATTTGCCGTTTTGGATCCAGATGGTTATTTTTTAAGATTTAGCGAATAGAAAAATAAAAGGCTACAATACTTTCTAGCGTTGCAGCCTTTTATTCGTTCGCTTTTATGATCTATTTGCTAACAAAATATTTGATTTATAAAGCTAATTGGTGTAAAATAAAAACATTGGCAGTAGCCTATTTAAAATTGAATATCATTTTACTTGTTTATGTCGTGAATTGGCACGACGTTTCTACAAGGTGCCGGAACACCTAACAATGAGTATGTCAGCTGAAGGGATGGTGTTGGCCATGCCTATTTTGGGGACTTACTTAGGGGATTAAGTAGGTCCTTTTTGAATATTTTTATTAAAGTACGCCTTTAAGTGTAAACTAAATATTTTTAATATTTCCCTTAATTAGTGCGGACGGGAGCAACTTCCTTCGGAATTTCATCCCTAATTTTTGAGCCAAAAGTCTCAAAAATCCCGTCATAGACAATAACAAGATTATTGTCTATGATACCACTACGGCGGGAAATATTTGATAAAACTCGCTTCGCTCGTACTAGTTTTATCAAATACATAGTACTAGCAAACTGGTTCACTATAGAAACAGTTAACCAACAAGTAAACTGACTTTTAGACTTTAGGAGGTCTTATGAAATTATTAGAAGAGCGCATCCTTGAGGATGGGCATATCTTGGGGGACAACATCCTCAAGGTGGATTCTTTTTTAACCCACCAAGTTGACTTTAGCTTAATGCGAGAGATTGGTAAGATTTTTGCGGAAAAATTCGCTTCTGCTGGCATTACCAAGGTCGTGACCATTGAAGCATCAGGCATTGCCCCAGCCGTTTTTACAGCTGAAGCCTTAAATGTGCCCATGATTTTCGCCAAGAAAGCTAAAAACATCACCATGAACGAAGGCATCCTAACCGCCCAAGTCTACTCCTTTACCAAGCAGGTGACCAGCACCGTTTCCATCGCTGGAAAATTCCTCTCACCCGAAGACAAGGTCTTGATTGTCGATGATTTCCTTGCTAATGGCCAAGCTGCCAAAGGCTTGATCCAAATCATAGAACAAGCCGGAGCTAAAGTCGAAGCCATCGGTATTGTTATCGAAAAATCCTTCCAGGATGGTCGTGATTTGCTCGAGAAAGCTGGCTATCCAGTTCTATCACTCGCTCGTTTGGATCGTTTTGAGAATGGTCAGGTCGTATTTAAGGAGGCAGATCTCTAATGCAAAAACAAGAAAAACACTCGCAAGCAGCCGTTCTTGGCTTACAGCACTTACTAGCCATGTACTCAGGATCCATCCTGGTTCCCATCATGATTGCGACAGCTCTTGGCTATTCAGCTGAACAGTTGACCTATCTTATCTCCACAGATATCTTCATGTGTGGGGTGGCCACCTTCCTTCAACTCCAACTCAACAAATACTTTGGGATTGGACTACCAGTCGTTCTCGGAGTTGCCTTCCAATCCGTCGCTCCTTTGATTATGATTGGACAAAGCCACGGTAGCGGTGCTATGTTTGGTGCCCTTATCGTTTCTGGGATTTATGTAGTTCTGATTTCAGGCATTTTCTCAAAAGTGGCCAATCTCTTCCCATCTATCGTAACAGGCTCTGTCATTACCACGATTGGATTGACCCTGATTCCTGTCGCTATTGGAAATATGGGAAATAATGTTCCAGAGCCAACTGGTCAAAGTCTCTTGCTTGCAGCTATCACTGTTCTGATTATCCTCTTGATCAACATCTTTACCAAAGGATTTATCAAGTCGATTTCGATTTTGATTGGGTTGGTCGTTGGAACTGCCATTGCTGCTACCATGGGCTTGGTAGATTTCTCCCCTGTTGCGGCAGCACCGCTTGTCCATGTTCCCACTCCCCTATACTTTGGGGTGCCAACCTTTGAAATCTCCTCTATTGTCATGATGTGTATCATCGCAACGGTGTCCATGGTTGAGTCAACTGGTGTTTATTTGGCCTTGTCTGATATTACCAATGACCCAATCGACAGCACGCGCCTGCGCAACGGTTATCGTGCAGAAGGTCTGGCCGTACTTCTCGGAGGAATCTTTAACACCTTCCCTTACACAGGATTTTCACAAAACGTTGGTTTGGTTAAATTGTCAGGTATCAAGACCCGTCTGCCAATCTACTACGCAGCTGGTTTCCTGGTTCTCCTTGGACTCCTACCTAAGTTTGGAGCCCTAGCCCAAATCATTCCAAGCCCTGTTCTTGGAGGTGCCATGCTGGTAATGTTTGGTTTTGTTTCCCTTCAAGGGATGCAAATCCTTGCCCGCGTTGACTTTACTAACAATGAACATAACTTCCTTATCGCAGCTGTATCCATCGCTGCAGGTGTAGGTCTAAACAATAGTAATCTCTTTGTCAGCATGCCGACAGCCTTCCAAATGTTCTTCTCAAACGGAATCGTCGTAGCCAGCCTACTGGCTATTGTACTCAATGCAGTATTAAATCGGAAAAAGAAATAAAAAAAAGAGGTGTAGACCTCTTTTTTGTTTCTCTATATCCTCACCTGTCTCTCTTCTGACCGCTGTCCTGTGACAAACATGGTGAAGGTTGCCTTGCAGACATTTCTGCCCTCTTGGTTGGTGATATCGACATCCACGACACAGGTTGTGCGACCTTGATGGACACATTCTCCTTTAATGGTCAACACATCGTCGCGTTTTCCTGCCTTGAGGTAGTTGATAGAGGACTGAAGCGTCACTCCATCAAGCCCCAGTGAGATAACCACTAAACCACTAATCTGGTCACAAAGGGTAAAGAGATAGCCACCATGGGCATTGCCATAATAGTTGAGCGACGAATCCACTACTTTTGTCGTCACCACAACGTGACCATCTCTCATTTTTTCTATTTCGTAATTTTCAAAGGCAGATATAGCGTCAAAATGAAAATCTTTCATCGTTTCCTCCTGATAGTTCAAACGACACTATGATACTACTTTTTATAGAACTGTGCAAGGAGAAAGCTCCTAGTCTGGCAAAATTCCAACCTGCTCTACAAAGCGCATAAAGGCTGCCTGTCCTTGTTCCGTCTGCTTGTAAACCCCCGCATCCTCTAGAACGCGCGCAAAGATAGCACCCACAGAGTCCTTGACGATTTCAAGGGCTTTTTCTTTATCTGCTAGATCTGGATGTTGGACTTTGAGCTGGTCTGCCCATTCCTGATGATAGTCTGCAACTGCTTCACCATCTCCTACAAGATAGCTAGCGACTTGCTCCACTTCTACCTTCAAACGAGGTGGCAAGATAGCCAAGCCCATGACCTCAATCAAGCCGATATTTTCCTTCTTGATATGTTGGACATCCTTGTGGGGATGATAGATGCCATCAGGATGCTCTGGCGATGTCTGATTGTCTCGCAAGACCAAGTCCAACTCAAACTGTCCATCGCGTTTACGAGCAATCGGTGTAATGGTATGGTGTGGTGTCCCGTCTGTCTCTGCCAAAATCTGTACTTCAGGGTCTGAATATTGCCGCCATTCCTGCAAAATTTTGTCAGCCAAGTTAATCAAATCCTCTTTGGAATCCGAAGTCAAACGTAGCACTGACATAGGCCACTTGACAATCCCAGCCTTGACTTGTTCAAAACCAGCAAATCGGAAAGCCTTTTGCAAGGGAGCCAATTCCATAGGAAACACGTGACGGCCTCCCTGATAGTGGTCATGAGTCAGAATAGAGCCTCCCACGATTGGAAGGTCGGCATTCGAACCTGCAAAATATCCCGGAAATTGCTCTACAATCGCCAGCAGACGCTCAAAACTCTGACGACTAATCGCCATCGGACAGTGCTGGCCGTCTAAGAAAATACAGTGCTCATTAAAATAAGCATAGGGCGAATACTGGAAGCCCCACTCCTGACCCGCCATTTCAAAACGAATAATGCGGTGATTGCTACGAGCTGGATGGTTAACCCGACCATGGTAGCCTTCGTTCTCTAGACAAAGCTGACACTGGGGATAATTGCTAGCTTGCACCAACTTGGCCGCCGCAATCTCCTTTGGATCCTTTTCAGGCTTAGAGAGGTTGATGGTAATCTCAAGTTCTCCGTAGTCAGATGGTACACGATAAGCAATATTTTTAGCAATGGCCTTGAGCTTGATGTAGTCGTTTTTCTGGCTGAGCTGGTAAAAATCCCCTATCGCCTGCTCAGGAGAGTGAGCATAGGTTGTCCAAAAGTCACGATTAACCTGACTTGGACAAGGGGTTACCAAGTCCATCAGTTCAGCACCAAGGATTTCACGCGCAGTCTGACTATCCTCAATCGTCTCTAATCGAACCGCTTCCTCAACCAACTGGTCCTTGAGGTCAATCAATTTATCCAGATTCGTCTCAACTTCCAAAACACCATCTCCCACTCGTGCCAAGACACGATTGGTCAGGTAGATTCGATCCATTTCCTCAAATGAACTTTCAGTAATAACATGTGTTACAAATTTATCTACTAAGGTCACGATAGAGCCTCCTTTTAACTAGTCAAGGACGCGAGTGCCACCTGCAACTTCAGCGATATAGAAGCTTGGAGCGTATCCAACTACTTCCTCGTAGCGCTTGCCTACAGCCTCCTTAAAAGCCTCAACAGCATCTTTTTGAACCAAGGCAATGGCACAGCCACCAAATCCTGCCCCTGTCATACGAGCACCAAGAACACCTTCCTGAGCCCAAGCTGTGTGAACAAGGGTATCCAATTCCAAGCCAGTTACTTCATAATCATGCTCAAGAGAAACGTGAGATGCATTCATCAAGCGACCAAATGTTTCCAAATCACCTGCCTGAAGAGCTGCTTGTGCTTTGAGGGTACGTTGATTTTCAAGAACAGCATGGCGAGCACGTTTTAAGCGATTTTCGTCTTTAATTAGATAGCTGTATTGGTCAAAGGCCCACTCATCCAATTCACCCAGGGTCTGAATATCCAAGGCAACTTGCAATTCTTCCACAGCTTTTTCACACTCAGCACGGCGTTCATTGTACTTAGAGTCCGCCAGTTCACGGCGTTTGTTGGTGTTCATGATAACAACAACATTGTCCTTCAAATCAAGTGGCACAAAGTCATACTCCAAGGTGTTGGTATCTAGGTAAATGGCCCGTTGGTCAGCTCCCATACCGATAGCAAACTGGTCCATAATACCAGAGTTGACTCCGATAAAGTTGTTTTCTGTTTGTTTTCCGATTTTAACCAAATCCAAACGGCCTAGTTTTAAACCAAAGAGATGCTCTGCCACAACCCCCGTCAAAAGTTCCAAGGATGCTGATGATGACAAGCCTGCACCATTTGGGATATTTCCATAAACATAAAAATCAAACCCTTTGTCAATCACGTGTCCAGCTTCTTGCAAGAAATGAAGAACCCCTTTTGGATAGTTGGTCCAGCTGTGCTCTTTTTCAAATTTGAGGTCAGTAAGAGGCACTTCGATGATACCCTTGTCCTCAAAGTTGGCTGAGTAGAAACGCAAAACTTGGTCATCACGCTTGCGAGCCACTCCATAGGTTCCCAAAGAAATAGCAGCTGGAAAAACGTGCCCACCGTTGTAGTCTGTGTGTTCACCAATCAGATTAATACGACCTGGTGAAAAGAAAGTTTGGTCTGCTTCTTGACCAAAAACGGCAAGAAAGTCTTTGCGAAGGGCTTCAGTAGTAAGATCTTGTGTCATATGAATTCTCCTTTGACTGTCCGTTAAGTCACCTTAACGTGTAATCGTTTTCTTCTATTGTATCCAAGGCATTTGCCAAGGTCAATCCTTTTTACTAAATTTTTACTAAACTATCAGTAAAAAGCAGAAAAATATGATATACTAACCTAAAAGGAGGAGGATTTATGGCTACCTTAAAAGACATTGCACAGCTAGCCTCTGTCTCTATCGCGACCGTATCTCGTGTCCTCAACCGCGACCAGAGCCTATCTGTCACAGAAGAAACCAGACATCGTATTTTAACTGTCGCTGAAGAGCTGGGCTATACTAAGCACCTCAAGACAGGCGAATCCCACAAACCCAAGCAAAAGATTGCCATTATCCAATGGGTCAGCGAACAAGGGGAGTTGGACGACCTCTACTACTATCAGATTCGTCTCGGTATTGAAAAAAGGGCCCAAGAGTTGGACTATGACATCTTGCGCTATTTTAATGACCATCCTTTTACACTAAGCGAGGAAGTGATTGGCATTCTCTGCATCGGAAAATTTAGCCAAGCTCAGATTGCTGCCTTTGAAGAATACCAAAAACCTTTAGTCTTTATAGACAGTGACACCCTCTCACTAGGTCATACCTGTATTATCACTGATTTTTACACTGCTGTGAAACAAGTTGTAGACCATTTCCTCAGTCAGGGGGTGGATCGGATTGGCATTCTCACAGGCCTTGAGGAAACAACCGACCAGGAAGAAATTATCCAGGATAAGCGACTAGAAAACTTCAAAGACATTACCCAATCAAATGGTATCTACCATGAAGAACTGGTTTTTCAAGGGAGCTTTACTGCCCAGTCTGGCTATGACTTGATGAAGGAGGCCATTCACAAGCTAGGAGAACAACTCCCACCAGCCTTTTTCGCTGCCAGCGATAGTTTAGCCATCGGTGCCCTCCGTGCCCTTCAAGAAGCTGGAATTAGCCTACCAGACCGCGTCAGCCTTATTTCCTTTAACGACACTAGTCTGACCAAGCAGGTCTATCCTCCTCTTTCTAGCATTACCGTCTATACCGAAGAAATGGGCCGAGCAGGTATAGATATTCTTAATAAGGAAGTTCTCCACGGTCGCAAAATCCCCAGCTTGACTATGCTGGGCACCAGACTGACTTTGAGAGAGAGTACGAGGAATGAATAGGATAACGAAACGACCTCGCTAGAGGTCGTTTTGTTAATGATGATGACCATGCTTCTGCTCTACCTCTCTCACCTTCCGCCTATGTTGCGCATGGTTACTTTGACTGCTATCTACTTCAATAGTGATATTCTGCACGCCTCTTTCTTCTAAACATTGACGCACCACTTCTTTGGTTTCCATCATCTGTTCCCAGTCCTTAATACAAATGTGGACAATAGCATTATTCTCTAGACCGTCCATGGACCAAATACTAAGTTGATTGATACTTTTGACATTGGGAAGAGCCTCTAAATCCTTCTCCAAATCACTTGTCTCGACCCCTTCTGGCACAGCATCTAGGAAAATCTTCAGTGCGCTCCAAAAGCGAGGAATGGCTTTCGACAGAATAAAGACAGAAATAACCAGAGATAAAAATGGATCGAGGATATACCAATCTGTAAATCGGAGGATAATCGCCATTAGGATGACAGCCAACCAACCAAGAGTGTCTTCCAAAAAATGCAAGCTAAGAATTGACTCATTCTTTGTCTTTCCTTTACGAACTACCAGACTTGCTAGTACATTGATAACTACTGCAATGATTCCCAGCCAGAGGATGCCATTCTCATTGACGGGTTGCGGGTGAGCGATCTTTGTGATATTTTCCAAGATCACTAGGACAGACCCTATCATAAGAATCACAGCCGTTAGCATGGCCCCTAAAAGACTAAAACGTTTGTAACCCAAGGTGTACTGTCTATCTTCTTCACGGTTTGAAGTTGTTTCTAAAAGGGCTGAGATGCCAATGGCTATAGCATCTCCCAAGTCATGAACAGAATCAGCAAGAACTGCACTCGAACCAAAGATTCCTCCTGCGATAAACTCAACAATCGCATAACTTAAATTTAAGAAAAAAGCTAACCAGATAGATGTTTTAGAACTCATTTCTCTCCCTCCTTTGGTATAATGGGTATATACATACTTCTTTCATTTGTATTATCTAATAAAATCCAAAGAAAGGATAGAAGCAAACTGTCAGTCCTGTTCAGTTCTGAACAGTTTGTCTCAAGTGTCTATATGCCAAAAAGAGACCGTCGAGTCAGCAAGACTAAAAAAGCCATCTATCAAGCTTTTTTACAACTTTTGAACGACAAGGGCTATGATGCCACTACTGTTCAGGATATCATTGACCTAGCAGATGTTGGACGTTCTACTTTTTACTGTCACTATGAAAGCAAGGAACTCCTTTTAGATGAGCTTTGTCGCTACCTCTTTCATCATCTCTTTGAAAGGGAAGGACACTTTACTACCGAGGACTACCTCGCACATATCTTTTTACATTTTCAGAAAAACCAGGACCATGTCACCAGTCTCCTTTTTTCCAAAAATGACTACTTTCTCCGCCAACTACACAAGGAACTCGAACACCACGTTTATCCCATGGTGGCGGACGACTTACAAGAGGCCTATCCAAACATTCCGGCCTCCTACCTCCAGCATTTTGTTGTGACGAACTTTATCGAGACCCTAACTTGGTGGCTAAAAAAAGGACAATCCTATACCGAAGACCAAGTGGTGAGATTTTACCTTGATGTAATGGAGATGACCTCTACAACTCCACTTGATAACTAAGCCTGTAACTCAGAAAGGAACCAACTATGTTAACTTCGATGATTCTAGGAATACTAACAATTGTATTAGCTCTCGCCTTCTCACTGCTTCATCTTGCTGCTGCTTTTTCAGCTATGAAACAAAAGAACTACAGTCTGGGAAACACATGCATCTTGGTCGGCAGTTGCCTCACTTCTCTGGCTCTAGCCATCTTTTACTTCGTCCCACTTGCAACCATTCTTCTATGGATTGTGGGTTCGAGTATCGTCTGCTATGGTGCCTACTGGAACGGCCAACAGAAAGAAAAACAACATATCTCGCACCACATCGTTCGTATAACGAGCGCTATTGTCATTACGGTATTATTCATTTTGCTCTAACACAAAAAAGGATCATCTGATCCTTTTTTACTTTTTAAGCACTCTTTGCTGCCTTGCTCCACTGATACCAACCAACGAGACTATTGATCAAGTAAATCAGGTATTTTCCTTGAATTTGCAAGCTTTCTCCCCACCAGAGATAGATTGAAAAGACATTGGTAGCTGCCCAGAATATCCATTGTTCACGGTAAACAGCTGTCATGAGAATTTGCCCAACCCCATTAGTCGCATCGGTGATAGAATCACGATAAGGACGATTGGCTCCGATAGACTGATAAATGAACCCAAAGGCCAACCACCAAAGAACACTAATAGAAAGATACTTTGTCCAACCCTTGCCGTCCAGTTTACGCGCGACAAACTCTTGTTGTTCTTTCTTAAACTGGGCTTGATAAATCCAAACCAAGAGACCAATTGGCTGCATAATTGTAAAATAGAGAGTTGTTAAAACCTCACCATAGAAGCCTTTCTGCAGAGCCAAGATAAGGTAAATGACAGAGTTAATCAAACCAAAAAGGTAATTACTTGCTCGACCTTCCGATACAAAGATAACACAGATAATACCAGTCAGGCTACAAATCATCCCAACCCAGTCAACAATGCGGTGTTCATAAATCAACTCAAGCCAGATTGGAAAACTTCCTAAAACCAGTAGGTAAAGCCACTGGGCAAAACTACGATTGGTAAAGAGGTCATTCCAGATAGCCTTCATGGTTCCTGAAAATCCCAAATCAGCCATAGCAGCAACCATACGGCGGTAGCCACCAGACATTTCACCAAGAGTTATTTTGATATTCTTGAGTTTTGTTTGCAAATAAGTCGTCATATTTTCTCCTTTTGTTTTTAAAGAGCCGTGTCTGGATAGACTTTCGGACGCAACGCTCTATTATATATCTACTGAACTGTCTATACACAAGATTTCCATCCTTAGTCGACATGAGCTGGAAATCCTTATTTGTTAAGTAGTTCACAACACATTATACACCTATTATCTGAATAGTCAAGTGTATTTACAGTAAAATTTTAGAAAATCTTGAAAATTTCTTCTTATTTTCCATTTAAAAATGAAAATCATTAATTCTGATACTAAAAAAGCTCAGACAACATTGTCTGAGCATTCTTCTGTATAGGTGTTTAACCAAGTTGAGTTTAAGTTTTCAAGCTATTTCTTCAACAAACCTTGTTCTTGTAGAAATTCTTTGGCTACTTGTTCTGCTGACTTGCCTTCGACACCAACTTGGTAGTTGAGCTGGCTCATCTGACTTTCCGTAATTTTACCAGCCAATTTATTGAGAACTGTCTCCAACTCAGGATGTTTCTTGAGAAGAGCTTCTTTCATGAGTGGCGCTCCTTGATAAGGTGGGAAGAGTTGCTTGACATCCTCCAATACCTGTAAATCATAACGCGCCAACTCTGCATCGGTCGAATAGGCATCTGTGATTTGAATATCGCCTGACTGAATTGCCTGGTAGCGAAGGGCTGGCTCCATTGTCGCTACATTGAGATTGAGACCATACATTGATTGCAAGCCCTTATTTCCATCCTCACGATCATTAAATTCGAGTGTAAAACCTGCTTTCAGCTGCCCTTCCACTTTTTTCAAGTCCGAAATGGTCTTCAAGCCATATTCTTGAGCAATCTTTTTCGGAACAGCTACAGCGTAGGTATTTTGATAAGACATGGGTTTGAGATAGGCAAGATGATCCTGTTTGGCAATGCCATCACGCGCCACTTGATAAACCTGATCTGGCTCATGACTCACTTTCGGTGATGGCTGAAGCAAACTTTCAGTCACCGTACCGGTAAATTCAGGATAGATATCAATATCCCCTTTTTTCAGAGCTTCATAGAGGAAGCTTGTTTTCCCAAAATTCGGCTTAACAGTCGCAGTCATACTGGTATTTTCCTCAATGAGGAGTTTATACATATTGGCCAAAATTTCTGGTTCTGGACCCAATTTCCCAGCAATCACCAAGTTTTCTTTCTCTTTTTGAGCTAAGAGGGCTGGACTATAAGACAGACCCAGCAATATGGTCACCAAGGCAAAACCAGAGAAAATCGTCCGCAATTTTGCTTTTTCCATCACTTTTAGTAGGAAGTTAAAGGCAATGGCGAGCACTGCAGAAGAAAGGGCCCCAATCAAAATCAGACTGGTATTATTGCGGTCAATTCCCAAAAGGATAAAGGAACCCAGTCCGCCTGCCCCAATCAAGGCCGCCAAGGTCGCCGTACCGATAATCAAGACCGCTGCCGTCCGAATCCCAGACATAATGACAGGCATGGCAAGTGGAATTTCAAACTTCTTGAGACGCTCCCACCTGGTCATCCCAAAGGCAATCCCAGCCTCTTGCAGACTTGGATCAATTCCCTTTAGCCCAGTGATGGTATTTTGCAAAATCGGGAAAATCGCATAAATCACCAGAGCTGTCAAAGCTGGCAAGGTCCCAATTCCCATCAAAGGGATAAAGAGCCCCAACAAGGCCAGAGACGGGATAGTCTGGAAAATTCCTGCAATCTGCAAGACCCAGTCCGCCATCTTTTCATGATAGCGAAGATAAACAGCCAAAGGAATCGCGATAAAAATAGCTAGTAACAAGGTCAACAGTGACAACTGCAAATGTTGAGATAGAGCTGTTACCCAGTCACCAAAGCGATCCTGAAAAGTTGATATCAAATTAGCCATGAACACTACCTCCAAACAAGTCTGCTACAAAGTCTGTTGCAGGAGCCTTTAAAATCGTCTCAGGATTCGCCACCTGACGAATCTCTCCATCCTGCAAGACAGCAATACGGTCTGCCAATTTCAAAGCTTCATCCGTATCATGGGTCACAAAAATCGTTGTCATACCAAACTCTTTATGTAATTCTTTCGTCAGAACCTGTAGCTGTTTTCTCGAAATAGCATCCAAGGCCGAAAAGGGCTCATCCATGAGGAGAATCTTAGGCTGACCAATCATGGCACGAACAATGCCGACCCGTTGCTGTTCTCCACCAGATAATTCGCTTGGAAGTCGATGCCCATACTCAGCTACTGGCAAGCCAACCTTAGCCAAAAGCTCTTCTGTTTTCGTCGCTATTTCTTCCTTAGTCCAGCCCTTCATCTCAGGAATGAGAGCAATATTTTCCGCAACCGTTAGATTGGGAAACAGAGCAATGGCCTGTAAAACATAACCAGTAGAAAGACGAAGTTCACGCTCATCATAGTCTTTGATGCGCTTGCCATCCATATAAATATTTCCATCAGTTGGTTCCAAGAGACGGTTAATCATCTTGATCATGGTCGTCTTACCGGACCCAGAAGGTCCAACTAAAACCATAAACTCCCCGTTCTCAATCCGTAAATTGACATCTCTCAAAACATCTTTTTCTGTATAGCGTAGCGCTACATTTTTGTATTCAATCATTCTTTGTCCTCAATTTAAAATTTTCCTCGGTTGGTCAAGTTACCAAACTTTTAATAACTAATTTACTCCATTCTAAACCTCATTTCCCTTCTCTTTCAGGTTAGCCAAAATTCTTTCTTGAAAGGCTTCAAACTGGCGAATTTCTTCCTCTGAGAAGCCTTTATAAAAAATAGCATCCAGTTTTTGACTGATACGATGGCCAACTTCTTTCTGAGACCAACCCCGCTCTGTCAACTTGACATATTTTTTTCTCTTATCTATTCCACATGGGCTAATGATGACCAGGTTTTGCTCCTCAAGATTCTTTATCATGGTTGTTAGCGTATTGTTAGCGAGACCAGTCGCAAGCGCAATATCTGTGGCTGTAGCGCAACCTGTCTCACTATTCCATAAAACCGCTAAAATCTTTCCTTGTTCACTCCGATAAAGGGCCTCAGGATCCTGATTCAGTAACTTTTGAAAAATCCTCCCATTCAACAAACGAATATGATGGGCTACCAAATGACTGTCTTTCATGATCCCTCCATTTTATTTCTATATCGAATTATTTTTATTGTAACACCTCTCGTTCCATCTGTCAACTATTTCGATTTAGAAATAATTTTCACCAACAAAAAAGACCTCCTACCTAGAGTAGAAGATCTTCACTATTTATTAACTTAATCTGTCATTTCGGACACCAAGGTTCGATGTTCCAGTGGTAGACTGCACATAACCAGCAAGAAGATGAATCCTGACTGTACCCAGAAAAGAGCCAAGTCAAAAATTCCATGTACAGCGACTACTGTAAGGAAGGAGAGATAAAGACCGATAATTGGTCGTTTACCAGACTCCTGACTCATATCCATCATCATGTGAACCGGGATAACCGAAGAAATGGATAGGAGAATGGTTCCAATCAAACCATAACTTAAAATAGTATCGATATAAAGACTATGCGCGTGTTCGTGGTAAGGTGCATGGATTCTCGGGAAAGAATTCATATAGGTCAGTGGACCCTCACCCCAAATCGGATTTTGCTTGAACAAAGTCATACCCGCATTCCAGATTGAAACGCGCTCCTCCATTGAAGAATCTAGCGTTCCCATACGGACACCCAAATCGCTTGAGAAGAGGAAACAAAGGCCAATCCCAAAAACTCCAATACTGAGCCAGAAGGCGCGCCAGTTTTTAATGGTTGTAAAGAGATAAATGATGGCACCAGCAATGATGGCAGGAAAGGCTGTTCTATTTTGCGTAAAATTCAAACCAAATAGATTCACAAAACCTGCTAGCACACAAAAGACTTTCAACCATCTTAACTTTGTCGTTGTAAAGAGGTAAAAGGCAATCATGATACAGAAGCAACAGATAATCCCATAGTAGTTAGGATTAAAGAAGGTGACCTCTGCACGGTTCTGGTGCCACACTTGCATATTGGGCGAAAGAAAGGCATAGTTAAATTTCTTTACAATTTGGAAATGCTCCAAAGTAGCAAAAACAGCAGAGAGCACACTACCAAACAAGATTGTCTGCAGTATCAGTCGAAAGAAAGCATGTGTCAGACGTTTCTGGTAGAAGCTAAAGAAAATGAGGAAGAGAAACATCAGTAAAGATGCAACCAATCCAAGCCAGTTCTTGGCGACGATAGAGATGATACTACTGTAGGCAATAAAAAAGAGAAGTACAGGATGTTTGGCCAATCCTTTGATAATTCCCTTCATCTCACCAGTAACGAGTAAACCTATCAAATATAAAGCAAAGAGCGCTAAGAATAAATAAAAAGGTAAAAAGATACTTATGATCATCAGATACAAAAAGAAATCTTTTTTCGAAAGCCCTCTTATCTTATCCAGTAATCCAATTGATTTCAAAACGGATCCTTTCTGTTCTGGATTTCTCCAGAAGATAAATGCTAAACTATCTTTATATTTTACCATTTTTTCCGTCATTTGGGAACAATGAACACGTTTTCGCCACAAAAAAACTCTTTCATTAATATAGCATTAGAACTGAATTTTTCTGCCATTTTCCACTACTTGATAGATCTGACTTTGCAAATCAATTTCTGCTACTGCTGTTACGGACTTGTCTTTATTTTGGCGTTTGATTACAATGCTGTGAGCTGTTGGTGTTTCAATGTCAATAGTCCCTTCTAGGTCAAAGGCCTCTGATTGATTACGGAAAGAAAATAGATTGAGAAGGGCCTTCACCACAGGACGTTGAACTTCTTCTGCTATTTCCTCATTGCTATAGTAATGGCGATTAATATTTCGACCTTCTTTGGTTTCTTCTAACAATTTCAAGTCATTTTTTCCTGCTAATAGACCCACATAGTAAACCTGAGGAATGCCTGGAGCAAAAGCTTGAATCAGACGAGCGAGGAAGTACTTGACATCATCATCTCCAAGCGCAGAATAGTAGGTTGAATTGATTTGGTAGATATCTAGATTGTTATACTCTGCACTAGAGTACTTACGTTTGACATTCGCTCCAACCTTATAGAGCTCATTTGAAGCATAGTCAATTTCCTCATCAGTCAGGATATCCTTGACATCCACCACTCCAATCCCATCATGGGTATCTAGTGTCGTAAATTGCTTCATCGGGCTCATCTTTAACCACTTAGCCAAGCGCTCTGTTCTGGAACTGTAAAGAGTATAAAGGGTTACCATTGGAAGGGCAAAATCGTAAACATAGTAATCATGGTCCGCTATTTTAAACTGAATCGAATAGTGTTCATGAATCTCAGGTAAGAGCTCTGTCCCATACTCAGCAGCGATATCTCGAACTTTGTCCAATAAATTCCAAATATCTGGTTCCACAAAGAAATCATTGGTATTCAATTTCTTCACTGCATAAGCAAAGGCATCTAGACGAATCAAATCACATCCGTTACTTGCTAGATGTTGAATCGTTTTACGGATGAATCTCATCGTTACTTCTTTGGTCACATCAAGATCAATCTGCTCCTCACCAAAAGTATTCCACAAATGTTCTACTGAACCATCTGCAAATACAATCTCTTGCTTTGGTGCACGATCCTTACGCTTGTAGATTGAATCTACATCAGACTGTGTCGGACGGTTCTCTGGCCAAAACTTGTCCCAGTTTAAAAAAAGATCTTTAAATTCACTAGCTTCATGTTTTTCTTGATAGTCCTTATAATATTTAGATTGACGAGAAATATGGTTAATCATAAAGTCAAACATAAGATAATATTTCTCACCTAAACGCTTAACATCCTCCCAATCACCAAACGCTGGATCCACTTCATCGTAGTCAACTGGTGCAAATCCACGATCCCCTGTTGATGGGAAAAATGGTAGAAGATGAACTCCCCCAATAGCATCGCCAAAATGTTCTTCCAAATTCTCATACAGGTCTTTAAGGTTATTTCCAAGACTATCTGAGTAAGTAATCAACATAGTTTTATTTTGAATGGTCATAGATGGTCTCCTTTTTCTGATGAAAGCCAAGTCTTATATGACCTGGCTTCGTAAATGAAAGATATTTTTAGATTTTTTGTTCACTTCGAACTCGTACTACTATAAACTGCAAGTAACTAAGTACTACTTTCTTGTTTTCTACATAGAATTGTCAACAAGCTGAACCGTTCGTCTATGTGTGGAATTATAAATTCCCTAAGCACTTTTTTACTTCACTGCCCCGTTACTCATTCCTGAAATGATATGTTTTTGGAAGATGAGGTAGACAATGGTTATCGTTACAATTCCCACAATATAAGATGCAAAACTTGGGCCATAGTCATTGAAGTACTGACCTTGGTAGTTGTATTGGAAGAGAGGCAAAGTCCACATCTTGGAATCCTTATTCAGAATCAACAGTGGCAGCATAAAGTCATTCCAGAACCAGAGAGCATTGATAATCAAAGTTGTCGCATGCATGGGCTTCAACATTGGAAAGATGATTCGACGATAAATTGTAAAACGATCAGCCCCATCAATTTCTGCAGCTTCATCTAAACTATCTGGTATACTGATTTTAATATAACCAACATACAAGAAGAGAGTCTGTGGAATTGCATAAGTTAGATAGAGTATTACTAGCCCCCACATATTCGCTAGACCGAGTTTACTCATCATAACTGTGATGGGAATCATAATCACCTGAAATGGAACAAATATCCCTAAGATCAAGAGCGAATACATAATTGCAAAGGCTTTTTTCTTGGACATATTTCGAGCAATGGAATAAGCTGCAGCTGGTATAAAGAAAGCTACTACAATCAATGATAACACCGTAATAACTGCTGAATTCCAGAAATAGCCTCCAATTCCATCCGAAATTAATCGTTCATAATTACTTAGGGTAAAAGGATTGGGCAAACTAAAGAAATGATTCATGATATCCTTAGTTATTTTGAAAGAACTAAATACTGTTACCAATAAAGGAACAAGTATAAGAATACCACCGACTATCAAGAGGACATATTTCCAAAACTGATTCAATTTTTCTTCTTTTTTCATGTGTAGGACTCCTCTATTAGATTTCAAATTTCTTTGATAGCTTGATTTGGATCAGAGAAACAATTCCAATAATTAAGAATAAAATCAAGGCAATTGCATTCGCATATCCATATTGATTACTCTTGAAGGCATAATTGTAGACTAAAAGTCCAAGAGACGTTGTAGCATTATTTGGACCACCACTCGTCAAGGCAAAAATCTGGTCAAAGGCTGTCAAACCGGACTTAAGTGCCAGAATAAAAACCATAGAAATCGTTGGCAGCAAATAGGGCAATTCAATCTTCCAAAAAGTTTGTTTGCTTGTTGCACCATCAATTGATGCTGCCTCTAAAATATCATTTGGAATACTCTGAAGACCAGCAAGAAAGAGAATAATTGGCATTGCTACTCCTTGCCATAGAAGAACAAAAATAGTTGCCACTACCGCTCCGACTGGTGTCCCCAATAGACTCTCTTGTAAAAAACCAATCCCTAAAATTCTTCCAATCGTTGGAAGCCCATAGTTGAAGAATTGTTTAAAAATCAAGGAAACTGTCAAACCAGACAAAACAGCCGGGAAAAAGAACCAAGCTCTAAAGAAGGTCTGCCCCTTCATCTTAGAATTTAAGGCTCGAGCCACAACCACCCCAATCGTAATCTCTCCAATAATCAATGCCAGAGTTAAAATCAAAGTAAAGGATATAGCTGTGAAGAATTTCCCATCAATCATCAGCAGTTTGTAGTTATTCAAACCAACAAATTTATAATTATAGGTTAATCCAGTCCAGTTCGTCAAACTATAGAAAGCACCTTGCACCATTGGAAAGTAAAAGAAGATAGCTTGTAAAGCAAGCGGGATGAATAAAAAAGTCCAACCCCAGTATTTATTTAAAAATTTTCGAATAGCCATATCATCTTAACTCCTATTCTAGTCCAAATCTGCCTTCATTGGATTAAAGAAAGCATTGAGATTGTTTGCCATATTTTTCAGATTTTTATCCATCAAGTAACCTGCACTTAGATTAAAAAAGTCTTCTTCAGAATTCCAGTGTTGGCCCAACCAAACATAATGTTTGTCAGTAAATGCCAGTTTAGAAATCTCTGTAAGCGCTGAGTCTTCTTTTTCCTGTATGCCTTTTACAGCAACTGGTGATCCATCTACATCATAATATGACTGCATAGCTTTTGGACTAGTCATATAGCTGATAAATTCTTCGGTTTCCTTAGGGTGTTTGGTAGTAGCTGAAGTTGATAATGCCATATCCCCTGCACCAACAGTGACTTCTTTTCCTACTTCTTCTCCAGGAAAAGCAAACATCCCCACCTCAAATTTTGGATCCTGTTGATTAATTGCGGCTAATGCCCATGATCCTTGTGGCATCATCAAGGCTTTTCCACTCGAAAATGCTACCACCGCATCATTATAAGAGGCACCACGCCAACCATCTTGAGCATTATCTGCTAATAAATCGAGTCGTTCTGCATCTGCTTTTAAAATAGCATCATCTGCAGAGATGGCGTTTGGTTTTGAAAAGCGAAGGTAATTATTAGCCGCGCCTCCACTACCCGTAAGAGTAATGAGAGAAAGTTGGTGGTAACCATTTAATGTCCAGCCTTCATTGCCTGCAACCGCAAATGGAGAATTCCCACTATCTTTTATTTTTTTAACAATCTCTTGAAACTCTTTAAAAGTCTTCGGTTCCTCAAGTCCTAATTCTTTAAACTTTGTTTTATTGTAATAAATTCCATAGAGGTTAGCCGTTAAAGGCACACTATAAACCTTGTTATTGATTGCATACTTTTCGGCATAGTCATTCTTGATGTTCTCAAGATAGGGTTTTCCTGTCATATCTGCAAAATAGCCTGCCTTCGCCCACTCCTGAAAATCCATATTTTGAGGATAGATATTAATAATATCTGGAACATCTCCTGATAAAATCCGAGTCTTCAGAACAATTCCAGCTGCGGGTACTGTAGTCAGCTTCACATCAATATTAGGGTGTTCCTTTTCAAAATCATCCACTATCCTTTGCAAGGTGTCTGCCATCTCGGTCTTCTGGTTAAAAAACTCAATCGTTACCTTACCATCAGCTGATTGATTATTCTGACCACAAGCCACTAAGCCTAGTAAACTTGCCCCAGCTACTAAAAGAAAACCTGCTTTCTTATACCATTTCATTGGAATGCCTCCTTGATAAATTTATACGCTTTTAGTATAGTCTTTTGAATTTATACTGTCTACTCAAAAAATCTCCTGGTGATAAGGTAACAGTTAAACCTGCATACATGAGCTCTGCACCCGAGTAAACAATGTTTGTCCCTTCCAGTTCATAAAGCCCTTCCACTTCTAAGTCTTTCAGTTTCAAGGTGGTTTCCATTGTTTCCACAACTGATAGGACTCGGACGTAGGTTACAATCGTTTGATTTCCATAGTTAAATTGTACAGCTGCTTCATTGGATTCAGCATTGGGATTGATTAACCTATACTGTTTTCCCAACTGGACTACTGGTCGCAATTCTTTATACAAGTTCACCTGATTAGCAATCTCAGCTTTCTCATCATCTGATAAACTTGTCAAATCAAGCTCATAACCCAAATTTCCCATCATTGCTACATGACCACGAGTTTCCAATGGTGTCATTCGTCCCATCTGATGATTTGGTACTGCTGACACATGAGCCCCCATAGAAATGGTTGGATAGAGATAGGATGAACCGTATTGAATTGGTAAACGTGCAATGGCATCAGTATTATCACTAGCCCAGACTTGTGGGAAATAGCGCATCATGCCAAGATCATTTCGTCCACCACCACCAGAGCAGGACTCAAAGAGAATATGACTGTGTTTCTCTGTCAGATAAGAAACGAGTTCGTAAAGCCCCAACATATACTGATGAGACTGCATCTGGGTTTCCAGATAAACTGAACCATTCCCCAGATTAGTGATATTGCGGTTCATATCCCATTTGATGTAGTCAATTTTATGATGAGAGAGGAGTTCATCTAAAACATTTTTCAAATATTCTACTACCTGAGGATTGGCAAGATTAAGTACTAATTGATTTCGAGAATAGGTATGCTCATAACCTGGAACCTGAATAGCCCAGTCAGGATGTTTACGATACAAGTCGCTATCAACAGAAATCATCTCCGGTTCTAACCAAAGCCCAAACTGTAAATCTCTTTCATGGATCGCTGAAATCAGACTTTCAAGACTTCCACCCAATTTTTCCTCATTAACACGCCAGTCACCTAAAGCACGATTATCATCAAAGCGATTACCAAACCACCCATCATCTAATACAAAAAGTTCTATTCCAATTTTCTTAGCTTCATCTGCCAACTCTAACAGTTTTTCTCTCTGAAAGTCAAAGTAAGTAGCTTCCCAATTATTGATTAGAATTGGACGTTCTTTTTTAGAAAATTCACTTGGCATAATATGCTTAAGTACAAAATTCTGACTTTCATGACTAATACCAGTTAATCCCTTATCTGAATAGGTCACTAAAGCTACCGGTGTTTCAAAATTTTCCTCAGCATCTAACTTCCAAGAAAAGTTTTCTGGATTAATCCCAATAGCCACCCGAACTTCATTCAGTTGATTCTTTTGAACAAAAGCTTCAAAGTTTCCACTATACAGTAGTTGCAGAGCAAACACATTCCCAGCATCCTCTGTAACTTCTTGATCACATAAGAGAAGAGCTGGTGTTTGAGCATGCCCAGAAGCTCCACGATTCGAACTAATCGAAAAGATTCCTTGTTCTACCTGTTGACGTCGGACAGTCTTTTCACGAGCATAAGCTCCTTGTAGAGTCACTATTTCGTAAGCTGCAGCAGGAAAATCAGCCATGAAAGAAAAGTCCTTATGGATGACAACTTCCTGATTGCTATTATTTTCCAATTTGCTGTAGCTAGCAATTGTCGCATCATTATCAAAAGCTGTATAATACAAAGTCAGACTAAGTTGAGCCTTAGGATCTTTTAAAATCAAGGCAAGCGTCTCTGTAGCATCCATGCTGTGTGGAGAAGGTAAGCCCTGTGGACCATTCTGACCTTTTAAAATCTTTGCTTCTACAAATCGAAAGTCTGTTACTTCAGTTGCATCATGTTGAACCTGTAAAGTTGGTTTTCTAAAGTCACCCAAACCATGTTGCCCAAAAATTTGGCGTTGCGTATCCAAACTAAAGGTTCGATTAGTAGCTATGGGATTACCTGAAAAAGCATGATCGCGTTCATAAACACTATTAGAACCTCTATAGTTCTTAATAGTCTTTCCTAAATGTTTTAATAATAAGAACCCATCCCTATTTTCAATAATCAAACTTAGACCTTTACTCTCAACGTAAAATAGATTATTCTCTATCCGAATTCCCATAAATTGTACCTCATTGATTTCTTAATAAAATTTTAGCAAATAAAAGCGCTTTCTAAAATAGAGAAATGTCTACAAAGTATGGTAAAATGTTAGGTAGGAGGTAGCACATGCTCGTTTTTTCAGAATACCAGACTGGAACAATTGATCTTTCTCTTAGCTTTTACGGCTATGAAGAATGCACGCCTAACTACTCTTTTGGCCCAGCTATTCGAGATACCTATGTACTCCATTACATTACTAAAGGAAAAGGTCAATTCCATTATAAGGGGAAAATTGTTGATTTAAAGGTAGGAGATTTCTTTTTACTAAAACCAGATGAATTAACATTCTATCAAGCAGATAGCCAGGATCCTTGGGCTTACTACTGGTTGGGGATCACTGGAGGAAGAGCACCTGACTACTTTGCTCTATCTCAAATTTCTGACCAATCCTACCTAATCCAATCTGAAACTAGTCATACCCAGACAACTGCAAAACTCGTTGAAAATATTGTCCGTTTCGCTCAGATTACAAAATCAAATGAATTGGCTCAACTCCACATCATGGGACAACTCCATGAACTGATGTTTCATCTAGGAACTATTGCTCCTAATCAGAAAAAAGAGAATATTTCATCAACCCACCAACTCTATCTTGACTGCAAACGATTAATTGATAGTCACTATCCACAATCGCTCACCATTCAAGATTTAGCAAAAGAGCTATCGGTTCATAGAAGTTACTTAACTAGTGTGTTTAAAGAATTTCACCAACTCTCTCCAAAAGAATATTTACTTTTCGTTCGAATGAACCGTGCTCAACAGTTACTAGAGCACACCAATGAAACAATCAAAGTCATTGCATATTCTGTAGGTTTTTCAGATCCACTACATTTCTCAAAAGCCTACAAACAGTTCTTTCATAAAACACCTAGTCAAACTCGAAATGAATACGCTCACTCCCTCTTAGCTAGAAAGGAAAATCAATGAAATCACACCAATTAGTCTACCAAATATTAGCTAGAGAAAACGATTATGTCAGCGGAGAGAAAATCGGAGAAGAACTGAATTTAAGCCGCACGTCCATATGGAAAGCGATCCAACGTCTTCAACAAGAAGGGCTAGAAATTGACAGTATCAAAAATAGAGGCTACAAGCTTATTCAAGGCGATCTGATATTGCCTGATTTGATTCAAGAGAAAACAAACTTAACCATTCACTACAAACCTGAGACCAAATCAACACAAACAGATGCAAAAGAAGGGATTGAGGCTGGAAACCAAGGAAATACACTCTATCTTTCAACCTGTCAAACAGCAGGTCGTGGCCGCTTTCAACGCCCCTACTATTCTCCATCTCAGGGGGGAATCTATATGTCCTTGCATATTCAACCAAACCTTCCCTACGAAAAACTCCCATCCTATACTCTCCTTGTAGCTGCTGCAGTCTACAAAGCCATTAAAAATCTAACTATGATAGAAGTAGATATCAAATGGGTGAATGACATATACTTTAAAAATAAAAAGATAGCAGGCATCCTCACCGAAGCAATGACATCAGTTGAGACGGACTTGGTTACAGATGTCATTATCGGACTTGGTATAAATTTTTCTATAGCAGACTTCCCAGATGACCTAAAAGAAAAAGCAGGTAGCCTATTTATGCCACCTGCATCAATTAGTCGTAATGAGCTCATCAGCGAAATATGGAATTGTTTCTACAATACGGATTCAGATGAACTACTTTATATCTATAAAGAAAGATCAATCGTTCTTGGAAAAGAAGTTACCTTCCAGCTAGATGGAAAATTGACAAAAGGTCTTGCAAAAGAAATCTCAGAATCTGGTCAACTTCAAGTCGAACTTGAAGATAAACATACTATCTGGCTAAATAGCGGAGAAATATCACTAACAAGATGGTAATAAAAAAATCCCCCTTTTAACGATTTAGAAGGGGGATTTAAATACAAAAAAAGAGCCTAGCAGCTCTTAACGTACGGAGAATGGGGGATTCGAACCCCCGCGCCGGTTACCCGACCTAACGATTTAGCAAACCGTCCTCTTCAGCCTCTTGAGTAATTCTCCTATTAATGGGCACGAGTGGACTCGAACCACCGACCTCACGCTTATCAGGCGTGCGCTCTAACCACCTGAGCTACGCGCCCAAGTTCAAAAACTTGGTATGAACTTTCGTTCAAAGCGGGTGACGAGAATCGAACTCGCGACAACAGCTTGGAAGGCTGTAGTTTTACCACTAAACTACACCCGCTTAATAAAACAAAATATGGCGCGAGACGGAATCGAACCGCCGACACATGGAGCTTCAATCCATTGCTCTACCAACTGAGCTACCGAGCCAAATTGCGGGAGCAGGATTTGAACCTACGACCTTCGGGTTATGAGCCCGACGAGCTACCGAGCTGCTCCATCCCGCGTTAATATAAAAAGGAGGATGTGGGATTCGAACCCACGCACGCTTTTACACGCCTGACGGTTTTCAAGACCGTTCCCTTCAGCCGGACTTGGGTAATCCTCCATTATTTACAATGGACCTTGTAGGACTTGAACCTACGACCACTCGGTTATGAGCCGAGAGCTCTAACCAGCTGAGCTAAAGGTCCAACAAGATCAATATAGCGGCGAAGGGGATCGAACCCCCGACCTCCCGGGTATGAACCGGACGCTCTAGCCAGCTGAGCTACACCGCCATAAATCGGGAAGACAGGATTCGAACCTGCGACACCTTGGTCCCAAACCAAGTACTCTACCAAGCTGAGCTACTTCCCGCGTTAAATAAAAAAATGCACCCTAGAGGAGTCGAACCTCTAACCGCCTGATTCGTAGTCAGGTACTCTATCCAGTTGAGCTAAGGGTGCTCATCATTATATGCCGAGGACCGGAATCGAACCGGTACGATCGTTACCAATCGCAGGATTTTAAGTCCTGTGCGTCTGCCAGTTCCGCCACCCCGGCCTCTCTAAGCGAACGACGGGATTCGAACCCGCGACCCCCACCTTGGCAAGGTGGTGTTCTACCACTGAACTACGTTCGCATCGACCTCTTATTCTATATAAAAAAATGCCGGCTACATGACTTGAACACGCGACCCTCTGATTACAAATCAGATGCTCTACCAACTGAGCTAAGCCGGCTACTTTCTATTATGCGGGTTAAGGGACTTGAACCCCCACGCCGTTAAGCGCCAGATCCTAAATCTGGTGCGTCTGCCAATTCCGCCAAACCCGCAAATATGACCCGTACTGGGCTCGAACCAGTGACCCATTGATTAAAAGTCAATTGCTCTACCAACTGAGCTAACGAGTCTAAAATAACTGCCGTTATCTTAAACGGTCCCGACGGGAATCGAACCCGCGATCTTCGCCGTGACAGGGCGACGTGATAACCGCTACACTACGGGACCTATGGGAGTTAACGGGATCGAACCGCTGACCCTCTGCTTGTAAGGCAGATGCTCTCCCAGCTGAGCTAAACTCCCTCGAGCTAAGCGACTTCCATATCTCACAGGGGGCAACCCCCAACTACTTCCGGCGTTCTAGGGCTTAACTGCTGTGTTCGGCATGGGTACAGGTGTATCTCCTAGGCTATCGTCACTTAACTCTGAGTAATACCTACTCAAAATTGAATATCTATCAAATCTCAAGAAAACCTTACACTTCGTATTCTCAGTTACTTTGGATAAGTCCTCGAGCTATTAGTATTAGTCCGCTACATGTGTCGCCACACTTCCACTTCTAACCTATCTACCTGATCATCTCTCAGGGCTCTTACTGATATAAAATCATGGGAAATCTCATCTTGAGGTGGGTTTCACACTTAGATGCTTTCAGCGTTTATCCCTTCCCTACATAGCTACCCAGCGATGCCTTTGGCAAGACAACTGGTACACCAGCGGTAAGTCCACTCTGGTCCTCTCGTACTAGGAGCAGATCCTCTCAAATTTCCTACGCCCGCGACGGATAGGGACCGAACTGTCTCACGACGTTCTGAACCCAGCTCGCGTGCCGCTTTAATGGGCGAACAGCCCAACCCTTGGGACCGACTACAGCCCCAGGATGCGACGAGCCGACATCGAGGTGCCAAACCTCCCCGTCGATGTGAACTCTTGGGGGAGATAAGCCTGTTATCCCCAGGGTAGCTTTTATCCGTTGAGCGATGGCCCTTCCATACGGAACCACCGGATCACTAAGCCCGACTTTCGTCCCTGCTCGAGTTGTAGCTCTCGCAGTCAAGCTCCCTTATACCTTTACACTCTGCGAATGATTTCCAACCATTCTGAGGGAACCTTTGGGCGCCTCCGTTACCTTTTAGGAGGCGACCGCCCCAGTCAAACTGCCCGTCAGACACTGTCTCCGATAGGGATTACCTATCCGGGTTAGAGTGGCCATAACACAAGGGTAGTATCCCAACAACGTCTCCTTCGAAACTGGCGTCCCGATCTCTTAGACTCCTACCTATCCTGTACATGTGGTACAGACACTCAATATCAAACTGCAGTAAAGCTCCATGGGGTCTTTCCGTCCTGTCGCGGGTAACCTGCATCTTCACAGGTACTAAAATTTCACCGAGTCTCTCGTTGAGACAGTGCCCAAATCATTACGCCTTTCGTGCGGGTCGGAACTTACCCGACAAGGAATTTCGCTACCTTAGGACCGTTATAGTTACGGCCGCCGTTTACTGGGGCTTCAATTCATACCTTCGCTTACGCTAAGCACTCCTCTTAACCTTCCAGCACCGGGCAGGCGTCACCCCCTATACATCATCTTACGATTTAGCAGAGAGCTGTGTTTTTGATAAACAGTTGCTTGGGCCTATTCACTGCGGCTGACTTAAAGTCAGCACCCCTTCTCCCGAAGTTACGGGGTCATTTTGCCGAGTTCCTTAACGAGAGTTCTCTCGCTCACCTGAGGCTACTCGCCTCGACTACCTGTGTCGGTTTGCGGTACGGGTAGAGTATGTTTAAACGCTAGAAGCTTTTCTTGGCAGTGTGACGTCACTAACTTCGCTACTAAACTTCGCTCCCCATCACAGCTCAATGTTATAGATATAAGCATTTGACTCATATCACACCTCACTGCTTAGACAGACACTTCCATTCGTCTGCTTTAGTTAGCCTACTGCGTCCCTCCATCACTACATACTCTAGTACAGGAATATCAACCTGTTGTCCATCGGATACACCTTTCGGTCTCTCCTTAGGTCCCGACTAACCCAGGGCGGACGAGCCTTCCCCTGGAAACCTTAGTCTTACGGTGGACAGGATTCTCACCTGTCTTTCGCTACTCATACCGGCATTCTCACTTCTATGCGTTCCAGCACTCCTCACGGTATACCTTCTTCACACATAGAACGCTCTCCTACCATACCTATAAAGGTATCCACAGCTTCGGTAAATTGTTTTAGCCCCGGTACATTTTCGGCGCAGGGTCACTCGACTAGTGAGCTATTACGCACTCTTTGAATGAATAGCTGCTTCTAAGCTAACATCCTAGTTGTCTGTGCAACCCCACATCCTTTTCCACTTAACAATTATTTTGGGACCTTAGCTGGTGGTCTGGGCTGTTTCCCTTTCGACTACGGATCTTAGCACTCGCAGTCTGACTGCCGACCATAATTCATTGGCATTCGGAGTTTATCTGAGATTGGTAATCCGGGATGGACCCCTCACCCAAACAGTGCTCTACCTCCAAGAATCTTTATGTCGACGCTAGCCCTAAAGCTATTTCGGAGAGAACCAGCTATCTCCAAGTTCGTTTGGAATTTCTCCGCTACCCACAAGTCATCCAAGCACTTTTCAACGTGCCCTGGTTCGGTCCTCCAGTGCGTCTTACCGCACCTTCAACCTGCTCATGGGTAGGTCACATGGTTTCGGGTCTACGACATGATACTAATGCGCCCTATTCAGACTCGGTTTCCCTGCGGCTCCGTCTCTTCAACTTAACCTCGCATCATATCGTAACTCGCCGGTTCATTCTACAAAAGGCACGCTCTCACCCATCAACGGGCTCGAACTTGTTGTAGGCACACGGTTTCAGGTTCTATTTCACTCCCCTCCCGGGGTGCTTTTCACCTTTCCCTCACGGTACTGGTTCACTATCGGTCACTAGGGAGTATTTAGGGTTGGGAGATGGTCCTCCCAGATTCCGACGGGATTTCTCGTGTCCCGCCGTACTCAGGATACTGCTAGGTACAAAGACTATTTTAAATACGAGGCTGTTACTCTCTTTGGCTGATCTTCCCAAATCATTCTTCTATAATCTTTGAGTCCACATTGCAGTCCTACAACCCCGAAGAGTAAACTCTTCGGTTTGCCCTCCTGCCGTTTCGCTCGCCGCTACTAAGGCAATCGCTTTTGCTTTCTCTTCCTGCAGCTACTTAGATGTTTCAGTTCACTGCGTCTTCCTCCTCACATCCTTAACAGATGTGGGTAACAGGTAGTACCTGTTGGGTTCCCCCATTCGGAAATCCCTGGATCATCGCTTACTTACAGCTACCCAAGGCATATCGTCGTTTGTCACGTCCTTCTTCGGCTCCTAGTGCCAAGGCATCCACCGTGCGCCCTTATTAACTTAACCTTATTTTCTGACCTTTCAGTCATAAACTCTTATTAATACTACAGCGTTTCGGTTTATTTTCTTGTTACTATTTGATATAGATATTCAATTTTCAATGTGCATTACTTGGTGATCTCTCACCAATGGAGCCTAGCGGGATCGAACCGCTGACCTCCTGCGTGCAAAGCAGGCGCTCTCCCAGCTGAGCTAAGGCCCCACAAGACCTCTCAAGACTAAACAAGACCAATGTGCAGTTCCTTATCCTTAGAAAGGAGGTGATCCAGCCGCACCTTCCGATACGGCTACCTTGTTACGACTTCACCCCAATCATCTATCCCACCTTAGGCGGCTGGCTCCTAAAAGGTTACCTCACCGACTTCGGGTGTTACAAACTCTCGTGGTGTGACGGGCGGTGTGTACAAGGCCCGGGAACGTATTCACCGCGGCGTGCTGATCCGCGATTACTAGCGATTCCGACTTCATGTAGGCGAGTTGCAGCCTACAATCCGAACTGAGACTGGCTTTAAGAGATTAGCTTGCCGTCACCGGCTTGCGACTCGTTGTACCAGCCATTGTAGCACGTGTGTAGCCCAGGTCATAAGGGGCATGATGATTTGACGTCATCCCCACCTTCCTCCGGTTTATTACCGGCAGTCTCGCTAGAGTGCCCAACTGAATGATGGCAACTAACAATAGGGGTTGCGCTCGTTGCGGGACTTAACCCAACATCTCACGACACGAGCTGACGACAACCATGCACCACCTGTCACCTCTGTCCCGAAGGAAAACTCTATCTCTAGAGCGGTCAGAGGGATGTCAAGACCTGGTAAGGTTCTTCGCGTTGCTTCGAATTAAACCACATGCTCCACCGCTTGTGCGGGCCCCCGTCAATTCCTTTGAGTTTCAACCTTGCGGTCGTACTCCCCAGGCGGAGTGCTTAATGCGTTAGCTACGGCACTAAACCCCGGAAAGGGTCTAACACCTAGCACTCATCGTTTACGGCGTGGACTACCAGGGTATCTAATCCTGTTTGCTCCCCACGCTTTCGAGCCTCAGCGTCAGTTACAAGCCAGAGAGCCGCTTTCGCCACCGGTGTTCCTCCATATATCTACGCATTTCACCGCTACACATGGAATTCCACTCTCCCCTCTTGCACTCAAGTTAAACAGTTTCCAAAGCGTACTATGGTTAAGCCACAGCCTTTAACTTCAGACTTATCTAACCGCCTGCGCTCGCTTTACGCCCAATAAATCCGGACAACGCTCGGGACCTACGTATTACCGCGGCTGCTGGCACGTAGTTAGCCGTCCCTTTCTGGTAAGATACCGTCACAGTGTGAACTTTCCACTCTCACACTCGTTCTTCTCTTACAACAGAGCTTTACGATCCGAAAACCTTCTTCACTCACGCGGCGTTGCTCGGTCAGACTTCCGTCCATTGCCGAAGATTCCCTACTGCTGCCTCCCGTAGGAGTCTGGGCCGTGTCTCAGTCCCAGTGTGGCCGATCACCCTCTCAGGTCGGCTATGTATCGTTGCCTTGGTGAGCCGTTACCTCACCAACTAGCTAATACAACGCAGGTCCATCTGGTAGTGATGCAATTGCACCTTTTAAGCAAATGTCATGCAACATCTACTATTATGCGGTATTAGCTATCGTTTCCAATAGTTATCCCCCGCTACCAGGCAGGTTACCTACGCGTTACTCACCCGTTCGCAACTCATCCGCTCGGTGCAAGCACCAAGCTTCAGCGTTCTACTTGCATGTATTAGGCACGCCGCCAGCGTTCGTCCTGAGCCAGGATCAAACTCTCATTAAAAGTTTGAGTTCTCACTCATTTCTGTCACTGACAGATTTATTGTTTTTTCATTGTTCAGTACTATAACCTCAGTTATAGTGCCCTGCACATTGGTTCGTCTTGTTCAGTTTTCAAAGGTCTTTGTCACTCATTCTCTCTCAAGCGACAACTATATTAGTATATCACAGCCATCTGTCTCTGTCAACAGATTTTTTGAACTTTTTTTCAAGTTTTTTTAACCGCAATACACCATAGTCCGTACGGGATTCGAACCCGTGTTACCGCCGTGAAAAGGCGGTGTCTTAACCCCTTGACCAACGGACCTGAGCTTTTCAACTCTTTCTATTATACCTACTTTTTTACCTTTGTCAAGAACTTTTTTCAGTGAAGTTAATTTTTTCTTTTCTTCACTAACTTAACAACTGCTTCTGTTCGTGCAGTGTGAGGAAACATATCAACCGACTGGATATACTGGAGATCATAGACTTTTACTAGTTTAACCAAATCTCGCGCCAAGGTCGAAACATTGCAGGATACATAGACCATTCTTTCTGGAACATAGGTCAGTATGGTATTCAACAGCTTATCATCTAAGCCTGTACGAGGAGGGTCGACTATCAGGGCATCTGCTCGGTAGCCATCTTTATACCAGCGTGGAATAATCTCTTCAGCTGTTCCCGCTTCGTAATGGGTATTGTCAAACCCCATTCTCTGAGCATTTCGCTTAGCATCTTCAATGGCTTCTGGAATAATATCCATTCCTCTGAGACTCTTGACCTTATTTGCGAAGGCAAATCCGATCGTCCCAACACCGCAATAGGCATCGATTAGATGGTCTTCTTTGCTGACATCCAGAGCCTTAATTGCTTCACTATAGAGAATTTCTGTCTGCTCCGGATTAAGTTGATAAAAAGCTCGGGGCGAGAGAGAAAACTCATAGTCGAGTACTTCTTCTTGAATGCTCTCTTGGCCCCAGATAATTTCCGTCTTTTCACCATAGATTTCACTTGTTTTTGCTGTATTTGTATTGACAGCAACCGTGACAACTTCTGGAAAATCATTGACTAAATCTTCGACCAGTTGATTTAAATTAAGCTGGCGATTTGTGACAATGATAATCTGAACTTGCCCCGTTTTTCTTGCTCTGCGTACCATGATGGTGCGAACACCGAGCGTTTTTCTCTCATCTGTAATTGGAATTTGGTGGTAAGTAAGAAGTTCAGCTAGGCGATTCGCTATTACTTGGGTTTCCTTATCTTGCACCAAGCAGTCTTTCAACTCTACGAGATAATGAGAGTTTTGCGCATACAAACCTGCCTTGACCTGATTTTTAAATTTCCGAGTCTGGAATTGAAGCTTAGCACGGTAGTACTTGGGTTCCTGCATTCCGATAGTTGGACGGATTTCATAGTTTTCATATCCCGCAGGGGCAAATTTTTTCAGGGCTTGGTGGAGCAGATCCGTTTTGAACTCTAACTGTTTATCATAGTGGAGGTGCATGATTTGGCAACCACCACATTCATTATAAATCGTACAAGCTGGTACGACTCGAAATTTTGACTTCTTATTAACCTTTAGTAATTTTGCTTCAACAAAGTTACGTTTAATAGAAGTAATCTGACAATAGATATCTTCTCCTTTGAGGGCACCTGGCACAAAAACGAGGGTTTTCTGGTAGAAACCGATTCCCTCACCATTGATACCCATCCGCTTGATTTTTAAAGGTATTTTTTGTTTGACTTTCAGATTCATACCCCTATCTTATCACATTTTAGGGTATAATAGAACTATGAAAATCACAAAACTTGAAAAGAAAAAACGCCTTTACCTGATGGAACTAGATGGACAGCAAACCTCTTATATCACGGAAGATACTATTGTCCGTTTTATGCTGTCTCGAGATAAGGTCATTAGTAAAGAGGAACTGACCGAGATTCAGGATTTTGCCCAGTTTTCTTATGGTAAGAATCTCGCTCTCTACCATTTATCCTTCAAGGCCCGTACTGAAAAGGAAGTGCGAGAGTATCTGAAAAAGTATGATATTGATGAAAAAATAACTAGTCAAGTTATCGCTAATCTTAAAGAAGACAACTGGATTAATGATCGTCAGTATGCCTACTCTATTATCAATGCCAATCAACTTTCTGGAGATAAGGGACCTTATGTGCTAGCTCAAAAACTATCTCAAAAAGGGATTGCCAAATCAACTATTGAAGAGGTTTTAAAGGATTTTGATTTTTCAGAGGTTACTCATCGTGTGGCGGAGAAACTACTTAAAAAATACACGGGAAAGCTTCCCGCTCGTGCCTTGCAGGATAAGATTATTCAAAACTTGACCAACAAAGGCTTCTCCTATGCTGATGCTAAAAGTGCCTTTGATGACTTGGACAGTCAAGTCGACCAAGAAACGACTCAAGAACTCATTTTTAAAGAGCTAGACAAACAATATGCTAAATATGCTCGAAAGTATGAAGGATACGAACTTAAAAAGCGTTTAACCCAAGTTTTAGCTCGAAAAGGCTATGATTTTTCGGATATAGCCAGCGCTCTCAGAGAATATCTTTAATATTTTCGTGTAAAATTCAAAAAAATTAGACCGATTTATGATATAATAGTAAACGATAAACTTATAAATTGTAGAAAGTTGGTTAGTTATGAAACTTCCAAAAGAAGGCGACTTTATTACAATTCAAAGTTATAAGCATGATGGGAGTCTTCACCGTACTTGGCGGGACACCATGGTACTAAAAACAACAGAGAACGCCATTATCGGCGTCAACGACCACACACTTGTTACCGAAAGTGACGGTCGTCGTTGGGTGACTCGAGAACCGGCTATTGTTTACTTTCACAAAAAATATTGGTTTAATATCATAGCTATGATTCGCGATAATGGGATTTCCTACTATTGCAATATGGCTAGCCCCTACTATCTAGATGAGGAAGCCCTGAAATACATTGATTACGATTTGGATGTCAAGGTCTTCACTGATGGTGAAAAACGTCTCTTGGACGTTGAAGAATATGAGCGCCATAAACGCAAAATGAAGTATTCTGATGATTTAGACTATATTTTGAAAGAGCATGTTAAAATCCTTGTTGATTGGATCAACAATGGACGCGGTCCTTTCTCAGAGGCCTATGTCAACATTTGGTACAAACGCTACATAGAACTAAAGAATCGGTAAAGTTGTCAAACCTGGGTGAGAGCCCTGGTTTTTTATTTGAAAAACCCAGCCTGGAAGCTGGGTTAATTGCTATATATCTAATTTAGTGACAGTAAACTTGATATGAGAATAGTCTTTTTCAACATCCTTATCCAGCAAAAAAGCTGTGGCATCCTTCTTAACCTGAACAAGATCAATGTTCTGAGCTTGAGCTGCATAGACGCATCCACAATAACATTGACGATAAATATCATACTCCTCGCACATCTCCACCGAACGCTTGTAGCCTTGGTTTTTCTTGAAATCACTTGGGAGATAGTGGGTAGTATAAATCTTTTGCACATCGATTCCGATGCTGTTGATGGTTTGAGAATTCTTATGGGGACTGATGGTCAAAGCTGAACCAAAGTAGTCGAAGCCCAAGTCCATAGCTACCTGTGCTGTTTTATCCAGACGGTAGTCAAAACAAACCTTGCAACGATCGCCGCCTTCTGGTTCTTCTTCCAGTCCTCTGACTAACTTCCGGTATTCATTTGGTTCGTAGGGCGCTTCTAAATACTGGACCGTATTTCCTGTTCGCTCATTGAAATCACTGACAAATTTCTTGGTGACGTAAGCCCGCTTATGGTATTCTGCCTTGGGATGGATATTGGAATTGGCAAAATAGATAGTCACATCCGCGTATTTGGTCAGGTATTCTAGGGTGTAGGTACTACAAGGAGCACAACAGACATGCATGAGAATAGTGGGACGTTGCTCATTTTTCTCCCAAACCTGAACCATTTTCTGCATGACACGGTCATAATTAATCTTCTGATTGGGATTCATCTTGCTCAGAATTTCTTCTACATCAATCATGTTCTTCTCCTTTTACTATTAGTTATTTTACCATATATCACCAACCAGCTCAAATCGATTTTTGAACCGGATACTAAAAAAGGAGGGATACCTATCCCCTCCTTTTTTATTTTTATTGAATGGTTTGATCTGAAACCTTACATCATTCCGCCCATCATGCTTGGATCCATTGCTGGAGCTGGGGCTGCTGGTTCTGGTTTATTGGCTACAACTGCTTCTGTTGTCAAAATCAAGCTGGCTACAGATGCTGCATTTTGAAGGGCAGAACGACTAACCTTAACTGGGTCGATGATCCCCTCTTCAATCATATTGACCCACTCGCCTGTTGCTGCGTTGAAACCTGTGCCAACTTCCGCATTTTTCAAACGGTCAATAACAATAGAACCTTCGAATCCTGCATTGTGGGCGATTTGACGAACAGGTTCTTCCAAGGCACGGAGAACAATATTGCGTCCTGTTGCTTCATCTCCTGTCAATTCCAAATCAGTTACGGCTGGAATGACATTGGCAAGAGCAGTTCCACCACCAGCAACGATTCCTTCTTCAACGGCTGCACGAGTAGCGTTAAGGGCATCTTCAATGCGGAGTTTCATTTCTTTCAACTCAGTTTCAGTTGCAGCTCCGACCTTGATAACTGCGACACCACCTGACAATTTAGCCAAGCGTTCTTGGAGTTTTTCACGGTCGAATTCAGAAGTTGTTGTTTCGATTTGAGATTTGATAACCGAAACACGGTGAGAAATGGCTTTAGGATTGCCCGCACCTTCTACGATAACCGTACTGTCTTTGTCCACAGTCACTCTAGCGGCTTGACCAAGCGCTTCAATCGTCGCGTCTTTCAACTCAAGACCAAGATCTTCTGTGATGACGGTTCCGCCTGTCAAGATGGCGATATCTTCAAGCATTGCTTTGCGACGGTCACCAAAGCCAGGGGCCTTAACTGCTACTACGTTGAAGGTTCCACGAATCTTGTTCAATACAAGAGTCGGAAGAGCTTCGCCATCCACATCATCTGCAATAATCAAGAGTGGACGATTGCTTTGGAGAATGCTTTCTAGAAGTGGCAAGATTTCTTGGATATTTGAAATCTTCTTATCAGTAATCAAGATGTATGGATTTTCAAGGTCAGCTACCATTTTTTCATTGTCAGTAACCATATACTGTGATAGATAACCACGGTCAAACTGCATACCTTCCACAACTTCGAGCTCTGTTTCCATACCACGTGACTCCTCAATGGTGATGACTCCGTCTTTGCCAACTTTTTCCATGGCTTCAGAGATGTATTCGCCGACTTTCTCAGAACGAGAAGATACGGCAGCAACCTGAGCGATAGCTTCTTTATTGGCAACTGGAATAGCATTGTTTTTCAAGGCTTCTACAGCTGCGGCAACCGCTGCTTCAATCCCACGACGAATGCCAATTGGGTTGGCACCTGCTGTGACGTTCTTGATTCCTTCACGTACGATAGCTTGGGTCAATACAGTTGCAGTTGTCGTTCCGTCACCTGCGATATCATTGGTCCTTGAAGCGACTTCTGATACCAACTTGGCACCCATATTTTCAAAATGGTCTTCTAGTTCAATTTCTTTGGCAATGGTTACACCGTCATTGGTGATCAAGGGTGAGCCAAATGATTTTTCCAACACAACATTACGACCTTTTGGTCCTAAGGTTACTTTAACTGTGTCTGCTAGGATATCAACACCACGAACCATAGCTGAACGAGCATCAGATGAAAATTTAATTTCTTTTGACATACTTACTTTCTCCTTCTATTCTTCAATGATTGCCAAGATGTTAGCTTCGCCAACGATGATGTACTTTTCATCGCCATCTTTTACATCAAGACCTGCATGTGCTTCAACTAAGACACGGTCTCCAGGCTTAACGCTTGGAGCTACCAAGTCACCGTTCAAGGTACGAACACCTTGTCCAGTAGCTACAACTTGGGCTGTTTTTGTTTTTTCTTGGGCTGAGCCTGCAAGGACAAAGCCTCCAACAGTTTGTTCTTTTTCTTCGACTTTCAAGACCACACGGTCTCCTAATGGTTTCAACATCTGTTTTCCTCCATGATGAGATACATATTATTAGCACTCTTTGTATATGAGTGCTAATTCATAATTCTATTGTATCACTTGGTCAGAAATAGTCAAGAAAAAAGTCTGACTTTCTCAAGATAAAAAGCCTGAGACCAACTCAGACTTTTTAATGTTTATACTCAATGAAAATCAAAGTGCAAACTAGGAAGCTAGACGCAGGCTGCTAAAAATATAGTTTTTAGGTTGTAGATAGGACTGACGAAGTCAGTTACCTATACCTACGGCAAGGGGAAGCTGACGGGGTTAGAAGAGATTTTCGAAGAGTATTAAAATGGCAATTCCTCCTCTTCCAAAACCAAGTCTGCCAAATCCTGTCCAGCGTTATTTTCACGCATGGCTCGTTGGGCACGACTTTCCAAAAGTTGGAATCCTGTCACAAGAACTTCAGTCACATAGTTCATCTGGCCATTTTTCTCAAAGCGACGGGTACGAAGTTCTCCATCCACAGAGATAAGACTACCTTTAGTTGCGTAGCTTGCCAAGGTTTCAGCCAATTTTCCCCAAAGAACAAGATTGACAAAGTCAGCTTCGCGTTCCCCATTCTGGTCTTTGTAACGACGGTTCACAGCGATCGTTGCGCGCGCTACTGACTTGTCATTGTTGGTTTTGTGCAATTCTGGTGTAGACGTTAAACGTCCAATAAGAATAACTTTATTATACATATTTTCTTCCTCCTACTTATCTATTCGTAAGGAATCAAAAAAAGTTACAAAAATTTGTAACTTTTCGAGAAAATTTTTTATTTTTTATGCACCATGAAACCTGTCGCCTGTTGATTGGCCATAATAGTCATATCTGTAATCTGCACACGGCGAGGCTGACTGGTCACATAGACAACTGTATCTGCAATATCTTGAGCTTGCAAGGCCTCAATTCCCTGATAGACGGTGGCAGCACGCTCTTTGTCACCATGGAAACGTACCGCAGAAAAATCTGTTTCGACAATCCCTGGCCGAATGGTGGTCACCTTGATATTCGTTGCAATGGTATCAATTCGTAGACCATCTGAAAAAGTCTTAACTGCAGCCTTGGTTGCTGAGTAAACAGCTGCACCCGCATAGGCGTAGATTCCTGCGGTCGACCCCATGTTAATGATATGACCCTGATTGACTTTTACCATTGCTGGCAAGAAACAGCGAGTGACCGCCATCAAACCTTTAACATTGGTATCCAACATAGTCAGCATATCCAACTCTTCATAGTCTTGATAGGGAGCCAAGCCAAGGGCTAGTCCAGCATTATTGACCAAGATATCAATCTGCCCTATCGTTTCCAAAATATCAGAGCAGACCGTCTTGACCATAGCCATATCTGTGACATCCAGTGGAAAAGTCCAAACTGTTTGATTTGGAAAAGTTTCTGCAAACTCTGACTTGAGGGCCTCTAGTCTGTCTGTCCGTCGTCCTGTTAGAACGACATTCTCCCCCTGCTCCAGATAAGCACGTGCAATCGCTTCACCAATTCCTGAAGTCGCTCCTGTAATCACTACATTTTTTGCCATCTTATCCCCCTCTATCTGGTCTATCAAACACTGACAATTTCCTAGGCAGTCCAATGTTTAGCTGGGTCAAAGGGAGTTCCAACAACTTGGTCTTCTGACAATTCAATGACCCCACGTTTTTGCGGAGCATTTGGCAAGGCAAGTTCACGAGGGCTGCACATCATACCAAAACTCTTTTCACCACGAAGCTCGCCTGGGAAAATGAGATTGCCTTTTGGCATCATAGCTCCCTGAAGAGCTACAATGGTTTTCAAACCGACACGCGCATTGGGAGCCCCTGCAACGATTTGTACCGTCTTGTCACTAGATACTGCTACTTGGCAGATATTGAGGTGGTCACTATCTGGATGAGCTACCATCTCGATAATCTCACCGACAACAAACTTAGGTTCTTTGTCATTGACAATCTCTTCTGCAAAGCCTTCCGCTCGCAATTCTTGGTTCAAACGTTCTACTTGTTCATCTGTCAAAAAGACTTGACCACGCTCTGCAATTTCAAACAAACTTGAAATTTCGAAAATATTCCAAGCTACTGTTTCTCCATTTTCTTTGAGGAAAACACGGGCTACTTTGCCTTTACGCTCCACGTCCAGTTTGGCATCTCCGCTGTTTTTCACGATGATCATAAGGACATCGCCAACATGCTCTTTGTTATATGTAAAAATCATTGTTTCCATTTTCTCCTATTTCAGTCCTGCTAAAAAGTCGTTAATTTGTTCCTTGCTTTTACGGTCGCGATTGACAAAACGACCGATTTCCTTGTCCTTTTCTAGCACAACAAGGCTAGGAATGCCGTACACATCCCAGAGTTTGGATAGATCCATGTACTGGTCACGGTCCACTCGAATAAAGGTGAACTCTGGATTGGTCTCCTCAATCTCTGGCAAGGATGGATAGATATAGCGACAATCGCCACACCAGTCCGCCACAAAAAGGAAGACCTTCTTGCTATCTTGCTCGACAAAACCTGCTAGCTCTTCTATACTACTAGGAATAATCATAAGACTTCCTCCTCATAGACTAGGTCTTCATTTTCATAGACAAAGGTATAGTGACGGCCATCCTCGAAAATGACTCCTCCGACGAGTCGCTCTAGGCTACTTTCGTAGACTTGAACATAAATAGTCGCAATCTCACCCATATCTGAGAAAAGTTCGCGCACGATAGCGGTCAACTCTTCTTGAGTCTTCATGAGTTTGTGGTTATCTGCTGCTTTTTTAGCCCCTAAAGCAAGGGCACTTAGACCAGCCACAGTCAAGCCAGTCATCCATAATTTCTTAGCTTTCATACCATTCATTGTAACACAAAAAGGGCTCTAGGACAAATGAGGAAGTAGCAGAAAAGCAAGTAAAAAACCTCTTCCCTCGGTGAGGAAAGAAGACTTCTGATTCTTATTGCCAAGCGCCTGAGTTAGCAAGACTTTCCTGAATGAATTAAAAAACCTCTGAGATTCTTCTCAAAGGTTCTGATTGTGCTAATTACTGTTCTCGACTGCTGCAGTAACAAAGGCAGTGTAGAGTTCTTCTGGACGGTTCGGACGACTGGAAAGTTCAGGGTGATACTGACAAGCCACAAAGAATTTATTTTCAGGAATTTCCACAATTTCGACCAAACGATTGTCTGGAGAAACACCTGAGAAGACAAAACCTGCTGTCTCAAACTGTTCACGAAAGGCGTTGTTAAACTCATAACGGTGACGGTGACGGCGTTGCACCACTTCTTGATTGTGATAAGCAGCTGCTGCCTTAGAACCTCGTTTTAACTTAGACGGATAAAGTCCCAAACGAAGGGTTCCACCCATATCCTCAACATCAACCTGGTCACGCATAATATCAATGATAGGATATTTTGTTTCTGGTGCAAGTTCTGCAGAATTGGCACCTTCAAGACCTAAAACGTTACGAGCAAACTCGATACAAGTCAACTGCATTCCCAAGCAGACTCCCAACATTGGGACATCATTCTCACGCGCATAGCGAATGGCTTGGATTTTCCCTTCCGTACCACGTTGACCAAAACCACCTGGCACAATGATGCCATCTGCATCAGACAAGAGTTCTGCTACATTCTCTGCTGTCACATCATTGGCATTAATCCAATTAATCTTCACTTCTGCGTCGTTGGCATACCCAGAGTGTTTCAAGGCTTCGACCACTGAGATGTAGGCATCTTGCAACTCCACATACTTACCAACGAGGGAGATCTTGACTTGTTTTTTCAGGTTCATGACCTTGTCCACCATGGCTGACCACTCTGTCATATCCGCTACTGGTGCGTCTAGTTTCAAATGGTCACAGACAATTTGGTCCATACCTTGTGCCTGCAAATTCAATGGAATTTGGTAAAGGTGTTCGACATCCAAAGACTCGATAACAGCTTCTGGAGCCACGTCACAAAACTGAGCTAGTTTGTTTTTAATTCCTTGGCCAGCTGGTTTCTCCGTACGAATAACCAACATATTTGGCTGGATTCCCAATCCACGCAATTCTTTTACAGAATGCTGAGTCGGTTTGGTTTTCATCTCACCAGCAGCCTTGAGGTATGGAAGCAAGGTTGTATGGATGTACATGACATTATCTGCACCCACATCTGCCTTCATCTGACGAAGAGCCTCTAGGAATGGCAAGGACTCGATATCCCCAACGGTTCCACCAACCTCTGTGATAATGACATCCGAGTCGGTCGTTACAGCGGCACGCTTGATTTTTTCTTTCAAAGCATCTGTGATATGAGGAATAACCTGAACAGTTGCCCCAAGGTATTCTCCACGGCGCTCTTTACGAAGAACTTCACTGTAAATTTTACCAGTTGTCACGTTGGAATATTTGTTGAGGTTGATATCGATGAAACGTTCATAGTGACCTAAGTCCAAGTCGGTCTCAGCCCCATCATCCGTTACAAAGACTTCCCCATGCTGGTAAGGGCTCATGGTTCCCGGGTCGATATTGATATAAGGGTCAAATTTTTGAATGGTTACTTTGAGACCACGATTTTTCAAGAGACGGCCCAGACTTGCTGCAACAATCCCTTTCCCAATAGACGACACCACACCACCAGTTACAAAAATATATTTCGTAGACATAGATTCCTCTTTCTAAAATGCTCAAGGCCTTGTTAACTACGAGGGGAGATCGAAAACAAGACCCTTATGAATAACGACTTTTCAAGAAAACTTCCTGAAAAAACAAAAATAGCTCCCTAGTAACTAGGGAGCCCCGACCTCTAAAAGAGGTGCCCGAACAATATGATACCTCAAAGCAGAACATTTGTCAACCCGAATCGGTAAAAGATGAAAAAAGGAGATTGTTTTCAGAAAACCAACTAAAGATCCACATCCAAACGGATGACCTGCTCTAGCAACAAAAAAAGAGATCAGGCGATCTCCTCTGTGAAGTCTTTTACTCTTCTTCACTCGTTTCAGTATCATCGTCAGAAAACTCATCGTCTTCTTCGTTAAGATCCACGTCTTCACCCAAGTCATCAGGAGCGATTTCGTTGATTTCTGCATCGTAAGCTTCCACTTCATTTTTCTCATCATCTGGATTTTCATCATCATATGAAAGAGCTGGATCTGCTTCGTATGCATCTTCGTCTTCTGGATCATCTGCGTTGTAGTCAATGGCATCTGAGTCGCCATCCATAAAGGCATTGACGCGTTTTTTCTTAGCTTTTGGTGCTACTTCATCGTCGTCACTTTCTTCAAGAGCGATGATTTCTTCGTCGATTTCGTCCACACCATACCATGAACGAAGCCCCCATTTGTTGTCTCCAAGAGAGATGAAGCTACCGTCAAAGTTCAACTCTGTGTAGAACAAAGGCAAAGCTTCGCGGATATCGCTGTTTGATGTTCCAAGGTAGTTTTGAATTTCGTTTACAAGATCACTAAAATGCATCTCATGATCGCGACCACGAAGTTCCAAGATAGCACGCGCTACCTCAATCATAGATAGTTCACTTTTTTCTTGCCCAGCAAATACTTCTAATTCCAAAGCGTTTCTCCTCATTTATACTACTATCGCCAGAGCAAACAGACTCTGACCTCATTTTATCATGTACCCTTTATTGTACGATAATTTTGCGGAATAGTCAAAGGTTAAATGGGAGAAAGTGACAGGACTTTTTATTTCTTTGCTACCCAGCCGATGGAGTCGATTGGTGGAGTTGTAAGAACAAATTGACTGAGTTTTTTATGTGATAAGATGATTTCTAAAATCTTGATTTTTCCAGTATAAGACGAATAAATCTTTTGCTTATAATTTTCATTCAAAAAGATATAACCCAATCAAATATTAAACTATTACTTTACATGACTATTGTTGATTTAGATTTTACTTTTTCCAGAGAAGAAAATTTATCTGTCTGTTATATAAATTAAAATGAGGTATTTAGCACCGCTACCTATATCTGTATATTTTCTTATGAGCTAACTTACTCTGATTACTCTTTGTTTCAGTATTGTATAACAAGTCATTTAATTTACGAATAATTTCTTCTTTTTGAAACTTAGAAACACTGTCTACGATTGAAACTTTTTGTGAGATTACTTCAACATACTCATCAATCATCATATTTTGAGAATTTAAAGTAGAAATCATTTTCCATTTAAACCCCTCTATAAATTGTGTATCCAAATATAAATCTTGATAAAAACTATCAATAGTTTTGAGGATATAAAATCCTAATACTCCTTCCCCACCAGACCAATAAAATGGACTGTTAGAAGTCATGGAATCAAAAATTGTTCTACTAGTATAGTTAAAATATCCATTATTATGTTGGACCCTAAATATTAATATCTGCTCAAGGCGTAATAAACTTGATACTGATAGGTTTGCTATTACATTTGATAGGCCAACTTTATTCGTATTCAAAAGATATTCAACTGATAATTGTATATCATTTTGCTTGTCCGAATAAAAATCATTTGTGAAAATTGAATCTAACTTATCAGTAAGTAGCAAATATTCTCTACAAAAGTTATCCATTTTCTTTTTATTGCTAACACGTTTCCAATGTAATTTATTAACAGAGACTTTTATACATTTTTCACTGTTCTTCGCTCTTGTTACCACTTTACCAAAGCTGAATGAATCATATATAAAGTTAAATCTGCTTGAGAATGGAAATTTTTTACCTGACAATAACCATTGAACATATACAATTTTAAGTTCTGACATTTGATGCCTTCTACCAAACTGATTAAACCAATAAAAACCTGTTATTTTTTCATTTCGTTTTGTCCATAATTTATCTAAAATTTCATCTGTAATACGATCGCTAATATTTGTTCTTAAGATTATATCTTTAGCTTGATAAAAAAGATAATTTTGTTGTTCTTCATCGCAATTCATTAATTTTTTAATCTCAGCATCATAAAATTCAATGTTATCGTCCCATTCTGTATAATCGGTATATAACAATTGATATAACATAAAAGCAAGACTGTATTCATTATTCATACTTAATATACAGTTTTTTTGGTATTGATTAAACTGCTCATAAGAATACTCTAAAGACTCAAATAACACTTTTGAATACTCATTAAACGTTCGTTCTGAACCCCTAAAAATGTTTGTATTATAATTAACATTATTTTGAAATAAATTCTTTTGCTTCCAGAACTGATACCATTTAAAATATTCAAATTCTTCCTCATAAAACTTAAAATTACTGAATCTTTTGGAACTTTTTATATTATCCTTAATTCGATTTTCTTTCAATCTGACATATTGGAAATTTGATAATTTTAATACCCTAGAATTTCCATTTTTCTTAACAGATATTTTATACAGATTATGATTATCTATTATTTTTTTGGTCGATATAATTAACCCATCATATACTCTTTGCATATCAAGCTGAGGATGTCTAAAAATCATTTTCCAAAGAGAATTCTCTACAGTTTTATCTGAAAACTTCAAAGAATTTTTTCTTCTAAAAGTAGATCCTAAAAGCTGTTGTTTAATTGGTTTTACATAGTAATTATATATCTGTTCGTTGTCAAAGTTTTTGAACAATTCATTAAATATTTCGATATCATGATTCAATAAAATATACCATGATTTAAAAGGAAGAATTATATCCAAATTAGATGGCTTCTTTCTAGTAATTCTATACCTTTTATCATCTGAGACAAACAATCTCCATTTCAGTTCCACAAACAATCTATAAAATCTATGAAATTCCTCAATATTTTTTATTATCTTCTTGTTTTTATCACCTATTTTTTGATAAACATCTTTTTGTATTCCTATAAATACTAACTCTATAAATTCTTTCTTTTCAAATTCTGATAAATTCCTTGTATCATACTTTAGCCAATTATATAGGAATCTAGGTTCTAAATTATCATAAAGCAATTGTTTCCTCATAAATTGATGATTTCTAAAAAAACTTAATTTATAAATTAAACATTCAATTAAAGTATATTCTCTATCTATTTTATCAATTTTTTTGATATATAAGTCTTTTTGAAATTCTATCCAAAATTTTTGAGTATATTCCTCTTGTATTCTTTCTCTTATTATACTTTGTAAATTATAGTCTACTCCAGAATTTATTGTCGATATAATACTAATCAAAAATAAACTCATTTTCAGAAGAAATACAAAAGCAATTAATAACAAAAGTAGTGAACTTTGCCATAGATAAACTAGATATAGATTCACTTCATTAGTTAGAAGTGATAACTTTATAATATTTGGAACTATTGTAAGAACTAGCAATGAAAATATAAACGCTTTACTTTGACTAAAACGATACCAGAAAAAATCTTTCAACACATAGCTTGTTTTATTTTTTCCAAGATACTTCCCTCGTTCATTATTCTCTGTAGTATACTGTAAAAAACCAATATAAATGCCATACATTCCCAAAACACCAACAACAAAAGAAGAAATGTCAAGAAATGATAGTAAGGATAAATTTAAAAATTTTACATGAAATATTTTCTGAATCAAAACAGATGAAACATAATAAAAAATAACGCTCAGTTTGATTATGTGATGCAGATTTTTCTTAAAATATAAATTATATATATCATTTAACTTATTAGAAAATCCATTATAATTCAATAATATTTTTTCAAAATTTGTTCTAGGAAACTGTCCAATTCCGCCATTTAAAAGTTTGTTAATATTATTTATTACAATAGCCTTCCTTTTTTGAAAATATTTTATTATGTGGTAAGGAATAAAATATATTATAGATGAACATAATATGGAAATGAATAGTAATAGAATTAAATAAAAAAACATAAGATAATCCTTTTCATTTTTGAAACAGCATGTCAACTGTAATTATAGATATTATACCAAAAAAACACGGCTTACCACCGTGTTTCTATGTTTATTTCACCAACTTCTTCATCTCATCAATACGTGCTACGGTCGCGTCGTACTTAGCTTGGTAGTCGGCTTGTTTGTCGTGTTCTTTTTGGACGACTTCTGGTTTGGCATTGGCTACGAAGCGTTCGTTAGAGAGCTTCTTGCCGACCATGTCCAGTTCTTTTTGCCATTTAGCCAGTTCCTTGTCGAGACGAGCGAGTTCTTCTTCGACATTGAGGAGGTCTGCCAGTGGCAAGTAGATTTCTGCTCCTGTGATGACGCTTGACATAGCCAGTTCTGGTGCAGGGATGGTTGATGCAATTTCCAAGTGTTCTGGATTTGTGAAGCGTTTGATGTAGTTGACATTACTGTTAAAGAAGGCTTCCAAGTCGCTATCGCTTGTCTTAACAAGGATTGTGATTGGCTTGCTTGGTGCTACGTTCACTTCCGCACGCGCATTACGAACGGCGCGGATCAAGTCTTTGAGGCTTTCCACACCAGTGTGAGCCGCAAGGTCTTCAAAGGCTGGATTAACAGTTGGGTATTCTGCTGTAACGATAGAGCCTTCTGAAATTTGTCCAAAGATTTCCTCTGTCACGAATGGCATGATTGGGTGAAGGAGACGAAGGATCTTGTCCAAAGTGTAAAGGAGAACAGAACGTGTAATAACTTTCTCTTCTTCGTTATCACTATAAAGGACTTCCTTGGTCAACTCAACGTACCAGTCCGCAAACTCATCCCAGATGAAGTTGTAGAGGATGTGTCCAGCGACACCAAATTCAAACTTGTCAAAGTTTTCAGTGACTTTTCCGATGGTTTCATTGAGGTTGTGGAGAATCCAGCGGTCAGTGACGTTACCAGCTTCCTTGTTAACAACTTTTTCCACATTGGCCGTTGCTTGCTCAAGGGTCAAGCCTTCATTGTTCATGAGGATGTAGCGAGAAATGTTCCAGATCTTGTTAATGAAGTTCCAAGAAGCATCCATTTTTTCGTAAGAGAAGCGGACATCTTGCCCTGGGGCAGAACCGTTTGAAAGGAACCAACGCAGGCTATCTGTTCCGTATTTATCAATAACATCCATTGGATCAATCCCGTTACCAAGAGACTTGGACATCTTGCGGCCTTGCTCGTCACGAATGAGACCGTGAATCAAGGCATTTTTGAATGGCGACTTGCCAGTAAATTCCAAACCTTGGAAAATCATCCGAGATACCCAGAATGGGATAATATCATAACCAGTCACCAAGGTTGATGTTGGATAATAACGCTTGAAGTCTGCTGAGTCTATATCCGGCCAACCCATGGTTGAGAATGGCCAAAGGGCAGAACTGAACCACGTATCAAGTACATCATCGTCTTGAGTCCATCCGTCACCTTCCGGTGCTTCTTCGCCCACATAGATTTCACCCTCAGCATTGTACCAAGCTGGGATTTGGTGACCCCACCAAAGCTGACGAGAGATCACCCAGTCGTGTACATTTTCCATCCATTGGAGGAAAGTATCGTTGAAACGAGGTGGGTAGAATTCAACCTTGTCCTCTGTGTCTTGGTTGGCAATAGCATTTTTCGCCAATTGGTCCATCTTGACGAACCACTGAGTAGACAAGCGTGGTTCAACCACTACACCAGTACGTTCTGAGTGACCAACGCTGTGGACACGTTTTTCGATTTTAACAAGGGCACCGATTTCTTCTAGCTTAGCAACGACTGCCTTACGAGCTTCAAAACGGTCCATGCCTGCAAACTCGAAGGCAAGCTCGTTCATGGTTCCGTCATCGTTCATGACGTTGACTTGCGGCAAGTTGTGGCGTTGTCCAACCAAGAAGTCGTTTGGATCGTGGGCAGGCGTGATTTTCACGACACCAGTTCCAAACTCGGGATCGGCATGTTCGTCTCCAACGATTGGAATCAATTTATTAGCGATTGGAAGGATGACATTTTTACCGATCAAGTCCTTGTAGCGTGGGTCTTCTGGATTGACCGCAACAGCAACGTCCCCAAACATAGTCTCAGGACGAGTTGTCGCAACTTCAAGGGCGCGTGAACCATCTTCCAGCATGTAGTTCATGTGGTAGAAGGCACCTTCGACATCCTTGTGGATCACCTCGATATCAGAAAGGGCTGTGCGAGCTGCTGGGTCCCAGTTGATGATAAACTCACCACGGTAGATCCAGCCTTTCTTGTAAAGTTCGACAAAAACCTTGCGGACGGCTTTTGACAAGCCTTCGTCAAGAGTGAACCGTTCGCGAGAGTAGTCTACAGAGAGTCCCATCTTGCCCCATTGTTCCTTGATAGTAGTGGCATATTCGTCTTTCCATTCCCAGACTTTCGTCAAGAAAGACTCACGACCGAGGTCATAACGGCTAATGCCCTCTCCACGCAAGCGCTCCTCAACCTTAGCTTGAGTTGCGATACCCGCGTGGTCCATTCCTGGTAGCCAAAGCGTGTCAAAGCCTTGCATCCGTTTTTGACGAATGATGATATCCTGCAAAGTTGTATCCCAAGCGTGACCAAGGTGGAGTTTCCCAGTTACGTTTGGTGGTGGAATCACGATTGAATAAGGCTTAGCCTTTTGATCGCCTGAAGGCTTGAAAACATCCGCATCAAGCCATTTTTGGTAACGACCAGCCTCAACCTCGGCTGGATTGTATTTAGGTGAAAGTTGTTTAGACATGTGTTTGTCCTTTCTCTATTGTATTCATTTTATTTTGAATCTGCTTGGCAACTTCTTCTGCAGACAGATTCGTATTATTTATTTTAAAGTAGTGGTGCAACTCATTCGGTTGATGTTGAGAATTTAATTGAAGTGTTTCAGCAGTCTCCAAAATTTCTCTTTCAGATACCTCAATATGTCGTTTTAAGGGTTTATGCTTTAATCGATTCTCCGTTCGATTTCGACATAAGCGCTCTTCAAGTGTCGTTTCCAACTCAACAAACAGAATCTCTTGATGATAATCATCCAACAAATCCTGAATTTGCTTCAAATACAGCAGCTGGTACTGATTTGAAAAATCAATTACGTCTGTTAAAATCACAGATCGCTGATTCCTAGCACTTGCTCCAAGAAAAGAAAAGGTAATTCCACGAACAAATTCCCACATTTCCTCTGTATAGTCCTGATAGATTTCTAGTGCAAAATCGATGGCTTGATGGTTATAAAAGAGGGTAGCATTTGTCTTTCGAGATAGTTCTTGCCCAATCGTCATTTTCCCAGAAGCTGGAGCCCCAATGATGAAAAGATGCATCAAATCACCTCCCACTCACTCCTTAGCAAGCCATATATCAGACTGTCACAGCGGTTGCCTTGGGCATCTTTGCGGTCTCTTATGCGAGCTTCGAGGGTGAAGCCAAGTTTCTCTGCGACTCGTTGACTTTTGATATTGTTGCCAAAACAAGTCAGTTCAATCTTATGCAGATTCAATTTTTTAAAAGCTAGGTCAATCAAGGCACGCGCTGCTTCTGGAACATAACCTAGACCCCAATGGTCTGGATGTAAGATATAGCCAATCTCCAAGACATCATCCTCGTGACGACGAGGGAAATCAACAGAGCCGATGACCTTATCGGTTCCTTTAGCGACAATTCCATAGCCCGCTGGGAGATTGTTCTTTTCATTACGCTCGGGCAGAATATGCTCCAGATAATAAATCTCATCTTCCAAGCTCTTGACGGGGTGAAAGCCTGCTGGATAGGAAACTTCTGGCCTACTGGCATAGTCAAAGATATCCACAACATCAGCCACGGTACGGACTCGCAAGACCAGACGCTCGGTCTCTATTCGTTCTGGTAACTCTGCTCTTGTCATCCTTCTACCTCGCTTTCTACAAAAAATCGCCCCTGCCATCTACATGACAGGGACGAATGTGTTTATCCGCGGTACCACCCAATTTCGGGCAAGGCCCGCAACTCTTGTCTTTGAAGGATATACAAAGACACTTTTATTTCATTTTCATCCATCAGCAACCAGTTTTGACACATTTGTGGACTTCTCAGCACCGCCACTTTCTGTAAAATGTGGGATCCAAAACACCTCTAATGGCTCTATTGTAGCAAGTTTTTCTCGGAAATGCAAGGGGCAAGAAAGATTACTTGAAGCTGATTCCGTGCTCTTTTAATTTCTTAATGGTAGCTGGGCCAATTCCTTTCAAGGCAAGGAGTTCTTTTTCAGTCCAGTTTTTAAAGTCAGCAGCCGACTTGATCCCCTCATCATAGAAAGTCTTAGCACGATCTACTGAGAGGCCACCCAAAGTAGCTGCGAAATCTTCTACTGAATTGGCTACTTTTTGAGCTTGTTCCTTGGTCGCTTCTACTGCTTGTTCCACTTTTTTAGAGACAACTTTTCCTGCTTCGCTGGCAGATTTTTCTGCGTGTTTCACGACTTTTTTGGTCTCTTCGACAACTTTGGTCACCGTACTTGAAAAGGCACCTGAGCGACGAAGGCTATTTCGCAATTGTTTTTTACGTTGGAGTTTCTTTGACATGATAAAATCCTTTCAATAAAAAATCCCTGCTCTGACAAGGATTTAATAAAGATATTCTATCAAGATTTTGGGAAAAAATCAAGAAAGTATCTGTATTTTAATAGTTTCGCTCACCAAACAATCCTTCTGGCAAATCATGGAATCCCTTGCCTGCCTTGAAGTTTTCAAACTTACCCAGCAAGAACTGGTAGGCATCCAAGCGACTTTCGTAGCGAATCATGGCATCTTTGGCACGTTCGTCTTGGTCTTCTTCGTAGACCTTTTGACTTTCCTTGTGCGCCATGTCGTTGATCATGATCTGGGTATTGACCCAGGCCTCAAATTCCTTCATAAATTCCTGTTCGTAACTCATTGATTCTCCTTATTCTAATCCACGGAAGTAGTCCGTATCAATCTCTCGGTAGGGCTGGATATCCTGAACATACTCCAGCACTCCTTGGAATTCTCCGTTTTCATCGTGTACCGCAGCATAGGTGATGTGGACAAACTTGCCTCGCGACTCTGACTTGAACCACATCTCATACTTGTCCTTGACCCCTTCACGAAGACCTTTCATAACAGCCTTTACCTTGTCTAAGTACTTGGGCGGATGACAGAGTTCTACATTGCGCCCGACTTGGGACGGCGTCCGTTTGAAAATCATCTCATCAGCTGGCGCATTGTCATTGTAATACTGAAAAATATCGTCCTTATTAACAAAAGTGATCTCCATAGGGAGGTGATTGAGGATGAGGTTGGCCTGCTCGACGGAGAGATAGCCATTCCCAAAAGCCTGTTGACTATGACGGTCCAGCACCGCTTCCTTTTCCTTAGGGGTAAAGGTAATAGTAAACTGGCCTTCAGGCGTATTGATGACTTGCTGAACTTGACCTTCTGCCGTGTCTAGTTGTACTGGCTCCTCTGCACTCTTTTCTTCAACAAAGCTCTGTCTTTCTGGAACCCATTTCTCAGACGGACGGATGATAGCATAGCCATAGGAATCGCTCTCTTCCGCAATCTGAATCCAGTCATCCTGGGTGAAGGACTCAAGAAGAATCATGAGGAGGATGGACTCTTCCTTGAAAATCATACTTTCAAACTCTGTCGCAAAAGCTTCGAAAGTTTCCTTTACAGTGCTAATTGTAACTTCTGGTAGTGCCTTAGCCGTCGCTAGAGCTATCTGAAAGAGTTCTCTGATCTGATCATCCACTCCCCACATCACTTTTGGAGGTGAATCGTGACCATAGCGCTCCATGATGGGAAAGAAGAGCTCTTCCTTGCGCTGGTAGTGGATATCAAATTGCCCCAAAAGTCCCATTTGACGGACCAAACCCTTGCGCATCTCTGCCAGCATTTCCTCATCTTCCATAGTCTCATAGGTATCTAACAATCTCCGAATGCGAATCAAGGCTGCACGAAGGGCCAGATTTTCATCCTTGAAGACGCGAACTGGGTGGCCAGGGTGTTCGGTATCCTCCACTTCAACGCCCTTAACAGCATTTTTAAAAAGATTGGCATGGACATCACAGAGCTCCATGACATCTTCAAAGGTAACACCTGAGTCTGAGTTCATCAGCTCGTGCTCCATGAGGGAAATCTCAATAGCTGAGACACCTGTAAAGGTTGCATCAAAACGCTCCTGAACTGACTCGGGAGAGGCGCCATTGTGCAATTCTAGCAAAATATCCCGTAGGATATGAATCCGTTCATCTGCCATTAGTCTAATCCAATCACTTCGTAGCCATTCGCTTCCAGTGTGCGGACAATCTTGTCCATAGGAGTTCCTTCAAGTTTAGAACCCTGCTTAAGCGATACTTTGCGACCGACTGTGTTGCGCATCAAGGGATTAGCAAGTGGTTTAAAACCCAGTTCCACTAGGATTTCCAAGACTTCTGGATGCTTATCCACCACTTCTGCAACGGGAATTGACACATCGATGATATTGTCCATGACGACCTCCATGTATGTTCTAATACTCAATGAAAATCAAAGAGCAAACTAGGAAGCTAGCCGCAGGCTGCTCAAAGCACTGCTTTGAGGTTGTGGATAGAACTGACGAAGTCAGTAATCTATACCTACGGCAAGGTGAAGCTGACGTGGTTTGAAGAGATTTTCGAAGAGTATAAAATGATTTTACTGCTTATATTATACCATATGGGAAGAGATTAAAAAACTAGCAGCGGAGTTCCTGCTAGTTTCTTTCATTTCAAGTTATTCCTTATCGTCTGGTTTTGCGAGCCACTGGGCTACATCCATCAACTTGTCAGCAAGCAGTACTTTCCCGAAACCTACTAGAGCATTGTCATCTTTTTTCATGTTCTTCAGGACTTTGAGGCTTTGCATCACAAAAAAGTAATTCCCGTAAGTCTTGGCTAGAATTTTAATGAATCCCATATTACTCTCCTTCGATGATTTCGACCTCTTTTCGAATAGTATCAACGTCTCTTTGATATTGCACTTCATTGTAGTTGACTAGCTTGGACAATTCCTGTTGCAATCTTTCTCCCATTGGCTTCATGGTCGCAAAGGTTAGGCCACCAGAAATGACTCCACCTAAGATAGGAATCACTTTCCCCATCCCTTTAACTAAGCCTCCTTTTGTCAGATTAACACCAAAAATTTTCAAAACTTTTTCTAAAATAGGATACCAGAGCGTCTTTGTCAAAGCTTTCTTGTTCACTACTTTTATGACTTGTTTGGCTACTGTCACACCGCCTGATCGAAGTAGGGCACCTGCACCATTTACTCCCAGCATCACACCGAGATACAGTAAAAGCGTGTTTTTAGCATCTTCACTCAACTCATTGCGCGATGCCCAAAGATCATCAAATCCGTAAATATACCCTAGTTCTTGAGCTAATTTCAATGAAAAAGCATAAAACTGGGCTACGTCTGTCGGGATAGTGATCGCCATAGCAAGACCTCCAGGTAGACCTGCTAACACCGATGTTCCACTGGCTAACAGGACATTGTCCTTAATACAGGCCTTGGCCACGCGATCCAAGCTTTCTTGAGGCAACAAAGAAGTCGGTCCTTGTTCAATCAAAGTTGGAATATCCTTACGATCTAATTCCTTTGAAAACTTTTCTACTAAAAATTTCTCCCGATCAACTTTGACCACGGGTAATTTTACTACTTGTTGCAGCACTTGCATAGCTATATCTTGTTTAGCCATATGTCTCTCCGTTTTTCATCCATATCAGACTTTATCATATCATACTATTTGAAATTTACAAATTTTTTAAACCGATTTTTAGCAGATGAATACATCGTCAAATAGTAATAATCATGCTCTGGAAACAAAAAAGAGGGGTGACCCTCTTTCTTATACTCAATGAAAATCAAAGAGCAAACTAGGAAGCTAGCCGCAGGCTGTACTTGAGTACGGCAAGGCGACGCTGACATGGTTTGAATTTGATTTTCGAAGAGTATTAGTTCTTATCCAGATTGCGTAGCATTGCGTCAATCTTGTTTCCATATTCTATGGACTCGTCTTTGACGAAGGTTAAATCTGGGATTTTGTACAATTTCAAATTGCGACCAAGTTCACGTTTGATCGTACCAGTTGCTTTCTCAAGCCCAATTTGAGCTTTTTGGTTATCCGAAGCCAGGTTACTCAAAATGGTGTAGTAAACCTTGGCAACAGACAAGTCACCCAGCATCTGAACATCTGTGATGGTCACACCTTGGACACGCGGATCACGGACTTTCTTTTGCAAAATCTCATTGACTTCACGCTTGATTTCCATGCCCACACGATCCGTACGGAAATGATTTACCATGATATTCCTTTCTCTACTTTGAACCAAAAGCTAGGCCAGCAGACCTAGCTATTTTTAAACTTATTGATTTTCAGTTCAAATTGAAACGAAGTTCAATTTGAACTCGTTCGCTTCTTTCACCGTGGTGAAAGTGATGAAACTGATTTATCAGTCCCATCACAGGGGATTTTTGAGACTCTAGGTTCAAAAATAAGCAATGAAACCATCGGTTTGCTTGCGTCCCTCACCACCTAAGAAAGGAGCAAAAATCTTAACGTTTGATTTCTTCCATGACATAAGCTTCAATCACATCATCAGTCTTGATATCATTGTAGCCCTCAATCATGAGACCACCCTCACGACCGTTTGTAACTTCTTTAACGTCGTCTTTGTAGTGTTTCAAGCTTGCAAGTTCACCGTCATAGATAACGACACCGTCACGGATAACACGGACTTTAGAGTCACGGGTAACTTTACCACTCGTAACCATGAATCCACCGATGGTTCCCACTTTAGATACCTTGAAGGTTTCACGGATAACTGCCTCACCGATAACTTTTTCTTCAAATTCTGGGTCAAGCATCCCTTTCATGGCTTCTTCCATCTCTTCGATAACCTTGTAGATAATGCTGTGGAGACGGATTTCTACATCATCTTCTTCTGCTTGTTGACGAGCTTGTGGTGTAGGGCGCACGTTGAAACCGATGATAAAGGCATTTGAAGCTTCTGCAAGAGTCACATCAGATTCGTTGATGGCACCGACCGCTGAGTGAACGATGGTAACTTTGACACCTTCTACATCGATCTTTTGAAGCGAGGCAGAAAGGGCTTCAACTGAACCTTGTACGTCGGCCTTGATGATGACGTTAACAGACTTGAGCTCGCCTGCTTTAAGCGTATCAAAGAGGTTTTCAAGGCTGACACGTTGAGTTACTTGACGTTGCTTCATAAGAGCACGTTTCGCACGTTCTTCACCTGCTGCACGCGCAGATTTTTCATCTTCGTAAACGACAAAGTGGTCACCCGCCATTGGTGCTTCGTTCAAACCTGTGATAGATACTGGTGTTGATGGTCCAGCAACCTTAACACGACGACCAAGGTCATTGGTCATAGCACGGACACGACCGAAGGTATTTCCGACAACGATTGGATCTTGGACATTCAAAGTACCTTGTTGCACAAGAAGGGTTGCGACCGCACCTTTTCCTTTATCTAAGCGAGCTTCGATAACGGTACCGATCGCACGCACTGTTGGGTCTGCCTTGAGTTCTTGGATTTCAGCTACAAGAAGGACTGTTTCCAACAATTCATCAATGTTTTGGTTGAATTTAGCTGAGATTTCGACAAACTCAGAATCTCCACCCCAGGCAGTTGACATAACACCGTGTTCAGCCAATTCACCGATAACGCGTTCTGGGTTGGCACCTGGTTTATCAATCTTGTTGATAGCTACGATGATTGGAACGTTGGCCGCTTTTGAGTGGTTGATGGCTTCGATAGTCTGAGGCATAACCCCGTCATCGGCCGCCACGACCAAGATGGTAATATCGGTAACAGATGCACCACGCGCACGCATCGATGTAAAAGCCGCGTGTCCTGGTGTATCAAGGAAGGTAATCTTCTTGCCATTTTCCACGATTTGGTAGGCACCGATATGCTGAGTGATACCACCTGCTTCACCTGTCGCAACACGAGAGTTACGAAGGGTATCTAGAAGGGTTGTTTTACCATGGTCAACGTGTCCCATGATGGTTACAACTGGTGGACGCTCAACCAATTCATCTTCATTAAGATAGCCATCTTCGACAAAGAAACGTTCGATGTCGGCATTATCCACTTCAACCTTTTGTTTGGCTTCGATACCGTAATCCACCATGAGGAGTTCGATGGTTTCTCCATCTAAGGATTGGTTTTGTGTGGCCATCACACCCATCATAAAGAGTTTCTTAACGATTTCAGCTGGTTCACGTTTAATACGTTTTGCGATTTCCGCAACAGTCATACCATCTGTATACTCAAATTCTGTTGGCAATTCGTGGAACTTACGCTCTGTAACAGGTTTTGGAGTCTGGTTACGGTTGTTTTGCTTGTTCCCTTTTTTATTTTTCTTGTTGTTATTCCAGTTACTATTTCTTTGATTTCTCACTTGATTCTGACTACTTCGATTCTTTTGTTGTTTTCTAGGACCATCTTCTTCGTGATCATAATCGTCACGTTCTTTGTCTGGTCGAGCTTGTTTTTTACGACGTGTATCCACTGGCGCTTCTTTCGCTACAGGAGCTACTGTTATAGCTGGCTGCGTTTGTTCAGCTAGCTTAGCAGCTTCTTCAAAGATTTCCTCTGGCTCCTTGCGTTTGTTAGCTTGAGCCAAGGCTTCTTTGGCTGCTTGCGATTGTTTGAAGCGCTCCTCGCTTGAGCGTGCGTACTCTGCATTTTGCTCTGCTTTTAGGGCTGCTGCACGGGCTTTAAAGTCAACACGTGGGCCAGCTTGTTTTGGCTGGAAGTCTTGTTGCTGACGGCGATCATTGCCACGATTCCCTTGACCTTGTGGTTTTTTCCCTTGGTCGTTAAATCGGCGATTGTCGCGGTTTCCTTGACCAGGTTTGCCACCATTACGACCATCGTTTTTCTGACGGTTGCCGTTTTGTTGTTGGTCACGGTTGTTGCCCTTGTTTTGTTTGCGTCGCTCTGCCTGCTCTTTGGCACGCGCCTCACGCTCCGCCTTGAAGTTTCGACTCTGTGGTCTTGCGGCCACTACTTTTTCTTCCTTAGGAGCTGCAGGTGTAGCTGATTTGCTTTCTTCCTTAGCGGCAGCTGGTTTAGCTGATACAGGCTTTTCTGCTTTCTTTTCTACACTTGCTTTTGGTGCTACAGGTTTTGCTTCTGCTTTAGGAGCAGGTGCAGGTTTAAAGCTAGCTGCGATTTGTTCAGCAGCAGCAGCTTCCACGCTCGATGAGTGGCTTTTCACATCCAAGCCCAACTCTTTTGCACGCGCTACAACTTCTTTACTTTCTTTTCCAAGCTCTTTTGCGATTTCGTACAATCTTTTCTTAGACAAATCATGTCCTCCTCTTCTATTCCATAAGAGACCTCATTTTCTTTGTAAATCCAGCATCTGTCACAGCCAAAACCTTTCTCGGTTTCCCGACTGCTATGCTTAATTCCAGTGTTGAAAACACGGTTATAACTTCTACTTGATAATAGTCACTTTTATCTTGAATCTTCTTGGTCAGATTAGGACCAGCATCATGGGCTAGAAAGACTAGCTTGGCTTTCTGGTCTTGGATGGCTTTAACCACCAATTCCTCACCCGATATGATCCGGCCTGCTCGTTGAGCAAGTCCCAAGAGATTACTTATCTTTTGCTTATTCAAGTCCTAACTCTCTTCTTTTCACTTTGTGATCCACATAGGCGATCAACTCGTCATAAAAGCTTTCTTCCACTTCCATGTTAAAGCTGCGGTTAAAGACTCTCTTCTTTTTGGCCTCTAGGGCTTCTGCGTTGTCTAGCTTGATATAAGCGCCACGACCATTGGCCTTGCCTGTCGGATCGATAAAGACTTGCCCTTCTTTGTTCTTGACAATGCGGAGCAAATCACGCTTATCAATCACTTCGTTGGATACAACAGACTTGCGCAAAGGGATTTTTCTTGTTTTCATCTTTCCCTCCTCTAGCAGCTTTTATTCTTCGATCAATTCGTCCGCAGCTGCGTAATCCACTTGGCCTGCTTCTTCCATAGCTTCAAATTCACTGGCAGACTTGATATCGATACGGTAACCCGTCAAGTGAGCCGCCAAGCGAACGTTTTGTCCACGACGACCGATAGCAAGAGAAAGCTTGTTATCAGGCACAACGACTAAGGCACGTTTGCTGTCATTTTCATCAAAGATAACTTGGTCAACCTCAGCAGGAGCGATGGCATTGTAGATAAACTCAGCTGGATCTGCTACCCACTCGATAACGTCAATGTTTTCTTCGACAGGAATCATACGATCACTCTTGGCATCGTAACGAGCTGGGTGGAATTTGCTGGTGATTTTCTTGATATTGGCACCACCACGTCCAACGATTGTCCCAATAGCGTCCACGTTTGGATTGTGGCTACGAACGGCAACTTTCGTACGGTCACCAGCTTCGCGGGCTACGCTCATGATTTCAACAGTTCCATCGTAAACTTCTGGAATTTCTTGCTCCATCAAGCGTTTGATCATTTCAGGATGGCTACGGCTAACAAAGACATTGACACCACGAGGGTTGTCTTCAACCTTGTAAACGTAGACTTCGATACGGTCATGGGAAGCAAACACCTCTCCAGGAATTTGGTCTTGTTTTGATAATTGGGCTTCGATGCTGCCAAGGTTGACGTAAATAAAGCGGTTGTCAAATCGTTCTACTGTACCAGACATGATTTCTTGTTCATGTTCTTTATAAGTATTGTAAGTGATGGCACGTGTTTGCTTGCGCATTTTTTCCATGATGGTTTGTTTGGCAGATTGGGCTGCTACACGACCAAACTCAGCAGGTGCTTCTTCAAACTTGATTTTGTCACCAAGCTCATAGGCTGAATTAATGGCAAGGGCATCTTTCAAGCTGATTTCCAAACGGCTATCAAATACTTCATCTACAACTTCACGAACAGTATAGACAGTAAAGTCACCAGTCTTTTCATTAAAGTCGATGGCTACGCTATCTGACTGACCATAGCGTCTACGATAAGCGGAACGAAGCGACTCTACTACTGCGTCGATGATGTCTTCTTTTTTGATTCCCTTGTCTTCTTCCAAAATGCGGAAGGCCTCTAGCATTTCTTTACTCATGTTTTCTTCACTTTTGAATCCTCAAAAGCTATCCTTTCTTTTCTATAATTTTACTGCTAAACGTGCTTTTGATACTAAACTGTATGGAATTTGGACGGTTTTCTTACGTGTCTTGTCCATATACTCCATAGTCAACTCATCCTCTTCAAAGGATACCAAGGTACCTTCAAAGACTTTTTGTTTATCGATGGCTTGGTAGAGCCCGACATGGATGTATTTCCCAACCGCTCCAGCGACAGCATCCTTGGTTTTCAAAGGGCGTTCCAAGCCTGGACTGGTGATTTCTAGGAAATATTGTTCTGGGAAGGGATCGGGCTTGATGGTATCTAGGACAGGACTGATGATTTCTGTCAGGTCTGCCGTGTCGTTCAAGGTAATTCCTTCGGGTTTATCTACAAAAATACTGAGAATCATGTCACTGCCAATCTTTCCATACTCGATATCCACGAGCTCGAAAGGCGCTTGAATGACAGGTTCTACAACTTCTCTGACTAATTCTACGATTGTTGCGATTGTGTCCACCTCCTCATAAGCAAGAGGCGAAGATATTTCCCCGCCTCTCTTTCTCATATTCTTACTATCAGTATAGCACGTTTGTCAATTTATGTAAAGCATTAGCACTCAAACAGCTGGTTTTCAAGCTATTTCTTAAAATTCTGCTTCAACTCGGTAGATCACTTGACCTTTGCTGGAGAATTTTTGCTCATACTCTGTCATGACATTGCCTTCAAAATCACTGGCATGCAAGTCCAGCCAAACACCATTGAGTTTCATCCCATACTGAGAAAAGCTCACTAGACTGTACTCAAACAAGCCACGATTGTCTGTCTTGAAATGGATTTCCCCATTCTCAGGCAAGATGCGCTTGAAGGTATCCAAGAAACTCTTGTAAGTCAAACGACGTTTTTCATGGCGCTTTTTGGGCCAAGGATCCGAAAAATTCAAATAGAGGCGGTCAATCTCACCGTCTTCAAAGTAGTCAGTCAGATCTGAACCATCTACCCACAGCAATTTGATATTTGGCACTCCAACTTCAAGCACCTTGTCTAAGGCATAACTCAATACCGACTTTTGAATGTCAATCCCGATGTAGTTGATGTCAGGATTTTGCTTGGCCATTCCTGATACGAAGGCCCCTTTCCCACTTCCAACCTCTACATGAATAGGATGATCATTTCCAAACAAGTCTCGCCATTTCCCTTTAGCTTCCAAGGGATTGAGGACCACATACTGAGGATTGGCCTCTAGTAATTCTGTCGCCCCTTTACGATTTCTAACTCTCATCTCTTCTTTCCATACTTGTCACGGAAGACGCGCAAGGCGTAAATCTCCCGGTTTACATTGTCTAAATCTTGATTTTCACAGTATTTGGCAATCTGGTTCAAGTAAGAATACTGACCATACCAATACAATTTATCTAACACTGTCTGATTGTACTTATAGCCGTAGTCTCTCAACCATTGACGCCACTGATGATCTGGAATGTAGTGGCATAGCAAATGCGCCACATCAAACATACGATCCGTCAGACGAACCGAATCCCAATCCACTAGATAAACGAGTCCACTCTCTGTCTCAATCCAATTACTATGGCGAAGATCACCGTGCACAATCGTTGCATGGTCTTCTCTAAAACCTGGAACCGTCTTACCTAGCTCAGCAATCACACTATTCAAGTAGTGATTCTGTTGCAAGATTTCTGGTACTTCTTGTTTCCAAGAACGCAACAAATCAACTGGTTTTTCCATGGTATATCCCAAACGACTCAACTGCTTCATCAAGGGACGCGAGCGGTGGAGACGGTTCAAGATATTGATAATCTGCTTGCGATTCATATCGTAAGGGGTCAAGATTTTGCCCGTCAGCCATTCCTGAGCACACATATCACGGCCATCTGACAAACGACGAGTCCATAGTAATTGAGGAGCGATTTGTTCTCTGGCTAGGCCAGGTAGGATTGGAGAGGTGTTCATTTTTACAAAGACGCGCTTCCCATCAGGGTAGCTTCCCATATAAGCTTTGCCGCTCTTCCCAGGGATAGGGGTCAGCGTTAGCTCATTATCACCCAAGTCCATTTCTTTCCTCCGTATAAAGTTTCCTTACTATTCTACTAGTTTTTGGTCTATTCGTCAACCGCTCCACACCTGATTCTCAAAGAAAAGCATCTCAATTGGCTCAGGCTATCATTATAGCTTAAAAAAGGCAAGCACCGTCTTCTGCTTACCTTTTCATAATTTTTAGAAATAAGTTAAAAGTGGCAAACTGTTGTAAGACATGTGGACTAGAGTAGAAACCCACAAATTTTGGCTCTTTTTATAAGCAAAGCCCAGCAACAAGCCCCCAAGTAGATAATAGAAAAACGAAGGCACATCGTAAGGTTCATGCATGAAAGAAAAGAGAGAGGAAGTCAGTACAAGCCCTAACCAAGAATTTTCAAATATAGCCCCCTGAAGAAGTCCTCTGAACATGAGTTCCTCCTGGATTGGTCCCAAAACTGTAACACTTATAATAAAGGAAAGCGAAAGTCCTTTACTCGTTTCCTCAAGGTGTTGAGCCGAGGCACCAGAAGCAACTGAGAAAAAAGCATGATAGCCTATATTTACCAGCACCGTAAGAAGAAAGATTCCAATGAAGAGCAAGAGTTGTTTCTTGCTTAAAATCCTAAAAGAAATCATATCGAACCATCTCGCATAGACAAAACTAAGGAAAAGCAAGAGACTCTTTATAAGAATGAATGTGTACTGGTGTTGAAAATAATTCCCTTGATTGATGGAATACCCCGCTGCATCAACGATTACAAATACTAAAAATCCAAAAAATAAGGCATGACATTTATTAAAAATTCTCATAAAACTATCCTCCCCACCAAACAGACTTCCCTACACGTCATCTTTTAGCTCTAGCCTTTCCAAAACAAACCATTTGAGTAACCAAAATCCGACCACATAACCAGCCCCTAAGAATATAGCCATTAAAGCTAACATGGGATTTAGGAAATAAAAGATCACAACAGATACAAAGGTTAGCACAAAAACATTAAAGGCAATGGTGTCAGAAGCCAAGACTAGAATATAGGGCGTCAACCAGTCTAAGGTTTTTGAATCTAGGAAAAATAAGTGTTTATACATGATGTATTCCTATACAGCATAGAGAGTATAAACTCAAAGAAATACCTGGATTAATAACTCTATATACCAATTAAATCCTCTAATGTGGCCATAAGCCCCCACCAGCTGCACAAATTAAATAGATCTGAATAGTCACCATTTATATTTTCATACTACCATCCTATCAAACAAATAATCAAAACAGACAATTCTACTTTCAATTGTTCACCTTTCGCTCCACTTCCAATATAGAACTTTCCTGACTACTATAAGATTGACTAACTTCTCATGATTCGTTGTTACCATGCTTTCAGCTCTCATCAGAACCTCACATCAATAGATAAATCGTACATCTTTTCTCGTACACTCTCGTGATTTAAATATATGGATTAGGTATACCTATTTGTGCTTTAGAGTGTGAAGCCACTTTATCCTCTAAACGTGTCTTACTACTGTTCTTTAAGCCATGATTTCGCTATGCCTTCTTCTCCCCGCTACCTCACGATAGTCGGGCTTGAGAATCGCTATTGAATTCACCGGTAGCGGGTGCACACGGAGGACTTACACATCAAATAAACGTCATGCCCGTCGTACTCAAAAAAGAAAGGACGAAATTAGTCCTTTCTCGATCTTAGCTTTTCTTCAACTCACTACAGTTGACAATGAGCCAAAGGATAGTTAATAACCTATTGAAGTGTCAAATGTTGCTAACTCCATTTATCTTCAAATTTAAATAGACACATTATCGGAGTTATCAGTAAGAAAAAATCTAACCAATTCAGATAATTCATAATATAGGATATAATACCAGCCATAACGAAAAGGTACAAAGCTGTACGATATCCTCTCTTTGGGTTTTTATCAGCCTTGGTGTTAAAAATAATGTACACACAACAAATTGCAATGAGTATAAGCTGAATCATAGTCCCATTTAACATATTAACACCCATTCCTTTTTTAAACTATTTTGGGGGTCTCAATCCAAAAGCTATAATGCCACCTACTATAGCGCCCCCTGTTGCGCAAATCAAGTAAGCTTGAGGGCCTCCAGCAATACAAGATTGTCCTGCCTGAAATGCACCCGACAAGGCTCCTACAACTACATCTCCTCCCAATCCACCTCCAGAAATATTACTTAATTCTTGATTGTCTACTATTTTGTAATCAAACATAATTTCTACTCCCTTCTATGGCCAAATATTATCAGCAATTGCAGTAAAAGCACCACCAAGTTTAGCTCCAGCCCAAGCACAGCCAGCAGTCATAGCCCATGCGGAACCACCAGTAAGGAGTCCTCCTACCGTACACATAGCAACTCCGATACCTGCTCCATAGACAGCTCCTTTTCCCACTGTTCCCCAATCAGTTCCTCCCTCAATGCTAGCCAGCATATCAGTATCCATAATCTTAAATTGTTCCATCATTTTTGTATTCATATCGTATATAACTTTTCAGTTACGGAACAAGTTTAATATAAAAATTATCAAAAAAACATAGGCAATGAAGAGAAAAAATAATTTATCATAGATTAGAAATAATATGACAAAACAATTCAATGATGTTAATTCAATAGTCTTTTGTTTTTTATCAGAGGTACTTATAGATAGATAGATAAATAAGATATGTTTGGAAAGCGAAGAGAATAATATAGAATATAGCCTTCATAAAATATAGCTTCCATTTTTATGATGTAGCACTATAGGCTAAATATCCACAAATCACTGCTCCTCCAATTCCTCCTATTGCAGCGCCCCATGGTCCTAGAAACTTCCCATATTTCACTCCACCCGCTGCACAACCTAAAGCAGCAACTACAGCCGCTCCTCCGGAATTACCTCCATAAATCTCACTTAACATTGTTTCATCTACATTATAATAAGTATTCATACAAATCTCCTTTTATCAAAATCCACCCGTTGCACCTGTTACTCCTGCCCAAAGAGCCACACCAAATTTAGCTCCTATGTATCCACATTCTCCCATAAATAGCGCTCCAACACCACTCGCAGCACAAATGGCTGTTCCTAAGCCCCAGCCACCAAAAGCTGCACCACCACCTTCTAAGACATTAGTTTGCCAATTATTCTTGCCTCCTTCAATACTAGATAACATAGTTATATCCATTTCATGAAATTGTGACATCATTTTTGTATTCATGATGAATACTCCTTTTTATTTTTAATTTTTTTCCTGTTGCAACTTTGACAAGTTTAGTATATCACTGTTTATTAATTTTTTTCATCCAAATCTTGAATTGTCATCGAAATGTCTTGAATTACTCAAAGAGCACAATCTTCCCAATCAACTAATAAGAAGTGAATAATATTAAATTCTATTATTCACTTCTTATAATCGATAATTATTTTTAATCTACTATTTTTAGCTAAATATCCTGTGTAAAAAAGTCAGCAAAAATGGTAATGTCGCTACGATATTATTGATAACATGCACCGCATAGGATGGATAAATGCTCTTGGTATAGCGGGTCAAACCAGCAAAGATGATTCCAGATGTTGCAAAGACAAAGATATCTAACAGACTAGGCAGGCTTGAAAAATGAGGGAGAGCAAATAAAATAGAAGGAAGAAGCAAATCAAGACCAAATCGCGAATGCTTAAAGAAAGCATGTTGCAGTAATCCTCTATAGATTAACTCTTCCATCAGTGGAACCAGAAAGAACAGGGCTATATAAATACCTAGCTCTGCAAAGTTAGTCCCACTATAACCAATCAATACAGCCCAACCTTCCGCAGTTGACTGAACATGTTTAGCTGTCTGAACGTTAAAAGAGATCTGGAACACTACCACTAATACTGTCAAAATCGAATACCAAAGCCATTTTTTTCTTGGAATGCGAAAGAGATAACCATGGCCTGTCTTAACAAGAACCACAATCATGACTCCAATAAAAAGTAAACTCAAGATATTTTGAATCCAGAATAAATTGCCTATCTGAGAAGAAAATTGCCAATAGTTTTGGACGATAAGCGTCAGCTGAGAAAGACCAAATACGAAAAATAGGTAGGATAAAATTGCACTTGTTTTGAATAGAAGCTGATACTTTTTCATAGAAATTCTTCCTCATTTCTTATATTTCAGCCTATATTCCACATAAATGAAAACCTGCTCCTATATAACCAAGGTCACGATAACCACGCGGGCAGTACCCACTTACTGGGAAAGGACCTGAATTTTTTAATATAGAAGGGTAAGGACCAAATGGACTGTCCTGATAAGCATACCCTCTATAAATACCAGATACATCCCCACCCTCTATACAAGCAAGCATTTCAGTATCCATAATTTCAAATTGTTCCATCATTTTTGTATTCATGACAAATACTCCTTTTTTTATTTTTAATTTTTTATCCTGTTGCAACTTTGACAAGTTTAGTATATCATCGTTTATTAATTTTTTTCATCCAAATCTTGAATTGTCATCAAAACGTCTTGAATTGTTAAAAAATTTAAAAAGCAAGCATTAAAAACATACTTGCCCTTTCACTCTTGTCTATAGGAAAATTCTAGCCATATGTTATTACAAACAAATAATATCATTGCACCTGTTTACCATCTATTTTTATTTATGAATTCTTTGTCTCCACTTAATCATACCTGAAGTAATTAAGAGTGCAACCGCTAGACGTAATAGATTGTAACTTTCTTCCACTCCTGTATTAGGTAGTAATTGTTTACTCAAATGAGTGGTTTTGGAGGGAGAATCATTCCCCTCAACCTTGGATAAAGTAGTTTGTAACTTCTCAGTATTTTCAGAAATCGTCTGAGATGACTCCCCTCGCTTCTTTTTATCTATCATTACCAAATCTTCAGACTGAACAGTTATAGTGTTAGAAGGAGGAATATTATCCTTCAATGGCTCTCTGTTATCACTGTTATTGGTCGAATTTTCCTTTGAATTCTTCACCTCTCCTGTTTTATCATCACGGACACTTCCAGTTACTGTATCCTCAGAAGATGCCACTGTCTCCGTTTGCTTAGGTGAGTTTCTCGAGTACATATAATCATACACCTGTTGTGCAGTCGCTCCCCCACCAACCCATCCAGATATCGGATGTCCATTTCTTAAATACAAAATTGTTGGTGTTCCTGGAATACCGACTTTTTTAAATAGAAACTCTCTCGCTTCCCCGTCAAAATCTTTACCATCCAAATCATAATACTCTAACTTCTTTTCAATCAGGTTATTAAATTCTTTCAATTCAGGAGAAAATTGACGACAATGAGAGCATGTTTTTCTACCAAAATATATAGTATGTTCCAATTGGTCCCCAGTAAAAGATTGACGAACGGCTTCAATATCTATCTTTTTAAATTCCGCAACATTCTGCTCATACTCCTCGGGAGTTACAACGGAAGGTTTATGCTCCACATTTTCCTTAGCCGATGGCAAATCTGGTGCCACAAGAGAACTATCATTCGCCTGGATAGATGAAGTAGTCTGTTCTTCTGCATATACAACACCCGTAGTAATAGATGCAAATACAAGTGGTACAAGTAATAGCGATTTTATCTTTTGTTTCTTCATAAGAATACTCCTTTACATTTGTTATCTTTATCTTACCTTATTTAAGATTACAAATTCATCCAAATCTTGAATTGTCATCGAAACATCTTGAATTGCAAAATCTTCATTATAAAAGGGTAAGTATTTCAAAAACACTTACCCTTTTATACTTCATTAGCTTCTACTTTTTATAATACTTCAATCCCCAAATGAGCAGAAACATGATAATCAAGCAGAGAATAGCGCCAATGTAGACAATTAATTGCTGATAGGATTCTGTTACTGTGATACCTCTATACAAACAAATAATACACATAAAGCCTGTCAAGCCGATGAACATAAGTTGATTGATTCTAGGACTAACCAAATCATCATCTTCAAACTCTCTTATCCTCATCTCCCTAGTGAGATAAACAGTAACCAAAATAGAAGCTAAGTTAATAATAACTAGAAGCAATTGAAAAATTAAGGAAAAATGTAAAAACTGACGAGATAAAAATAGATAAGTAGAGACAAGCAAAAGCAACTGACATAGGAACAATCTCGCAAGGAAGATATTCCGTTTTTTAGCAAGAAAAGTTTTCATTCCTTTTCTTTCTTTTCAATTAAAACAAAATAGATCATAACCGCAATCAGATAGGCTATGGTATAAAATAGATGATACCAAATACTCTCCCTAAGCGGATAAAGAAAGATGGACATGATCAGATACAAGGTTAAAATGATTAATATTTTTTTCTTCATAAGATTTCCTCCTAAATGTATGCTTTATCTTAGTTTAGCTACAACCTTTACACTGCTAGTATAGCACTCATTTTGATTTTGAATCACTGAAATCATAAATGATCATCAAAACATCTTGAACAATAACAAGATTTTCATCTATACAAAAATAGTTATACTCAACAACAATCCAACTAAAGAACTAAACACATATAGTTTAAAATACTTTTTGAGATTTCAAACAATACTGACAAAGTTAATAATAAACCTGTGGTAGTATTTCCCAGTTCTACTGCTTTCTAATTTTATAAGTGTATTAATTAAATAATGTATTAGAAAAAACGAACAAGACTGTGTTAATAACCTATCTTATTCGTTTAATTTATTAGACTTGTTCAAGAATTATTTGAAGCAAGATTTGGTTAAGCAGTTAATTTTTAATGTTCCAACTAGCCATTAGTTTTTAGTTTTCACCTATTTAAATCAGCTAAAATAATCCTTAATAGCACCTGTATATTATAGTTCCGGAGTTTCAACAAAATACCGAACAAGTCGATTATTCAATTTTTATAGAAGTTTACAAGCACCTTTTAACATGGAACTGGAGGTGCAGGATTCCATGAACTTTTTGGAATGCATACTGGAGGAACATATGGACCAGGTTTTATCATCCCTCCGATACTCTTCAAAATCCCCCAGCCAATACATCCGATATCTCCAATAAAACAGTCATCTCCACCACTAATTGTCTCTAATTCTACTTCATTCAAAGCAATATAATCAATTTTTTTCATTGTTATAATTCATTCCTTTCGTTTTACTTAAGGCACAACACAGAATGAAAAAGTGTTGTGCTCTTTATTTTGTTTTATAATAATAATGAGAAAGCCTATCACTACTACAAATCACGGATAGGTGAATAAATGAGTGGTACAGCCACTACCTCGTATTTTTATAGGTGTCATTCTTTCCATCAAGCACAAGAACTGTGACTAGGAGCACGTAAACTTATAATTGAATAAGCGACTCGTTTGCAAAAGAACAGTTTCTATCCGTACATAGGTCATTAAGTTATATATATTCTTATACAATACAACACTATTATATCTATACACGAACACAGAACCACTGATGAGGATTTTTCCGGCATTGATTCGTAAAATCACCAATTGCTGTATCAACAATTCTACCTACAACATAGCCGCCTACCGTCCAAAACACAGCATCATCAACCCCAAATATTCCTCCCTCTATTCTATCAAGCATTTCATTATCTATAACAGAAAATTGTGACATCATTTTTGTATCCATGACAAATACTCCTTTTTATTTCTAATTTTTGTCCTGTTGCAACCTTGACAAGTTTAGTATATCACTGTTTTTTTAAATTTTTCATCCAAATCTTGAATTGTCATCGAATCGTCTTGAATTAGCTTTTCATTTGAAACTACCGCTAAATTTTTTAAAAAAAGATAATTTCTAATCATTTTTTACCATTCAGGAAGTTTCAATGACAATTCAAGATTTCACAAAATATGAACTTATTATTATGGCATAATAAACTCATCATATTATATGAAGGGAATTGCCAATGACTTCTTATAAACGTACATTTGTTCCTCAAATAGATGCTAGAGACTGTGGTGTCGCTACCTTAGCCTCGATTGCTAAATTCTATGGTTCAGATTTTTCTCTAGCTCACTTGAGAGAACTTGCAAAGACCAATAAAGAAGGGACTACTGCTCTTGGCATTGTAAAAGCCGCTGATGAAATGGGCTTTGAAACAAGGCCTGTTCAAGCAGATAAAACGCTCTTTGATATGAGCGATGTCCCCTATCCATTTATCGTTCACGTTAACAAAGAAGGGAAACTCCAACATTACTATGTTGTCTATCAAACAAAGAAAGACTATCTGATTATTGGTGATCCTGATCCTTCTGTAAAAATCACCAAAATGTCAAAAGAACGCTTTTTCTCTGAATGGACTGGAGTAGCTATTTTTCTAGCTCCCAAACCCAGCTATCAACCCCATAAAGATAAAAAGAATGGTCTACTGAGCTTCCTCCCTCTGATTTTCAAACAAAAATCTCTCATTGCTTACATTGTTCTCTCAAGCTTATTGGTCACTATTATCAATATCGGTGGTTCTTATTATCTCCAAGGAATCTTGGATGAGTACATCCCAAATCAGATGAGATCAACTTTAGGAATCATCTCAATTGGTCTAATTATCACCTATATTCTCCAACAAGCCATGAGCTTCTCCAGAGATTATCTCCTAACTGTTCTGAGTCAGAGATTAAGCATTGATGTAATTTTGGCCTATATTCGCCATATCTTTGAACTTCCTATGTCTTTCTTTGCGACACGTCGTACAGGGGAAATCATTTCACGATTCACAGATGCCAACTCTATTATAGATGCCTTAGCTTCTACCATTCTCTCTCTTCTTCTTGATGTTTCCATTCTGATCCTTGTAGGGAGTGTCTTACTGGCACAAAATCCTAACCTCTTTCTTCTTTCTCTTATTTCTATCCCTATTTACATATTCATCATCTTTTCTTTTATGAAACCTTTTGAAAAAATGAACCATGATGTCATGCAAAGTAATTCTATGGTTAGTTCTGCTATTATCGAAGATATCAACGGGATCGAAACCATCAAGTCACTCACAAGTGAAGAAAATCGCTACCAAAATATTGACAGTGAATTTGTCGATTATTTGGAAAAATCCTTTAAACTTACTAAATATTCTATTTTACAAACTAATTTAAAACAAGGAACAAAGTTAGTTCTTAATATCTTTATCCTATGGTTTGGTGCTCAATTAGTCATGTCGAGTAAGATTTCTATCGGTCAGCTGATTACCTTTAATACACTTCTTTCTTACTTTACAACTCCTATGGAAAATATTATCAACCTACAAACTAAACTCCAATCTGCGAAGGTTGCTAATAACCGCTTGAACGAGGTCTACTTAGTCGAATCTGAATTTCAAGTTCAAGAAAATCCTGTTCATTCAAATTTTTTGATGGGCGATATTGAATTTGATGACCTTTCTTATAAGTATGGTTTTGGGCGAGATACCTTAACAGATATCAATCTAACGATTAAAGAAGGTGATAAGGTTAGCCTAGTTGGAGTTAGTGGTTCTGGTAAAACAACTCTAGCCAAAATGATTGTCAACTTCTTTGACCCTTACAAAGGACAGATTACCATCAATCATCAGGATATTAAAAATATTGATAAAAAAATCTTGCGACGTCATATTAATTACCTGCCCCAACAAGCCTATATCTTTAATGGCTCTATCTTGGAAAACTTAACCTTGGGCGGTAATAGTATGATTAGCCAAGAAGATATTCTAAAAGCTTGCGAATTAGCTGAAATCCGTCAAGATATTGAAAGAATGCCTATGGGCTATCAAACTCAACTTTCTGATGGAGCAGGTCTGTCAGGAGGACAGAAGCAACGAATCGCCCTCGCTCGTGCTCTTTTAACTAAATCTCCTGTTTTAATACTAGATGAAGCTACTAGTGCTCTCGATGTTTTGACTGAGAAAAAGGTTATAGATAATCTTATGTCCCTAACTGATAAAACCATTCTCTTTGTAGCCCATCGTCTAAGTATAGCCGAACGGACTAACCGTGTCATTGTTCTTGACCAAGGGAAAATCATTGAAGTTGGTAGTCATCAAGAGTTAATACAGGCGCAAGGCTTCTACCATCATCTATTCAACAAATAAGGAGAATGTTATGAATCCTAATCTTTTTAGAAGCGTCGAGTTTTATCAGAGACGTTACCATAATTATGCGACAGTATTGATCATACCACTTTCATTACTGTTTACTTTCATCGTGATTTTCTCCCTTGTTGCTACAAAAGAGATTACTGTTACATCGCAAGGAGAAGTCACTCCTACAAGTGTCATTGCATCCATTCAGTCAACCAGTGATAATCCTATCTTAGCTAATCATTTAGTGGCAAATCAAGTAGTTGAAAAAGGTGACTTACTCATCAAATACTCTGAAACAATGGAAGAAAGTCAGAAAACTGCCTTAGAAACTCAGTTACAAAGACTTGAGAAGCAAAAAGAAGGACTTGGAATTTTGAAACAAAGCTTAGAAAAAAATACCGATCTTTTTTCTGGTGAGGATGAGTTTGGCTACTATAATACCTTTATGAATTTTACTAAACAAGCTCATGATATTGAGCTGGGTATCTCAAAGACTAACACTGAAGTTTCAAATCAAGCCAATCTTGCTAATAGCAGTTCATCAGCTATCGAACAAGAAATTACAAAAATTCAACAACAAATTGGAGAATATCAAGAGCTGAGAGATGCTATCATAAACAAAAGAGCACGCTTACCGACTGGCAATCCACACCAGTCAACCTTGAATAGTTATCTGGTAGCATCACAAGGACAAACACAAGGAGCTATAGAAGAGCAATTTTTATCTCAAATCAATCAAAGTGTTACAGGCCTTGAATCATCTATCGCAAGTCTCAAAATTCAGCAAGCTGGTATCGGAAGTGTAGCAACTTATGATAATAGTTTAGAAACCAAAATTGAAGTACTTCGTACTCAGTTTTTACAAACAACTTCTCAGCAACAACTAGCTGTGGAAAATCAACTAACAGAATTAAAAGTACAACTAGATCAAGCGACACAGCGCTTGGAAAACAATACCTTAACCGCTCCAAGTAAAGGTATCGTTCATCTGAACAGCGAATTTGAAGGTAAAAATAGAATTCCAACTGGTACAGAAATTGCTCAAATATTCCCTATTATAACAGATACAAGAGAAGTACTAATCACTTACTACGTATCATCTGACTATCTCCCCTTACTAGATAAAGGACAAACTGTAAGATTAAAACTTGAGAAGATTGGAAATCACGGTATTACCATCATCGGCCAACTTCAGAGCATTGATCAAACTCCCACCAGAACAGAGCAAGGAAATCTCTTTAAATTAACCGCTCTTGCAAAACTATCTGGTGAGGACAGTAAACTCATCCAATATGGTCTACAAGGTCGCGTCACTAGTGTAACTGCAAAGAAAACATATTTTGATTATTTCAAAGATAAAATTTTAACACATTCTAATTAATTTTCAGATAACACTCTATAACTATTTATTATCTTATAAAACAGGAGAATCATAACATGGATAAGAAACAAAACCTAACTTCATTTCAAGAATTAACAACTACTGAACTCAATCAAATTACAGGTGGAGGATGGTGGTTAGATTCAATATTAAGCATATTAACATCTAACTCATCAAACCAAGCCAATAGGTCTAGAAATTATCAACAAATGTAATCATACAAAGTGCTTTTGGATAAAAAGCTTGGCTTTATAATATTTGTAGTGGGTAAATCTCCTATAGATATTATGAAGCCTATTTTGTTGTAAAAGAATAAGACAGTAACCTCAGGATAGCTACTGTCTAGTCTCGTTTCTTCTTAAATCCCTTATTGACTTAACAAATGGTAAAAAAACTTAAAAATTATAAAAATCCATAATTAATCTTTCCAAAACATTTATATTATAGAATTCTGTTATATTTATTCCATTATTTAATCATTCTATTACTTGCTGTCATTCAATTGATAACATTGTCAAAACCTGACGAAAGACTTGATTTTGACAGGTTGTATTGAGACTAGCATTGGGATAACTTTCAACAATCTTCCTGACGGTATAGAGACCAACACCTCGTTCCTCCCCTTTAGAACTAACTCCAAAAGAGAAGATTTCAGAAACATCTATGCCCTCTTCTTTGATGGAGTTTTCAATGATAAAGATCTCCTGTTCTCCATTTTTTAAAAAGGCGATTGAAACATGAGGTTGACTAGCCTCTGCACTGGCTTCAATAGCATTGTCACAAAGGATAGATACGATAGTTAAAAAATCAAGCAGACTCATCCCCTCAACTTGAATCTCCTCAGGAACTTCGACATTAAAGACAATATCCTTTTCTCTGGCTTTTATAAATTTTCCTGCAAGGAGACTTTTGAGGGCACGATCACGAATATTCACCAACCGTCCAAGGTCATATTTATTGTCCTGAAATTTCTGGACGGAGTCCTTTAAAACGGAGTTGTAGACCTCTTTTATCTGCTCCATATCCTCCTCTTCAATACCTAGGCGTAGGCTAGTCAAGAGGTTGGCATAATCATGACGAAAGCTCCGTACTTCCTTGTAAAGTTCCTCTATATGCCGACTATACCGCTCCATTTCTCTATAGCGCAAAACCTGCTCTTGGTTCAGTTTCTCCTGAAGTTTTTCCTTCAAGTAGGTATCCAATTTCTTGATAATCCCCATAAAAAAGAGCAAGTAAAACACCAGAATCAGATGGCGAATAGTCGTTGATTGAATATCTTGTACATATTCTAAATAAGACAAACTTTGCATCACTAGATAGTAGGCTCCCATTATCCAGTTAATCTTAGTCAGAGACTTTTGAAAATCTTTGTCTAGAATCTCCCTTCTCAAGCTAGTAAAATCATAGTCTAACCATTTCAAAAAGGCTAGAGAAATAAAGCAAATGAAAATTTTTATAAATAACCAAATAAAAGAGAGGTCATCGTACACTTGCCCTTGCCCCAAAAATGGAAGCACAAAATAGGAGATTCCTCTATAAAAGAGATTTACCAATATCATTGGAAAGAGACCATAAAATAGAAGGAGTTTTTTAGAAAACCCTCTTAAAAACAAGAAAGATAAACCTATGCCGTACAAGGGTTCCACAAAATAAGATAGGTAAGCATTTCCTACTATATAGCTAATCGTTACAAAAACAACTGCCAAAAGTATCTTAAAAAGAAAGGCCTTAAAAACTCTCTCCAGAGTCAGAACAATTCCATCCACCTTAAAAAATATAAACAATTCCAATCCAGATATCAAAAACGCATATACTATCTTCCAAACTAATTCCATTCCATCACCTCACTCAGTGTAAGTTATTGATAGCCTCAGACACTTCCCTGACCTTATAACGCGCGATTAGACAGCTTCCACCATTGGGAAAGAAAAGGAGTTTTTCTTTCTTATCCAATTGAACCACATTGGCAGGATTGATGAGAAAAGAGCGGTGGCACTGCAAGAGACGGGGTTCCTGCTTGAGAACCTCCTCTAAACTCGCTGTAAATTCCAACCTATCCGTCTTGGTATAGAGAATAACACGATGGGCTCTAGGCGACGTTTCGAGATAGTAAACCTCTTTAAAGGGATACTGGAATTGAGCAAATTTTGATTTAAAGTAAAAGCAATCTTCCGCCAGACTTTTACTATCTTGACTATTGGCATAGAGGAGGGCTGTCTCGATCCGAGATTCAAACTCCTCTGTCGACAAGGCCTTATCAATGTAGTCCAAAGCTGACACTTGGTAGCGAAAGGACAGGGGCATAAACTCCGAGTGAGTTGTCACAAAGACGATTAGAGCATAAGGATCCCGATCCCGAATCTTTCTAGCCACTTCTAGCCCCTTCATCTCTTCGTTTCGAATCTCAATATCCAAAAAGAAAAGCTGATGCACCCCCTTCTCATCCACCTCTGCCAGCAGTTGGTCTGGTTTCCCAAAGACTTCAAAAGAACTAGGAATGATACTCTGTTTTTTCAAAAGTTTTTCAATCGTCGTTTCAATTCTAACTTGTTGGGAAAAGTCATCTTCTAAAACAAATATTCTCATCTTCTTACTCTCCTTGTTTCAACCATTTTTGGCGAATGTCTCTATAGCGACGTCTGGCATACTGAACAGCATATCGACCTTCTTCTCCAAGAAAAAGAGTCTTTCTTTGGATATCCATGGATTTTAGTCGTTCAAGGTTGACCAGACAATTTCGATGACATCTCGTCAAGGTTTCCCCATATTGTTTCTCAAGATTGCTTAAATTTTGAAACAGATCAAAGCTAGCGTTTTCTGTAACAATCTGCACGGTATGGGCTTTACTTGGATGCGTTTGGATATAGTAGATATCCTTTATGTTTAATTTGAAAATTTCTTTCTCTTTTTGGATGATGATATAGTTCATGGATAAAACCTCCTGAAGAGAGGATACCATAAGTCTAGAAACTATTTTTCACCAAATCCTAAACGGTTCTTAAAAATTCCTAAAGTGTCGAAGGTTTTACAAAATAACTATAATAACCTTACAACTATTTTATCATAAAATCCCGCTATTACCATTCAGGAAATTTCAATGACAATTAAAGATTTAAAGCTGAAAAAGGAGATAAAAGTGATAGACTGGCAGTATCAAAAAAACAGTTGCTAGAAACAAGACTAGCACCCAGATTAAAGGAGGAATTCTCATGACAGATACAGAACCTATCAAAAGAGCTCAGATTTTGATTACTGAGTTAAACAAAGCCTATCAAGCATGCAAACAGGCAACAGCTGATGACGTTCGCTTTCAGGAGCAACTGAACAATATCCTCCGCTTTCTCTCTAAAGCTGAGACAATGGATAATCGATTCTTGATTGAGCTGGAAAAATTTTACCAAACTTCCAGTCTCCTCATGGGCCTCAGTGCTCTCAATCCAGATGCTCCTACTCGCGCCGCTTGGCGGGCCTATGACCGTTTCCACTTTGACCAAGTCAAGACTAAGTTGAGTCTCTACGGACCAACCATTATCTTGTAGAAAATAAAAGAAGCTGAGACAGAACTCAACTTCTTTTTTAGTATCATATAAGCAATGTTATACTCAATGAAAATCAAAGAGCAAACTAGGAAGCTAGCCGCAAGTTGCAGATAAAGCTGACGTAGTTTGAAGAGATTTTCGAAGAGTATTAGTCCTGCATCTGACGTTTCACCTGATAAGGGAGATACAAGATTTGCAGGACCAGTCCAGCTCCAAGCAGGGCTAGAAGAGCTAGTTTTTCTTGGAGGGTAATCAAACCAACTATCAGCTGAACCAATAAAACAAAACCTGTCAATCCTCGGATAACTTCCTGTAGTCCCTTCTCTTTCTCCCCTTTTTCTAGTGGAAAGAGCTGGGTCAAATACTGGTAGTCAAAAGCACGATAGAGAGCCAACAACTGGAAGAGCATAAGGTAATTAAACAGGACAACCACTGCCGTCGCAATCCAAGACTGCTCGATAAAGATCAAAGCTAACAAGGATAGGAGCAAGAGACGGAGACTGAGGGCAAAGAGGTCTCCATTTCGCAGATAAGAACGAAGATAGAGATTTTGCCAGATCTTCCCAGGCACTTTCTGAACTACTTTAAGGATGAAATCTAGATAAGCGCGACGTTTGACACTATTTGAAACGCCCTTGACCTGAGTAAAGAGAGCAAAGAAACGAAGCAAAACTTGCTTGCGTTTGCTTTCTTGGGCAATCACATAGTCCCAGTTGAGACCAGTCTCAGTATAAAATTTACTGGCTTTTTGGCGAAAGAGGAGATATTTTCCAGCTCCCAATAAAACAACATAGATGAGAAAGACTGGAAAACCATAGCCCATGGCTAAAAACAAGGGCGCAAATAAAAGCAAGAAAAGGGTTTGGACAAAGAGCCAAAAGACTAGCGAGCGCACTGTCTGTCCTTTGAGGTGGGACTTAACCTCCTCTTCACTGACTAAGAGAAAGAGCTTGTCAGGTCCTTCCATATAGGTCGCGATTCCTCCCCAAGCCAAAAGCAAGGCAGATACAATCCCCAAAAACAAGAGGATAGGCCAATGATTTTCAGGAAAATGTTGCAAGAGTTGACTGTACTGGTAAGCTAGAAAACCAATGAGAACTAGCAGGAACAAGACAAAGTGATCATTGAGAACATAACGCAGATAACCAACACACTCCTTACGAAAAGCCTGCTTTCTCCTTAAAAACAAGTCTTTCATAGGTCCTCCTCTTTGGTTAGAGCCAAGTAAATATCATTCAAACTAGCATCAGGCATGGCAAAAGCACCCCGCAGTTGCTGGAGGTTCCCCTGAGCCCGAACCTCTCCCTTGTGGAGAATGACAAAGGCATCACACATCTTTTCTGCTGAGTCTAGCACGTGGGTACTCATGAGAATGGACTTGCCTTTTTGCTTTTCCACTTCTAGAAGCTGAATCAAGTCAGAAATGGCCAGCGGATCGAGGCCAAGAAAAGGCTCATCAACGATGAAAAGACTCGGATCTACGACAAAAGCACAGGTAATCATGACCTTCTGCTTCATCCCTTTTGAGAAATGCACTGGAAACCAGTCTAATTTTTGATCCAAACGAAACATTTTTAACAAAGGTTCCACACGATCAAAAGCCACTTTTTGCTCAATACCATAGGCCATGGCAACCGTCTCAATATGCTCCCTGAGGGTCAATTCCTCATACAAGCTAGGCGTTTCTGGGATATACCCAATCTGCTTGCGATAGCTGGTCGCATCTTCTCGCAGGGTGAGACCGTTAATCTTAATTTCCCCACTGTAAGGTGTCAACAGTCCAATAATCTCATTGATTGTCGTTGATTTCCCAGCACCATTGAGACCAATCAAACCGACCAACTGCCCACCTTCAACTGTAAAGGACACATCTTTCAAGACAGGGACGTGAACATAGCCACCTGTCAGGTTTTTAATTTCTAACATATTTTCTCCGAATCTGGTATAATGTAGCTATATTATATCAAAATTCAATACAGTAGAGGTGGATTTTATGTCAGATTGCATTTTTTGTAAGATTATCGCAGGAGAGATTCCTGCTTCAAAAGTATACGAAGATGAGCAGGTTCTTGCCTTTCTTGATATCTCTCAAGTAACGCCTGGACACACCCTCATTGTACCAAAAGAGCACTATCGCAATCTTTTAGAAATGGATGCTGCCAGCGCCAGTCAACTCTTTGCCCAGGTGCCAACAGTGGCTCAAAAAGTCATGAAGGCTACCAAGGCTGCTGGCATGAATATCATTGCTAACTGTGAAGAAGTTGCTGGTCAAACAGTCTTTCATACTCACGTGCATCTCGTACCTCGCTACGGTGCAGAAGATGACCTCAAGATTGACTTTATCGCCCACGAACCCGACTTTGACAAACTTGCCCAAGTCGCCGAAACCATTAAAAACGCTTAAGGAGATGCCATGAAACTATCCAATCTATTGCTATTTGCAGGAGCTGCAGCTGGAAGTTATTTTGTCGTGAAAAATCGCCAAGCCATTCAGGATGAAGTTCTAGATACAACTGACCGCGTCGAAGCTATCAAGGCTGATTTGGATATCATCCAAAACAGCCTGCAAATCATCGACCAACAAAAAGCCCTTATCAAGGAATACCAAAAAGACTTGACCTACAAGTTCAAAGTCTTAGAAAAAGATTTCCAAACCAGACTAGCTGTAATAAAAGAAACACAGGAGCTTGAGGATAATTAAAAAGAGCCCGACGGCTCTTTTTAATTTATAGATTTTTTAAGACTTTCCTTAAGTAATGACGGACGGTAGCGACCTTCTTCGAAGTTCCATACCTAAACTTTGAACCTAGTCTCAAAGTTTCCGAACACCTGAAATCAACCGGTTTCAGGTGTTTTCATTACAGCGAAAACTCTGGAAAGTATTTGATTTGTACTCAATGAAAATCAAAGAGCAAACTAGGAAACTAGCCGCAGACTATACTGGAGTACGGCAAGGCGACGTTGACGCGGTTTGAAGAGATTTTCGAAGAGTATTAGTTATGAAACGGTGAATGAGTTGTCTCAATTGTGGTGTATAGTTGATGGGATATAGCTGGTTTACGCTTTAAAAAGAGCCACTCGGCTCTTTTTACTTTATTCTCCTTCAAAGGCATCTTTTATATGGTCAAAGAATCCTTTTTTCTTTGGATTGACTTTCAAGTCGCCAGCAGCTGCGAATTCTTTAAGCGCTGCTTTTTGGCGGTCGTTCAAACCTGTCGGAGTCACGACATTAACAGTAACGTATTGGTCACCAACGGCACCGCCACGAAGGCTCGGTGCTCCCTTGCCACGTAGACGGAATTTCTTGCCAGTCTGTGTTCCTTCTGGGATAACCAATTCAACATCTCCATGCACGGTTGGAATTTCAACAGTATCTCCAAGAGTAGCTTGGACGATATTAAGATTTAACTTGTAGAAAATAGTGGTTCCTTCACGTTCAAACTTGTCGCTAGCTTCCACAGAAACTACTACATACAAGTCACCATAAGGCCCACCGTTAAAGCCTGCTTCACCTTGACCAGCTAGACGAATTTGTTGACCAGTTTCCACACCAGCAGGAATTTTCACATGTACGCTATGAGCTTGTTTTTCATGACCTGTTCCATGACAAGTTGTACATGGATCTTTGATTTCTTTTCCACGACCATGACAGACATCACAGGTTACTTGGCGGCGCATCATACCAAGAGGAGTCTGCGTGTCGACGTTAATAACACCAGCGCCATGACAGCGTCCACAAGTGACTGGACTTGTCCCTGGCTTAGCACCAGATCCGTTACATGTACGACAGCTGGCTTCACGATTGTATTTAACTTCCTTTTCTGTTCCAAAAATAGCTTCTTCAAAGGTCAAATTCACACGATACTGGAGGTCATCCCCTTGACGAGGAGCGTTTGGGTTGCGCGAAGCTCCGCCTCCTCCGAAAAAACTTGAGAAGATATCTTCAAAACCACCGAAGCCACCTGCTCCGTCAAATCCGCCAAAGCCACCAGCACCACCAAAGCCACCATTGGCTCCAGCCGCACCATATTGGTCATAGGCAGCCCGTTTTTGGTCGTCACTCAAAGTCTCATAGGCTTCTTGAACTTCCTTGTACTTTTCCTCAGCACCAGGCTCCTTGTTGATATCTGGGTGATATTTTTTCGAAAGCTTACGATAAGCTTTTTTGATCTCGTCTGCCGAAGCGTTTTTTGACACCCCCAGACGATCATAAAATTCAGTATTGTTCATAATTCAAGATACAAAGGGCGTCAAACGGACACAGCCAAAATAGAAGTTTTGACGACGGACGCTTACGTCCTAGAAAAAACTATCTTTTTGGCATAGTCCGTAGCCCGTGTTCAGTTACTCGAACACCCTTATTCCTTTCTGTTAATATTGCGGAACAAAACCTCAATCTAGGTCGGGTTCAATTCCTTTCTTTCATATTGATAATAAAAACTCAAATAAATTGGGTTTAGCCCCTTTTTACCGAAAAACAGAGGCTGGGTTGCAACCTCTGGATTTCTTCCTATACTTATAACATCAGACCGAGGCTAAAACAAAGACCTATCCGCCTCATCTAATTTTCAAAACAACTTTTGACGCGGTAGCTGATTGGATTTTAGGTTCGTCTTTCAGACTCCCAAAAACCCTAATCATCCTCGCGGGGGTTCGACTACGAACTAAAAACTTTCAATTTTTAGTTCTGTCTTACCGCCTATTTCTCCGTAAACTCTCCGTCTACGACGTCATCACCTGCGTTTCCTGTTGCTTGTGCGCCTTCTGCTCCTGCTTGAGCTTGTTGCGCTGCTGCGGCTTGTTCGTAGAGTTTAACTGCAAGTCCTTGAGCTTTTTCGTTCAATGCTTCAAGTTTTGCTTTCATTTCGTCCAAGTTGTTGTCTTCTTGCGCTTTCTTAAGGTCATCAAGGGCAGCTTGGGCAGCATCACGTTCTGCATCGAAGCCTTTTCCTTCAGTTTCCTTGATTGTCTTTTCAGTCGCAAAGATTGCTTGGTCTACTTCGTTACGAAGGTCTACTTCTTCTTTACGTTTCTTATCTGCTTCAGCGTTTGCTTCTGCATCTTTCATCATGCGGTCGATTTCTTCATCAGTCAAACCTGAGTTTGATTGGATGACAATAGTTTGTTCTTTTTGAGTTCCAAGGTCTTTGGCTTTAACAGATACGATACCGTTCTTGTCGATGTCGAAAGTTACTTCGATTTGAGGAATTCCACGAGGTGCAGCTGGGATATCTGTCAATTGGAAACGTCCAAGAGTCTTGTTATCTGCTGCCATTGGGCGTTCACCTTGAAGAACGTGAATATCAACGGCTGGTTGGTTGTCTGCTGCTGTTGAGAAGACTTGTGATTTAGATGTTGGGATTGTAGTGTTGCGGTCGATGAGTTTTGTGAAGACACCACCCATTGTTTCGATACCAAGTGACAATGGTGTTACGTCAAGAAGGACAACGTCTTTGACATCACCAGTGATCACACCACCTTGAATCGCAGCACCCATGGCAACAACTTCATCAGGGTTTACTGATTTGTTTGGTTCTTTCCCAGTTTCAGCCTTAACAGCTTCAACAACAGCTGGGATACGAGTAGAACCACCAACAAGGATGACTTCATCGATTTCTGACAAGCTCAAACCTGCATCTGAAAGGGCTTGACGAACTGGAACTTTTGTACGTTCTACAAGGTCACGAGTCAAATCATCAAATTTCGCACGAGTCAAAGTCATTTCCAAGTGAAGAGGTCCAGCCTCACCTGCAGTGATGAATGGCAAGCTGATTTGTGTTGAAGTTACACCAGAAAGATCTTTCTTAGCTTTTTCAGCCGCATCTTTCAAACGTTGCATTGCCATCTTGTCAGTAGACAAGTCAATACCGTTTTCTTTCTTGAATTCTGCTACCAAGTGATCGATGATTTTTTGGTCAAAGTCGTCACCACCGAGTTTGTTGTCCCCTGCAGTTGACAATACATCGAAGACACCATCACCCAATTCAAGGATAGATACGTCGAATGTACCTCCACCAAGGTCGAATACCAAGATTTTTTCTTCTTTGTCAGTCTTGTCCAAACCGTAAGCAAGGGCTGCTGCAGTTGGTTCGTTGACGATACGTTCTACTTCAAGACCAGCGATTTTACCAGCGTCTTTTGTTGCTTGACGTTGAGCGTCGTTAAAGTAGGCTGGAACTGTGATAACTGCTTTGGTTACTTTTTCACCAAGATATTCTTCCGCATAACCTTTCAAGTATTGAAGGATCATAGCTGAGATTTCTTGTGGAGTGTATTCTTTTCCGTTAGCAGAAACTTTTTCAGAAGTTCCCATTTTAGATTTGATAGAGATAACTGTATCTGGGTTTGTAACTGCTTGACGTTTTGCGGCATCACCAACGATGATTTCTCCATTTTTGAATGATACTACAGATGGAGTTGTGCGGTTTCCTTCTGGGTTTGCGATGATTTTGCTTTCAGTTCCTTCAAGAACTGCTACTGCTGAGTTTGTTGTACCTAAGTCAATACCGATAATTTTAGACATGTGTTTTTCTCCTTAAATTTTAATTCGAATTTTGATTTTTTGATATTCCCCTTAAGTGGTGGGGACGTGAGCAACTCCCTACGGGATTTCATCACTTATTTTTGAGCCTATTGTCTCAAAAATCCCCTGTTTCACCACGGCGGACAATATCTTCCTTGCAAGCCTCCGGCTTGTTTTTTATCTTTTTTCATAGTTTATTGTCGTTTCGGACAAGTTTTTAAGTTCTCTAGCCTAGTTATATACTACTACCATGGCTGGGCGTAGGATGCGGTCATGGAGTTTGTAGCCTTTCTGGAAGACTTGAGCGATGGTGTCTGCTGGGTGTTCATCGTCTGCTGGGAGAGTTTGGATGGCCATATGATAGTTATGGTCAAATTCACCGTCAGCTACAATTTCTTCGATTCCTTCTTCTTTCAAAGCGTGAATCAAGCTCTCTTGCACCATCTCCAATCCTTTTTTGACATCGTCTGTCAAACCTTCAACAGCAAGAGCACGTTCTAAGTTGTCGAGCGATGGTAAGATTGCTTTTGCCAGATCTTGGCTACGATAGCGTTGCAAGTTTTGACGTTCTTCATTGGCACGGCGTTGAATATTTTGCATTTCTGCATGAGCACGAAGGTATTTGTTTTCGAACTCATCCGCGCGTTCATTTGCCAAGTCCAACTCAGACTTCTCAGGAGTTGTTTCTTCAGTTGTTTCTACAACTTCCTCTTCTTTCATTTCTTCGTTTTTTTTATCTTGGGCCATTTTCGCCTCCTTTAATGATTTCAATCTTAATTTACTTCGTAATGATTACTGCTGAGATAGCGGTAAAAATCTGTCAACTTCATGGTCAAAACACGATTGACAACATTGACTTGATTGACCAATTGCTGGTAGTCCAGATTAACCGGACCGATAATCGCTAGAATTCCAAAACCCCGATAAGGAATGAGGAATTTACTGCTAATCACCGCTAGGTCTGCTAGACAAGACTCTTGACTGTCCGCAACACGGACATTTTGCATCTGATCTTCATGCAGACCCTCACGAATCTCCAGAGCCACCTTTTGCGGTTGGTCAAAGAACTGATAGGCCGCTAGATTGGCAAAATTCAAGAGATTAACCTTGCCAGATACTACAATGTTTTCGTTGAACATTTCTTTAAAAATATGTTCAAAGAGATCCATGACATTGTCCGTTGTTGTAAAGTAACGCTGGATAATCTGCGGAATCTCTGTCCGAATCTTGTAGTGAATATCTAGAACGGTGTGACCGAGGAAACGTTCCTGAATAATGCTCTTCAGTTTCAGCAAATCTTCCTGCAAGAAGTTCCTTGGAATCAGAAACTGACTGGTAACCGTTCGGGACTCGTCTAGGGTAAATACTGCCAAAGCTGTATGTTGCCCCAAAACAACGATATCAAAGGCTGTCAACCGTTGCTTGCTCGGTTCAACATCCAGTGCTACTACCGTGCAGTCACTCAGGTCTGTCAGTAGATTAGCAGCTTCTTGCAGAATATCCTCCAATTTGAAGAACTCCTGATCAAAGGCTTTGACAATCTCGTATACCTCATTTTCAGCCAGTCTGTCAAAAGCCAGCGAGTGTTTCACATAGTACTGAAAACCAGCAACACTTGGCATCCGACCGCTTGAGGTATGAGCCTTCTCAAGCAAACCCTGCTTCTCTAGAGCCGCCATGTCATTACGAATGGTAGCACTACTAGAATTAATAGATTCTTGTAGCGCCTTGGATCCGACAGGTTCGTGCGTTTTGGTAAAGATGTCAATAATAAGATTTAAAATATCCTGCTGACGCTCTGTAACCATCTCATCACTCCTCTCTGTCCAATCGATTAGCACTCGACACATCCAAGTGCTAACTCATGATTCTATTATACACCCTTAGAAGAGAATGTCAAGACAAAAACTCAAAAAATTAGCACTCTTTTACCAAGAGTGCTAAAAATCAGTCTGAAGACCTAGAATCTTACTTTTCATCTACTTGGTATTTCCTTTTAAGTCTGAAAAAACCATAGATTAGATAAGAGATTAAGCAAGCGTATAACAAGAAAATAATAAAGAAAGACTGAGACAAGTTTTCTCGATACAAACTCATACAAACAACAAAACCACCTAAGAATGCGGCTGTACAGGAACGAAGTCTAGACCGCATAACTTCCCATCTAAGACCCTTACTCATATAAACTTTCTCCTCTGAAAGTATATCAGAAGCTGGTTTACGAAGAATTGAACAAAAACCTGTTTCTATCAATTCCCAACCGCTATTTCTAAAATCTTGTGGTTCATGCTTATACTTTTTAAGAAATCTAGAATCATAGATATGATAGATGACATCATCTGGTTGGCATTGTTCAAAATAGAAAAAACCAAAACGATTAGTTCTATATCTCCAACCTTTTAAGTGCATCTCATGTAAATATTCTTCTTCCTTGTCCAAATCAACTATTGTAAAAATCCGAAATTGTACTTCACTATTCATTGTCTTACCTCCAAATTAGAAAACAGGCATTGTTTCATTTATCAGATAATTCTTTCCACTTTTGAAACAATCTCCAAAAAATATAAGAAATCTGAATCGCAAAAATAATCAATAAAACACAATCTATTATGAAAATCAAAAATACTTCCCAACTGAAAGAACTAGCTCCACTGACAAACTTTGAGAAAACCGGTAGTAGAGCTAAAAACAGAAGCAAAATAGGAAGCATACGCATTATTAAAATCCGTTTGACCACAGCTAACTTCCCGGCCGCGTCATTATAAATTTCAAACTCGGCATCCGATTCAATTTCAAAATGTACTTTTCTAAAGTAGGAAAAACTATTAAAGTCTGTAATATGCTCCCAGCCACAGTCTTTAAATAGTTGTAAGTATGAGGCTCTCTCTGATTTTTTCATGGGATAAAAGTCCAACTGATAAGACACCTGCTCCGGTTGGCACTTTTCAAAAGTATACTTAACCGCAACTACTAAGTTAGAATAGCTTACTTTCCTAAGTTTCCAACCCTTAGCATGCATTTCCCCAAGGTATAAGGCCTCTCTATCATAATCTGCAATTGTAGATATCCGATATACAACCTTCTTTTCCATCATACTTCCTCCCGACTGTTTCTATAGAGCCGTTCAATACGTTTCAATTCAATCTCCAAAACCTTTCGTCCCAAATCTGTTATCTGATAGATTTTCCGTTTTTCCTCCTCTCGGACAAAGGAGATCAAGCCATCCTTTTCCATTTTTGACAAGGTTCCATACATAGTTCCAGGACTAATCAAAACTTGTGAATCTGTCATCTCCTTGACCTTTTGTGTAATACTATAACCATGACGTTCCTTTTGTAGACAGAACAAGATATAAAATCCTGTTTCAGTCATGGGAAGGTAAACACGCCTGATCTTATCTGTTAATTCCATTTAACCACACTTCCTATTTAATTCGATATATCGCACTTCGTTATATAAAATATATCACAGCTCGATATAAAATGCAAGAAAAAGAGAGAACGATTTCTCGTTCTCTCTTCTTAGACTCAGGAATTAAGAATTCAGTTTCTTATTTACTAAGAATGACTTAATCTTTCTTGCGAAGGACAAAAGCTGCTAGGCTTGCAAAGGCAAGACCGATGATTGAAAGAAGACCAGATACCGCTGAACCTGTGTTTGGTAACAAGGCCTTAGTTTGACTACTTCCTTCTTCTGGTTGGCTATTATTTCCAGAATCTTTATTTGGTGCCGGGGTGAATTCCCAAGTACCGATGAAGTGGGCATCCGCTCCATTGATGGTTTCTGATGCCTTGTCGTAGGACTTGAAGCTCCATGTGCCTTCTGCCGTCTTCACTTCTGTTTGACTTGGTTGTGTTGGCGTTGCTTGACTACCATCTTTCAAGTTTGTTTGGTCTGCTGGAAGCAAGGCTTTCACTTCTTGTGGAAGTTCTTTGCCTGGCGTTCCGCTGAAAAACTCGTGAACTGCCTTATGAGTCACTGTTGGAACTGGAGTTGCTGTAAATTCCCATGTACCTACAAACTTAACATCTGATCCATTAATTGTTTCCGATGTCTTGTCATAAGACTTGAAGCTCCATGTGCCTTCTGCTGTCTTAACCTCTGTTTGACTTGGTTGCATTGGCGTTGCTTGACTGCCATCTTTCAAGTTTGTTTGGTCTGCCGGAAGCAAGGATTTCACTTCTTGTGGAAGTTCTTTGCCTGGAGTTCCGCTGACAAATTCATGTGTTGCCTTGTAAGTTGGCGCTGGGGTGAATTCCCATGTGCCTACAAACTTAACATCTGCTCCATTAATTGTTTCCGATGTCTTGTCGTAGGACTTGAAGCTCCATGTGCCTTCTGCTGTCTTCACTTCCGTTTGACTTGGTTGCGTTGGCGTTACTTGGCTGCCGTCCTTCAAGTCTGTTTGGTCTGATGGAAGCAAGGATTTCACTTCTTGTGGAAGTTCTTTGCCTGGAGTTCCGCTGACAAACTCGTGAACTGCTTTATGAGTCACTGTTGGAACCGGGCTTGCTGTAAATTCCCATGTACCTACAAACTTAACATCTGCTCCATTAATTGTTTCCGATGTCTTGTCGTAGGATTTGAAGCTCCATGTGCCTTCTGCTGTCTTCACTTCCGTTTGACTTGGTTGCGTTGGCGTTACTTGGCTGCCGTCCTTCAAGTCTGTTTGGTCTGCTGGAAGCAAGGATTTCACTTCTTGTGGAAGTTCTTTGCCTGGAGTTCCGCTGACAAACTCGTGAACTGCTTTATGAGTCACTGTTGGTGCTGGGGTGAATTCCCAAGTACCGATAAAGTGGGCATCCGCTCCATTGATGGTTTCTGATGTCTTATCGTATGATTTGAAACTCCAAGTACCTTCTGTTGTCTTAACTTCCTTTTTACTTGGTTGCGTTGGAGTCGCTTGGCTGCCATCTTTCAAGTCTGTTTGGTCTGCTGGAAGCAAGGATTTCACTTCTTGCGGAAGTTCTTTGCCTGGAGTTCCGCTGACAAACTCATGAACTGCTTTATGAGTCACTGTTGGTGCTGGGGTAAATACCCAAGTTCCTACGAAGTGGGCGTCTGCTCCATTGATGGTTTCAGATGTCTTGTCGTAGGACTTAAAGCTCCATGTGCCTTCCGCTGTCTTCACTTCTGTTTGACTTGGTTGCGTTGGTGTTGCTTGGCTACCATCTTTCAAGTCTGTTTGGTCTGCTGGAAGTAGGGCTTTCACTTCTTGTGGAAGTTCTTTGCCTGGCGTTCCGCTGACAAATTCATGTGTCGCTTTGTAGGTTGGCGCTGGGGTGAATTCCCAAGTACCGATGAAGTGGGCGTCTGCTCCATTGATGGTTTCTGATGCCTTGTCATAGGACTTAAAGCTCCATGTGCCTTCCGCTGTCTTCACTTCTGTTTGACTTGGTTGCGTTGGCGTTGCTTGGCTACCGTCTTTCAAGTCTGTTTGGTCTGCTGGAAGTAGGGCTTTCACTTCTTGTGGAAGTTCTTTACCTGGAGTTCCGCTGACAAATTCATGTGTCGCTTTGTAGGTTGGCGCTGGGGTAAATTCCCAAGTACCAATGAAGTGGGCATCCGCTCCATTGATGGTTTCTGATGACTTGTCATAGGACTTGAAGCTCCATGTGCCTTCCGCTGTCTTCACTTCTGTTTGACTTGGTTGTGTCGGAGTCGCTTGACTACCGTCTTTCAAGTCTGTTTGGTCTTCTGGAAGCAAGGATTTCACTTCTTGTGGAAGTTCTTTACCTGGAGTTCCGCTGACAAATTCATGTGTTGCCTTGTAAGTTGGAGCTGGGGTGAATTCCCAAGTACCGATAAAGTGGGCATCCGCTCCATTGATGGTTTCTGATGACTTGTCATAGGACTTGAAGCTCCAAGTACCTTCTGCTGTCTTCACTTCTGTTTGACTTGGTTGCGTTGGCGTTACTTGACTGCCATTAGGTAAATTCTTTTCTGTTGCTGGAAGCAAGTCTTTCACTTCTTGTGGCAACTCTTTACCTGGAGTTCCACTGACAAATTCATGGTGTTTTTCGTAAAGAAGAGCAGTGCTCACCTGATTAGAAGGAGCTGATAAGTTATCAACATGCAAGGTTACAGTGTTGTTAATTTTTTCAGGACCTTTTTCTTCTACCTTTTTGTTTGTAGCTGTTTTATAAGTGATAATAATCTCAGCGGCAGAATTTGATTTTATGTATTCAGGTGTCATTTTAACAGTAACTGTTTGACCTGATTTCTCGATCGTATAGTCACGTCCTTCTTGCAGAGTCACTCCACCTGATTCAACTTTAAGTTCTTTATAGTCCAAGCGATCATCAAAATTTTGAACCATCTCAATAGATGATGGAGCTGCTAAAAGATCTTTACCTGGAACCGGAATTTTAAAGGTAGCCTTATAAGTTACATCCTGCCCCTCTTTAGCTGGAATCTCTGTAGGATCTACTTCTAGAACAGGGCTCGGATCAATTTTTTCAATATAGAGACCAAAGACGGCCGAAGCAACCTCTGTTGATGAATAAGCAAAATTCATCCTATTACTATTTGATCGAAGGGCAAAACCAGAGATATTGTTCTCAGAATAGCTACCACTTGTAATCTGAGTCGCAATCCAAGCAGTTCGTTCTCCTTGGTCTTCCTGTTTCAAAACATTGGCATTGTTCATCAGACGAAGATTAACATCATTTTGATAATCTTTAATATAGAAGGTTTCCTTCAAGTTGTTTGCATCCATTGCATCGATATCCGTTGGTTTCATGACCAACTTCAAATCTGTCTCTGAACCATCTGCATAACTCAACTCGGCTGTTACATCAGCATCAATCCAAAATGCTTTATTCATGATGTAATCATGGTTCGCATCTACGTAAGGAACATTACCAATTTCAAAAGCACTACTTTCCCATAATTCAGAAATTGAGAAAAATTCAACAGTAGATTTTTGAGTACTATTCATTTCAGACTCTGCTTGAGCAGTGTTTAGATAGTGAAGAGTTACCTTATTGAATTTTAAGTAAGCATCTACTTGCTTACCATTAACTGTCCCAATATTTGTGAATTTTAGAGAAAGAGGATTTTCAAAAACTTGATCCTGCTTTTTACTTTTATCTACTTTAAGAGTAAAGTTCTCCATCTCGCCTGGATAGGCACCACCCCAGAGATATTCATAGTGGGGATTCGATAAATGAAACTGATCAACAGCCTGTGATTTAGATAAAACACTAAAATTGTTGATGTTCAAATTAAACTTACGAATATCCAAGGTTGAGATATCCGTTCCATTTTTTATTTCTTCTAAAGCCGCATAAGATTGAAGCGGAAGAAGAAGAATAGAAAAAAGTAAAACGACTAGTCCGAGAAAAGCCTGTTTTTTTCTACTGAAAATAGTAGAAAAAGGCATTCTCATGCAATATTTCCATTTCATAATGTACCTCCAAAACTAAAAATGATTATTTGATCATTTCAAAAGAAATATTCATCTCATTTTAACACAAAAAGAAGTCAATTAAAAGCAGATATAAAAAATTATTTACTATTTTGTATTTCCAAATTGTCATTCATTCTGTCCATTTATACTTTAAACATCTATCTATATATTAAAAAATGTGTTCTTTTCACAAACTTTACAGGAGGTAAATTCTATTTCGAGTTATTGAATCTATCTTCATTATGTAGTATTTATACTAGAAAGACCTCTATAAACCATACAAATAAATTAATTTTTATTTATAGTTTCGAAAATAGAATAAGAGTTTCTCTCTTTTGATTTAAAAGGTCTCAGTTTATTTTATATTTTATAAAAAGAACCCGAGAATCAATCTCGAGTTCTTTTTGATATATGTCTCACAAAAAACTTTTGAACATTAAGATGACTTAGTCTTTCTTACGAAGGACAAAAGCTGCTGGGCTTGCAAAGGCAAGACCGATGATTGAAAGAAGGCTAGATACTGCTGAACCTGTGTTTGGTAGAGCTTTCTTATCTTGACTTGCAGTTTCTTCTTTCTTGTTGTTTTCAGCTTGATTTCCTGTTGTTGTAGATGCTACTTTCTTAGTTCCTACTTCAACAATCTCATCTACTGCTGGAGTAGTGATTATGTTGAATTTCTCAACACGACCTGTCTCAACTCCGTCTGTGTATCAGAATATTCCCATTTACTATGCATAATTGTAAGTAAGCTAAAAAATTTAAATTACCTATATCCCCTATACTAAAACCTGTATCAAAATACATTTATAACAACACAAAAACAAAAAAGATTGCCCACCGGGCAATCTTTCTTCTATATTAGTATTAGTAAAGATCAAGGTAATTATCAACTTCCCATTGTGACACAAAGGTTGCATAGCTAGCCCACTCGATACGTTTAGCTTCAAGGAAGCTAGTGTAGATGTGTTCACCTAGGGCTGCCTTAACCACTTCATCTTCTGTCAAAGCTTTCAAGGCGTTATGAAGAGTTGATGGAAGATCGGTAATCCCAGCTTCCTTACGCTCTTCTGCTGTCATGATGTAGATATTTTCTTCAATAGGAGCTGGTGCTTCGATTTTGTTTTCAATACCATGCAAACCAACTTCCAAAAGAACCGCCATAGCGATGTATGGGTTTGCCATTGGGTCCACTGAACGCAACTCAAGACGAGTTCCCATACCACGTGAAGCAGGCACGCGCACAAGTGGCGAACGATTACGACCAGCCCAAGCAATGTAAACAGGCGCTTCATAACCAGGAACCAAACGTTTGTATGAGTTAACTGTTGGGTTCATGATAGCAGTATAGTTATAGGCATGCTTAATCAAACCACCAAGGAAATGGTAGGCCGTTTCAGACAACTGCATTCCTTTTGGATCATTTGGATCAAAGAAGGCATTATTTCCTTCTGCATCAAACAAGGACATATTACAGTGCATACCTGATCCAGCGATACCAAATTTTGGTTTCGCCATAAAGGTTGCGTAAAGACCGTGTTTGCGAGCAATGGTTTTTACTACGAGTTTAAAGATTTGAATCTTATCACAGGCACGGAGGACTTCATCATACTTGAAGTCAATTTCATGTTGTCCAACCGCAACCTCGTGGTGACTCGCTTCTACTTCAAATCCCATTTTGGTCAAGACATTCACGATTTCACGACGTGTATTGTCCGCAAGGTCTGTAGGCGCCAAGTCGAAGTAGCCACCCTTGTCATTTACCTCAAGAGTTGGATCGCCATTTTCATCCAGCTTAAAGAGGAAGAATTCTGGTTCTGGCCCAAGGTTGAAGGATTTGAATCCTACTTCTTCCATATGACGAAGTGCACGCTTGAGGTTGCCACGTGGATCACCTGCAAAAGGTTCGCCTTCTGTTGTATAGACATCACAGATCAGACCTGCAACACTTCCATTTTCATCTCCCCAAGGGAAGACTGTCCATGTGTCCAAGTCTGGATACAAGTACATATCTGACTCATTGATACGTACAAAACCTTCAATAGAAGAGCCATCAAACATGGCTTTGTTTGACAAGACCTTATCTAACTGTTCATCTGTAGCAGGAATTTCGACGTTTTTCATGGTTCCCAGAATATCTGAAAACATGAGACGGATAAAGGTAACATTTTTTTCCTTGACTTCACGACGAATATCTGCAGCTGTGATTGGCATGGGTTTTCTCCTTAATATATGACTACTTGCGATTGCCTAACCGCGACCAAAGGGTGACCGTACTGAAGCAAAGCGCCCCTGCTGGAGGAGTTCATTGTGAAGTGCACGACGCACTTCCGTCTGACTCACGGCTTTCTTGGACTTCGCCTCGCGTTCAGCATATTTTTTCTTAATGGCAGCGATATTGAAACCTTCAGAGATATAATCTTTGATCTCAAGCAATCGATCCATGTCATTCAAAGAATACATGCGACGGTTCCCTTCGTTTCGATCAGGTTTGATCAACTCTTGATCTTCATAATAACGAATCTGACGCGCCGAGAGATCGGTCAATTTCATAACACTGCCGATAGGAAAAACAGCCATATTTCGGCGAAATTCTCTTTCCTTCATTTACAATTTCCTTCTTCCTGTCTATTATAGTCTAAAAAAAGACATACGTCAACGAATAATGTCATAAAATGTAACATTATTTTCTTTTTTTCTCCCAAAAGAGTTTCAGTTGCTCAATATCATAATTCACAAGGATTGCGACAAAAACTCCCATAAATGTTTCAAATACGCGCGCAAACACGTACAAAAATGTTTCTCCACTTGGTATTGATAGGGTAATGATTAACATAGCCGCTACACCACCGATAACTCCTGCCTTGTTGTTCATGGCAACATTTGTCATAATGGTTAACATGGTGCAAATCGGAACAACTAGTAGGGTTACCCAAAAGGCTCCATGAAATAAAGTGTTTAAGAGGAAAAAGACAAGGGCGTAAAAACCGCCAATGCTATTTCCTAAGATACGCGAAGTTCCAAAATGGACACTCTTATCAAAGCTCTCTCGTAGACTGAAGACCGCTGTCAATGCTCCAATTTGAAGGCCCTTCCAGCCAAAAAAACCAAAAATCAAGAGAACTATAAATACGGCAATCCCTGTTTTGAAGGTTCGCATACCAAGCTTGAACTGTGACTTATCAAATTTATATTTTTTAAAATAACTCATAATCTCAACTTTCTACTACCATTTTAACATAAATTAGTTGATTTTATGAGTGAAAATCAATAGGAAACGTTTTTAATTTAAGGCTATAAAAAAGAGGAAACAGAGTCCCTCTTTTCTATTTAACTGTCAGAGCTTACTTGCTTTCGTCTTCTTTACGCTTCAACTGACCAAGTCCTAAAACTCCTACTAAAGCTGCAAGACCAAGATACGGCATGTAGCTTGAATCATTTGTACCTGTTTGAGGTAGAGTAGGGTTACCTTTTGGATTTGGATTAGGATTAGGAGTTGTTGGCTCCTCTGGTTTCTTAGGTTCTGGCGTTGTCGTACGAACTGTGTTTGAGGCGTAAGCAACTTTATTCACAGTATTTACATAGGTATTTTCAAAGGTTCCGACAGCAATTCGTTTCATTTGAATATAAGTTTCAGCCTGGAATGGAGAATCCAACTGAATCTCTTGAAGGAATTCTTCCTTGAAGCGAATGGTAATCATCCCCTTATCTTGATCATGTTCAACCTGTGTTTCAGCTGTTAAGTCTGTTCCTGCCTTGATAACACGACCGTCTTTCAATCGGATATCAACCTTGGCAAGAACTTTATAGTTTCCAGTGTATTGATCACCTTTTTGGTCATAATCATCTACAAAACTATAGTCATTCAAGTCCTCAGAATGATTTTGTGGGATCAAACCACCAATCAAACGATAATTGAAGTACTGGTTCAACGGAATTGTTTGGCCATCGATATTGTCACTACTTGGATCCATACTGATTGTCACATCTTTTTTCGGTGTGATTTTCGGTACGTTGTTGACAACTACTTCTGTAGCATAGCCATTTCCAAAATCAATTTGGTAGGCTTTATTTTCATACTTACCACCCGTTTGACCAAATTCAGGTTTAACTGTCATCGGATCTGTGATTAACAATGATTTTCCTGCTGCTACATAGTTCTTGTAGAATTCGGCTGGATTATCAGCTGAGAAGAGTTGGAAAGCACCTTTAACAGTGATGTTTGCTTTCTTCAACAGCTCTTGAACCTTCTTAGGAGCAGCTTCTAAACTATCATATTGTTGAACACTGATACCTGATACAAGGTTGCCCTCTAGATCACGGATCTTAACCAATTCTGGTTGAAGGGTCAAGGCTTCTTCTGGATAATCATCCACATAGTAGAAACCATTTTGAATTGCTTCTTTAGAAGATTTATCTCCCTTGTATTGGTCCAAATCCCATGTGAGTTCATAGTAGTTCGTTGAACCAGCTAGAACTTCTTTGCCATCAATATTCACACCTTGCTTGTTCTTGTTAACTTTCAAAGGCTTGATGTAGTTGTTATTTGGATTGTCAGGATCATTTGGTTTACCTGGAGTCGTTACACGAACAATGTTTGACTTGACACCGTAGGCATCGTTGACTGTCAATGTAAAGTTATTTGTATAAGTCGCCCCATCATTCAAGACACGACCAACAACAGTTGGATATAGAGTCTCAAAGGATTTTGTCAAATCTGCATTGAAAGCAGCCAAGGTCTCCTCAGTAGCCTTAAAGGTTACAGTGTGACTAGCTTTGTCATAGCTTGTTTCAAAACCTTTGCTTGCAGCCTTGGTTGCTTCCAAATCAAACTGATAGCCAGTTGGAAGTGGATCTACCAATACAAACGAAGTTGTTTTTGGACGCCCTGCAGTTAAAGCTTCTGTTTTCAACTCAAACTTCACTACAGACTGCTTAGCAACTAGAGTACGATCGATATCTACTCCATCCTCGTTTTTAATTTCTTTATTAATCTGAGGTTGTGCAAATAGACGATTGTAATGATAGTGAACTGTTGGCACCGCTGGTGGTGTTGGCAACTGCTTAGGAGTTGGTGCTACAGGCGGAGTTGGCAATGGATCATAATTTGGCTCTTCTGGTTTTGATGGCTCTGGTTGATCTGGAGTTTTTACCGGTGGAGTTGGCTCATTTTCATAGCTTGGTGCTACTGGAGCTGGTTCCAATGGTTTCTCTGTCTCATATGTTGGCTCTTCTGGTTTTGATGGCTCTGGTTGATCCGGAGTTTTTACCGGTGGAGTTGGCTCATTTTCGTAGTTTGGTGCTACTGGAGCTGGTTCCAATGGTTTCTCTGTCTCATATGTTGGCTCTTCTGGTTTTGATGGCTCTGGTTGATCTGGAGTTTTTACCGGTGGTGTTGGCTCGTTTTCATAGCTTGGTGCTACTGGAGCTGGTTCCAATGGTTTCTCTGTCTCATAAGTAGGTGCTTGTGGAGCAGTCGGTTCTACTGGCGGAGTTGGTTTTTCTTTTGTAATTTTCGGAACGTTGACCGCACGAATTTTACCATTGAGTGAGTACCAGATGTTTGGTCTTTTACCTGTATCAACCGCCATAACTGGATCAGAAGGAACTACTAGGGTAGCAGAAATAGCACCAACAGTAACATGATTCGTAGGGCCAGACATACTAATAGCTCCCGCACCGTACCAAGAGTTTGGTGCATCTGATGAATCCCAACCTGAACCAGGTTGACCATTTGGATACATAGTCCAACGAGATCCACCTTGGTCTTTTTTAAAGTTCAAGGTTTCTGTGGCATAAATCTTTCCGTCTTTTTCTCCAACAGATGAACCGGAAATTTTAATAAAGTTACCAGTGTAATCCTTGGCCATCTCAATAGAATTATTTTCTCTATTTAGAGATGCAACTGAAAGAAGGGCATTGTCAAAATTAATTGGTTGGTCATTTTCATCATAGAAGGTAAATTCATTTTTAATGAAAATTGAAGTCCCTTTTTCAACATCACCAGTGTAAGCAGAAGCAAAGACACCCAAAGTTGGGTCACTAAAGATTCCCAACCAAACTTTTCCACTAGGATTTTTAAATTGTGAAGCAGTATCTACAGTATATTTGTAAACAATCTTGGAAATCTTTTTACCATTGTAGTAGGAATTTTGAAGGTTGGTATAAGTTGCAGTTACGCTTTGCCCACGTTCTAGAAGAACAGAGCCCCATTTAACTTCAGTTTTATTCCCCACATTGGTGGTCCAGTCAGATTTGTCTCCAATATTACCATACAATTCCACCGAAGAAGCGGTAGCACCGTTTTCCAAGTTCTTGACATTGAGATTGTCTAACTGAAGATTTTTCTTGCCATATTGGACTGTGTCTTTCTTAAAGGCTTCATCAACTGCTGCTGCTGTGAGAAGTTTTCCTTCCGTTTTAAGATCAAGTTGAGCATTCGGTTCTAAATCGTAAACCAAGCTCTGAGCAGATGGCTTAGACAAGTAACCGTCTTGGTCCTTGTTTTTTTCAAGTTCAACCAATGCAGCCTTAATTTTGGCCTGCTCATCTTTATAAGCCTGCAACTTAGCCGGATACTCAGCCAACTCTTTTTTATATTTGGCAAGATCTGCTTCATATTTCGCAACTTTAGCTTCATAATCAGTCTTAGCCGTAGCATTGCGTTGCTTGATTTCTTCATTTTCAGCTTGGAGCGCTGCATTTTTTGCCTTGTTGTCTTCAACTGCCTTCTCGTAAGTTGCTTTTGCATCGGCATTTGCTTTTTGAACGCGAGCTAATTCTGTCTGATAAGCCGCTAGCTTAGCTTGGTAGTCTGCTTCATTGGTAGCATTTGCTTGCTTAACTGCCGCCAAATCTGCTTCGTATTTCTTCACCGCTGCGTCATAAGTCGATTTTGCAGTGACGTTACGTTGCTTAATCGCTTCATTTTCAGCTTGAATTGCTGTGTTTTTAGCTGTATTTTCTTTCACTGCTTTATCATAAGCTTCTTTAGCTTCAGCATTAGCCCTTTGTACTCGAGCTAACTCTGTTTGATAAGTTGCTAATTTAGCTTGATAATCAGCATCATTATCCTCTTTAGCTTTCTTAATAGCTGCAAGGTCTGCTTCATACTGCTTCATCGCCGCTTCATAAGTTGCTTTTGCAGTGGCATTACGTTGTTTAATCGCTTCATTTTCAGCTTGAAGCGCTGCATTCTTTGCAGTGTTTTCTTTTACTGCTTTATCATAAGCCTCTTTATCTTCAGCATTTGCTTTTTGTACTCGAGCTAATTCTGTCTGGTAAGCTGAAAGTTTATTTTGATAATCCTGTTGACTATCTTCGTTTGCTTTTTTGACAGTTGCTAAATCTTTTTGATATTGTGCTAGCTTAGCCTCATATTCTGCTTTAGCTGTTGCATTGGCAGTGTTGATTTTTTCAACTTCTTCTTGATGACTTTTTAGATCTTTTTGATACTTGTCATCCGCTGCTTTGTTTTCAGCATTGATTTTATCTGTTTCAGCTTGATGAGCTGCAACTTCTTTTTTATATGCTTCAGTCGTTGTCTTTACTTCTTCAGCCTGTTTAGCATAGTCACTTTTAATCTCATCTTGTTTTTGAGCATTCTCTGTAGCAGTTGTGGCGGTTCCTTTGTCTTTTGTTTCATCTTGAACTACCTTAACTCCTGCAGATTTTGCATCGGCAACTGCTTTATCCAAATCAGCTGATGATACTTCTACTGGCAAAGCTGAGTCTTTAGAACCAGCCTTGGCTTGGCTTTCTTTTGCAACTTGGCTCATTTCACCCTGAGCTTCAGGTAGATTTGTAGCTGGGTTTCCTGTAGTAGCTACCTCAACTGTACTTGTACTAGTTGTCTCTGTAACTTCATCAGCAAATACTGCTTTGTCTGCAAAAGCAATCAAAGCAGTTCCTAAAACAGCACCACACAAAGTTTTCGCAACTTTGCTTTTACGAAATCCATAGACTTCTTTTTTATTTTTCATTATAATCCCTTTCATTATCTAAATTTAGTCGTTAATTCTTATACTATCACTTTACAAGGCAGGATGCAAATATTTACTCTTTTTTATTTTTATTTATAGAGAAATTCTACATATTTATAAATTAAAAAGAAGATGGTCACACCATCTTCTTTTAGTTAAACTATTTATTTTTCAGTCAAAGCTGCCAAACCTGGCAATACTTTACCTTCAAGGAGTTCCATTGAAGCTCCACCACCAGTAGAAATCCATGAGAACTTATCTGCACGTCCAAGGTTGATGGCTGCAGCAGCTGAATCACCACCACCGATGATTGATTTCACGCCTGGTTGTTTCACGATAGCATCCATGACACCGATTGTACCAGCTTGGAAGTCAGGGTTTTCAAAGACACCCATAGGTCCGTTCCATACAACTGTTTTGGCACCAGTCAAAGCTTCATCAAACTTAGCAATTGATTTTGGACCAATATCCAAACCAAGGAAGCCTGGATCAACTGCTTCACCTTCAGTGTCTTTCACTTCAGTATAGTCAGCAAATGCGTTTGCTTCTTTTGAGTCAACTGGCAAGATCAATTTGCCGTTTGCTTTTTCAAGAAGAGCTTTCGCAACATCCAATTTGTCTTCTTCTACAAGTGAGTTACCAATTTCGATACCTTGTGCTTTGTAGAATGTGTAAGTCATCCCACCACCGATAAGAACTTTATCAGCTTTTTCAAGCAAGTTTTCGATAACACCGATCTTGTCTGAAACTTTTGAACCACCAAGGATAGCCACAAATGGACGTTCTGGAGCTTCAACTGCTTCTTGGATGTAGGCAATCTCGTTTTCAAGTAGGAATCCAGCAACTGCTTTTTCAACGTTTGCTGAGATACCAACGTTAGATGCGTGTGCACGGTGAGCTGTACCGAATGCATCGTTTACGAAGATACCATCTCCAAGAGATGCCCAGTATTTACCAAGTTCAGGATCATTTTTAGATTCTTTCTTACCGTCAACATCTTCGAAACGAGTGTTTTCAACCAAGAGAACTTGTCCATCTTCAAGAGCGTTAACAGCGGCTTCCAATTCAGCACCACGTGTAACACCTGGGATAAATTTAACTTCTTGTCCCAATTTAGCAGCCAAGTCAGCAGCTACAGGAGCAAGTGATTTACCTTCTTTGTCTGCTTCTTCTTTTACACGTCCAAGGTGAGAGAAGAGGATTGCACGTCCACCTTGTTCAAGAATGTACTTGATAGTTGGAAGAGCTGCAGTGATACGGTTGTCATTGGTAATCACGCCATCTTTAACAGGTACGTTGAAGTCAACACGAACGAGAACTTTTTTCCCTTTCAAGTCAACGTCTTTAACAGTCAATTTTGCCATTAGATATGACTCCTTCTTTTTTTATACGTGTTAATTATATCACAAAATCAGTAAAAGAGATAGAAAAACCCTAAACTTTTCTTGTTCTTTCTTCTATCTATTAACCTAAAAACCTAGGATTGCAGTCCGGAAAAGAGCAATCTTTACATAATTTGGTTGGAATAATTTAGGCAAATTTCTTGATTGATCTGCCTAATTACTTCTATACCATTCTTTTTCTAATATTTTAATCCTTAATATTCTAAACTATACAGTCCTTCTTTTTGAATTGCTAGGTTTCTTATTATACAATATAACTAAAATAGTTTCTTTTAGTTTGTGCTATTTGAAATTAAAAAAGAGGATTTACTACAATGAAATTAGAAAGACTAATCTATATTTTACTTTCTCTTTTAAATAAGAAGAGAATAACAGCTAAAGAGATTGCAGATAGGTTTGAAATATCTACTCGAACAGTATATAGAGACATGGATACGCTCAGTTTAGCGGGGATTCCAATCTATTCGGAACGTGGAGATAAGGGAGGTTTCTATATACCAAGCGACTATAAGATAGACAGAAACTTTTTCACTGAGGAAGAGAGACAGTTTATCATTAATATGAGCCAAAATGTTAGTAAAATCGTTGGTCATTCAAGTCTTGACAGTATCGAACACAAGCTGTCTTCTCAAGAAATTGCAAGAGCAAACAGTCCTTTTTACTTTGATCTCAGTTCCTGGACTCTTAATACAAATTTTTTACTAGAAATTGAGGAAGCGATACAAACTGAACAGATGATTTCTTTTTCTTACCATTCGAAAAAACAAGAGAAAAGTCAGCGAACAGTTATCCCATACAGATTGATCTATAAACTGAATGCTTGGTATGTTATCGGTTACTGCTTAGAAAAATTAGATTTTCGTATTTTTAAATTAACTCGAATTCGTGAACTAGAACTAGTCGAGATAAAAGATAAACCATTCGATTATCCACGTTTATCTCAAGAAAAGTTAGACCTTTTTTTAAATCCCCCAAAACATAAAGTGGAGGGGCAAAGAGAAGAAATCGAACTAGTTTTTACAAGATTTGCACTTCCAAAAATCTACGATTACTTTACAGAAGAAGAAATCAGAGTCGAGGACGAAATAATAAAAGTTCAGGCATTCAGAGCTTTAACTCCTGCATTTTTTGATTTACTCTTAAGCTTTGGTTATCAAGTAAAGGTCGTATCTCCAAGTCACTTACAAAATCTACTGGTCAGTACTCTCAAAAAAAATCTTCAGCAATATGACAACCTGTAGTCATATTGCCTTTTGTATACTCTTAAGTGGGCAAAATATTTCGTGATATTCATCATAGCCCAATTATTTTATAGGAGGTTCCAAATGGATACAAAAACACTTGCAGAAAGCTATTTTACGGCAGTAAATGAGGGAGGCTGGGAAGATTTCGTAGCTGAAAACTTTGATTATGGCATGTGCGATAGTATAGAAATTCGACAAGGACGTGATGTTTATTTGCAAGGCGCAGGCCAATTCTATGCTTTGAGCCAGCATCTTGAAGTGAAGCAATTACTTGTTGATGGTCGAGCAGTCTCAGCTTTAAATCGCTACCATCTACATTCTCCTCAAGAAAAAGAACTCGAACTGGATGTCGCAGAATTTCTAAAATTCGATGAGTTTGATAAATTAGTTGCATCCAATATTTATTTCGACACCTATCGTTTCCAAAAATTTATCCAAGGAATTGAATAACAAAAATCTAGCTTCAAATTTACTCTTCAATTTCAAAACTAAAAACAAGGCCTGACTAATTTACAGTCAAACCTTGTTTTTTAATTTTTATGAGAAAATCCAAGATTCGCAAATCTGGTTAGTCTTCTCTCCCCTTTCTAGAGAGCAAGCCGTAGCCACTCATTAGTCCGAGGAGTCCCAGCGCTACTAGACTAGCATCTCTTGTCGCTCCCGTATTTGGAAGTGCTTTACTTGCTTTTTCAACTTTCGCTGGTGCTGCTGAAAGCGCTTGATCCCTTGTTTGTGAGACTTGCTCCTCTTTCGTTCCTACTTCAACAATTTCTGGAAGAGCTTCCTTGAGAACCTCAGTTGAACGAAGGGTGCGTTTGCCCTGACCATCAACTTCTACAAAGCGACGAACTTGGCCTTCAACTCCTGCTTGCACAACACGGCGTTGTCCTGTGAGAAGGGCTGCATTCGGTCGCTCTTGAAGATCGAAGGCCACTGTATCCTCTTCAATTTCTAGTTTCGGAATTTCTAAAACTAGGTCTTTTACTCCCTCAGCTGGTTGATTGCTGGACAGAACTTTTGTTCCAACTTCAACAATTTCTGGAAGAGCTTCCTTGACAACTTCTGTCGAACGAAGGGTACGATTGCCTTGGACATCTACTTCTACTAGACGACGAACTTGGCCTTCCGCTCCTGCTTGAATTAGCTGGCGTTGTCCTTTGAGAAGTTTGGCGTTTGGTCGCTCCTGACGTTCAAAGGCTGTTGTTTCAGTTTCAATAACTAGTTCAGGGAGAGCTTCAACCGTTGGAGCCAGTTCATTTGGATCCATGCTTCCAACATGATGGCTTTCTTCTGCAGGTGCTAGTTTCTTATTCAACTTTTCTTTCATTTCCGCAAAAGCTTGTGGAGTTGGCATCTCTGAAGCCAACAAAGTTTCTGCTTGTTCAATCAACTCGGCTTTAGGATCTTTTTCACGAAGGGATTCGAGCAAGCCTTCCAATTCTTCTCTAGCAGTTTGATAACGTTGATTTCCATCCAAGTCCGCTCCAGCTTGTTTCAATTCATTCAAGGCTTTGTTGACTTCTTCTTGACTGGCATCATGGTTTTCTGCAACTGCCTTGGCAGCATTTAGTTTTTCTACTAGTGCTGCTTGTTTGTCCTCGCTTGAGAAGGTGTAGGCAAGGGTTGACTGACGGCCTTGGGCAGCAGTGATTTCTTGTTTGAGGTACTCATCATTGACTGCAGCCTTTGGAGAAACCAAGACATCGAACTCAGCAGTGTGTCCCTTGTAATGCAAGGTCAAGGTTTGTCGTCCAGTCTTCTGAGCATCATAGCCCGTGATTTCAACACCTTGGTCCGTAAAGGTATGACTTTCTTCCGTCTCATCATCATAGAGAACACCAAAGCGACCTTCAGAGAGATCCAGTTGATCTCCTACTAGATAGTCTGTTTTTGGTTTCTTAGTAATATACAAGCCCGCTACTTCTTTTGGTTTTACTTCATCTTGTCCTGTCACTTGTACCTTTAAGTCACCAGTAACTGGAAGTCCAAGATAGCTAACTGTGAGCTTTTGTTCCCCTTTTTGATGAGCGTCGTAGCCAGATACTGTCACACCTGAGTGAGTAAGGTTAATCAGCTCATCAGCTTGTCCCCCTTCGTACTGAACACGGAGGGTTCCGCCTCTGAGGTCGAGATTTTCTCCCTCTTTGTAAACTATCTTCTTAGGTCCTTTTTCAAGGCTAACTGCAGCAATTTTTCTCTCATCCTGCGGAATCGCTACTGCCAAGGTGTTACTGATTTCTTTGCCAGGTAGTTGGGTACGATAGTAGAGGAGAGTTGGTTGCTTGTCAAATCCCAATGGTGCTGTTGCCAAGTCGCCTCCAGTTTCAGACTTCAAGGTTGCAATTGGTGTTTGTGAATCTGCCTTGTCGTAAACGGTGATAGTTGCACCCGCTGGAACATCAGAGAAGCCTAGTTGAACTTGATGGTTTCCAAGTGAACGGGTAGCTACCTTAGCCATTGGAATATTTTGGCTTTCTGTATCCAAGGTTTCGTACATCTTCCAGTTGTAGATACGAATGGCCTTCCAAGGTGTCCCGTTATCTGAAGTGATAACTTTTAGACGCCAGTCTTGAGCAGTGATTGGTTTGTCAAGAGTGATATCTGTCACGTGTGCTTTGTTGCCACGGACTTCCTTAGCTAGTTTCCACTCACCATCTGTATCCTTGTAATAAAGGTCAAAGTCCTTGGTGTTCATCAAACCATCGTTGACAGACTCACCACCAGCTCCCGCATGATCCATGACCCATCTGACAACACGACGTGGTTGGGTCAAACGAATATCCACACTACCGCTCAACTGAGCTGAAGACCACTTATCTGACAAGCTAGTAATGGTACCGTTCAGCATACCTTCAATACCTTCTCCACCTTCAGTATTTGGGAAAGTGCTACCAATAACCGTTGCCCCTGGAACAATATTTTCAGCCAAAGGTCTTGGGAGAGTTGTATCCTGAACTGTCATCCCCCAGTTAAAGGATGCCGTCGCAGCTTCGGAACGGAGGCCATTTTTACCAACTGCAACGACTTTCAGTTCCTGAGTCCTACCAGTCGCATTAGCAGAACGGCTAACTTTTGGCAAGTAGATGGTTGAAGCAGATGATCCTGTCAACAAACGCCAGTTATCTCCATCTTTTTCGTAGACTTCATAGAAATCTGCATCTTGGTTACCAGCAAATTGGACCACTGCTTCAGCTTCTTGGGCATTCTTGAGAGATTGTTTCACTACAGATAGCCCCGTCGGTGCCTGTGGTGCTTGGTGATTATCCGAAATTGTCAATTGACCTAGGTTAAACTGATAATCTTTTACAGCTCCTTCATGCTCAAAGAAGAGTTTGACTGCATAGATGGTTTTTCCAGCTAGTGAGCTAAGGTCAAATTCTTCATTCTTCCAGTCATCAGAGAGAGTCAGTTCTTTCCATGCAGCTGCACCCTCAAATTTGTAGTCTGGAGTTGTAGAGAAGGCCATATAAACTTTAGAGCCTTTTCCTCCCTTGTGGGCAACACGAAGTTTGGTTTTCTCAGTTACTTCTAGTTTGGTAGAATACAAATTCACATCCTGGTCCGTCTTACCAGCTACATCACCTGAGAATTTAAGGGAGTTCCCACCATTGTAGGCATCTGTAAAGTCGTATTCTGCACGAAGTTTTTCCCCCGTCGAAGTCTGCCACCAGCGCCATGTTGGCAAGACACCTGAAACCGAACGGTAGTTCCACTCAGAATCCTTAGAAACTTTACCGTCTACAAACCATTTTCTACCATGACCTGTATTAAAGGAGGTCGTGAAGGTTCGGCCTACTGCCGGTGTACGATCAGCAACTAAATTGGCAATCCCATACCACTCTTTATCTGCTGGTTTTTGAGCCGTTGGATCTCCTTGGTAACCTGTAAAGAAGATGTCTTCATTCTTGTGGTAGTCTTCGCCTGTTTTTCCTAGACTGGTAATCGTATCTGGTGCAAAAAGTCCTAACGACAAACGCAACTTACCTTTTTCATCTAAGAGGGCATCCCATTTGACTTTGGTCTTATAAGAACCACCTTGTTGCAATTCCAAGCCTGCAAAGACATCATATTGACTACGCTCTAGCCATTTGGCCATCTCTACGGAGTGGTCATTCTTTTCCTTGTTCCAGTTGAAATTGGCAAAAAATTGATCTGCAGGGACTTTGTCACCTTCTTTTTGCATGAACTGGTAGTTGTAATCACCTAGACCATCTTCGTGGTAACGACCGTATTTGTAGGTCATGGCATCGTACCAAGCATACTTGATCGGGTGGTTGACTTTGGCTGCGTATTCTTTTGTATAGAGCATGAATTGGCGCATTTTTTCACCAAGAGGTGCTACCAATTCTCCCGTTGTTTCCTGATTAATGAAATAGCCATCAAAGCCATAGTACTTAGCAAGATCGACAAGTTTCCGTGCGATAGGGAAGGTGCCATCTGCGTCTTGTTTCAAGGCAGCTGCAAATTTCTCTTGGTCGGCAATGCTATTTGACCAGTTGAAAAAGAGTGTTCCATAAACGGGAACTCCGTTGCGGTGACCGGCATCAATGACATCTGGAGTTGGAACTAGACCTTCCCAGAAGACCATTGAATCCAAGTATTGCCAGTAGTCAAAAGCATAGGCCTTGAATTCCTCACCACCGACAGAAGCGTGGTCTTTAGCTTTCGAGTTGGTATTTGCTAGAGCTTGAACCTTGGCTCTTCTGCTTGCTTTTTCATTAACCAACTGGCCTCTATGGCGCTTGGCGAGTTCAACTGAGGAACGGTTAATAGGATCATCCTCACGCGCACCCGGTTCCCATTTCAACAAATCTTCCCATGTATCAAATTTGATTTCTTTTGGTCGGAGACTCTTTTCCTCATTTTTAGGAACGTCTGCTAGAGTCGGTTTGTCGGCTTTCTTCTCAGCCACTTGAGGCGTTTCCTCTGGTTTAACTTCTTCTTTATCAGTTGGTTGAGCAGGTTTTTCAGCTTTATCTGCCGGAGCGGGTTTTGCCTCTTCTTTTTCATTGACCAAATCGGCTATTGCTGGAGTGTTTTCTGAAATTGGTTGCTCAGCTACTTTGTTCTCTGTTTCCGATAATTGTTTTTCGATAGCTGCAGTATCTGGATTAGCTGTTTCACTAGCGCTTGTAGCTTGGGCGCTCGTATTTGCAGCTGTTTCAGGGGCTGCGACTTGTTCGGCAAGAGCTGGACTTGCGAATAGAGCTGAACCAATCATCAAGGAACAAGCCCCGATTGACAGCTTACGAATACTGTAACGGCAACGTTTTTCAAAAAATAGATTTTTCATCTTATCCTCCTAATAAAATATAAAGTAAGCGCTTTACTTTTTGATAAAAAGTAACTGTTCTCAGTGTACGACACCAGAACAGGATCATCTTCATTTTATCCTATATGAAAGCGATGTCAATCTATTTAACATAAAAACTATAACTAGGATAATAATCAATAAAATTTGGACACAATCCTATAAATCATCTATCTTAAAGGGAATCTATCTCTCATTTTAAAAGAAAGTTCTTGTTTCTTATGAAAATTTCAGCTAAACACTTGTGAGATTTACTTTTATCCTTTAAAATAGAATAGGAGAAATTCCGTTATTATTTTCCGGAGGAAAAAGAAATGTCCATTAATTGGCAGGAAATTTTATTTCACTTTTTAGGAGGTCTAGGACTGTTTTTATACAGTATCAAGACCATGGGAGACGGTTTGCAACAAGCTGCTGGAGATCGCCTTCGTTTTTACATTGACAAGTACACTAGCAATCCCTTTTTAGGCGTTCTAGTCGGAATCGTCGTGACTGCCCTCATTCAGTCAAGTACGGGGGTTACAGTTATCACGGTCGGACTGGTCAGCGCTAGTCTTCTCACTCTTAGACAGGCTATCGGAATTATCATGGGAGCCAACATCGGAACCACCGTTACTTCCTTTATCATCGGTTTCAAACTGGGTGAGTATGCTTTACCCTTGATTTTCCTTGGGACTATGTTTCTCTTCTTTACAAAAAACAGAACAGCAAACAATATCGGGCGCATCCTGTTTGGTGTAGGGGGGATCTTCTACGCTCTTAACCTCATCAGTGCCGGTATGAGCCCGCTTAAAGATTTACCACAATTCAAGGAATATATGGTAACCTTGGGACAAAATCCTATTTTAGGAGTGGTAGCTGGTGCAGTAATTACCGTCCTCATCCAGGCTTCCTCAGCTACAATCGGGATTTTGCAAGGCCTCTATGCAGGTGGGTTCCTTGACCTTAAAGGTTCACTACCAGTTCTTTTCGGAGATAATATCGGGACAACCCTAACAGTTATCATTGCGGCAGCTGGAGCCAATGTCTCTGCAAAGCGCGTTGCGGCAACCCACGTTACCTTTAACGTTTTAGGAACTATTCTTTGCTTAATCCTATTAGGCCCCTTTACTGCTATGATCGAGTACTTTCAGGCACTCCTTCACCTCTCACCTGAGATGACCATCGCCTTCTCTCACGGTGCCTTTAACGTAAGTAACACCATTGTACAATTTCCATTCATCGGAGCCTTGGCCTACTTTGTAACCAAGCTCATCCCTGGTGAAGACGAGGTTGTCAAGTACGAGCCCCTCTATCTCGACGAGCAACTTATCCAGCAATCTCCTTCTATCGCTCTAGGAAATGCCAAAAAAGAACTCTTGCACTTGGGGAACTATGCATCCAAAGCTTTTGACCTTTCTTATACCTATATCATCGGTTTGGATGAAAAGGTAGCTGAAAAAGGGCACAAGACAGAGGAAGCCATCAACACCATCGATGAAAAACTCACTCGTTACCTCATCAGACTCTCAAGCGAATCCTTGAGTCAAAAGGAAAGTGAAGTCTTGACTAACATCCTTGATTCATCTCGTGATTTGGAACGGATTGGGGACCACGCAGAAGGCTTGCTCAACCTAACAGACTATCTTCAACGCAAGAATGTTCAGTTCTCTGAAGCTGCTTTGGAGGAATTAGCTGAGATTTATCAAGCAACAACTGCATTTATCAAAGATGCCCTTGATAGTGTAGAAAACAATGATATTGAAAAAGCACAAAGTCTGATTGAACGCCATAAAGAAATCAACAATATGGAACGTGTTCTCAGAAAGACCCACATCAAACGCCTTAACAAGGGTGAGTGTTCTACACAAGCTGGAGTCAACTTTATCGACATCATTTCCCACTACACTCGTGTGTCTGACCATGCTATGAACCTAGCTGAAAAGGTCATCGCTGAACAAATCTAATAACCAAAAAGCTATCCTGAATGGGATGGCTTTTTTCGTCTCCTCATCAAGAATTTCTTTTCTGACATATAAAAAAATGCTTTGATTAACAATGGAATCAAAGCATTTTAAAGAGTTCTCCAAACATGATAGCAGAAACTGCAGTGCCTCTATACTTGGCTTCTTCTCTTTTGATAAAGCGCGCCAAGTTGATCAACTCAGGTGCTGGGTGTTTGGGATTGATGAGCAATTCACGGGTGACCAGTCCTGAGAGACGGACTGCTAGTAATTGCTCATTTGTAGTAGGTAGTTTTTTAGCAGTCTCTAGGAGAGCAGCAACTAAATCTTCACTCAAACCCTGACGAGCATGGTTATAGAGATCTTTTATAAGGCTTTCTAGGTTTGGTTCTGCCATCCGGCACCTCCCTCATGTTTAATAATTTTTAATCAAATCAACCGTTGAGCGGTCCAATTTTTTCACCAAGGCTTGCAAGAAAGCTTGGGCTTCTAGGAAGTCATCCATCGCGTAGAGAGTTTGGTGAGAGTGGATATAACGAGCGCAGACACCGATAGTTGTAGATGGGACACCACCATTTTTCAGGTGAGCTGCTCCAGCGTCCGTTCCACCTTTTCCACAGTAGTATTGGTACTTGATACCCGCTTCTTCAGCCGTTGTCAAAAGGAAATCCTTCATACCTGGGAGAAGCAAGTGACCTGGATCGTAGAAGCGAATCAAGGTTCCATCCCCAATCTTACCTTGGCCACCATAAACATCACCAGCAGGTGAACAGTCAACAGCTAGGAAAACTTCTGGATCAAACTTAGTTGTAGAAGTATGAGCGCCACGAAGACCAACTTCTTCTTGGACGTTCGAGCCAAGGTAGAGTTCATTTCCGAGTTTTTGACCTGATAAAGCTTCAGCTAGCTCGCTTACCATGAGAACACCGTAGCGGTTGTCCCAAGCTTTTGAGATGATATTTTTTTCATTGGCTGTCAAGATAGCGGAACTATCAGGGACAATGGTATCACCAGGACGAATGCCAAAACTTTCTGCCTCAGCCTTGTCTGCAAACCCACCATCAAAAATGATATCTGAAATAGCTGGCATGGTTGGTCCACCTGTTCCACGAGTCAAATGTGGAGGAACAGAACCTGAGATCACAGGAATTTCACGACCATCACGCGTAAAGAGTTTAAAGCGTTGGCTGCTGACCACCATAGGGTTCCAGCCACCGATTTCAACGACACGGAAGGTACCATCTGGCTTAATCTCGCTGACCATAAAACCAACTTCGTCCATGTGAGAAGCGACCAAGACGCGTGGTGCATCAGTAGCTTCTGAATGCTTGATACCGAAAATACCACCCAAGCCATCTGTCACTACTTCATCCACATGCGGTGTCAACTTTTCACGAAGATAAGTCCGTACAGGCGCTTCATGACCTGAGATCGCAGCAAGCTCTGTTACTTCTTTGATTTTTGAAAATAATGTTGTCATATCAGTTCCTTCTTTCTGTCCTCCATTTTACCACTTTTTATAGGAGAAGGATAGTGGGAAGGTAGATTGGTTTTTACTCAGTTTTCCAATAAAAGAGAGGGGCAGATGTAATTTCAGAAATTTTTCTTTCTTTTTACATTAAATTGTCAGAAAATTTATTGACAGATTAAAAAAATCGTGTTACATTATCTCCAAGGGTATTTTTATACCAAATCTACATGAAAGGACGGAGCATGAAACTCTCTCATATTTTAACGGGCTTACTTCTACTCCTAGTCTTTCTCTCCATTACCATTGGAACCAGTGATTTTTCTTGGGAAAAATTCTTTGCTTTTGACCAGCAGACTTGGCTTCTCTTTCAGGAATCGCGTCTTCCAAGAACCATCAGTATTCTCCTTGCAGCCTCTAGTATGAGCATGGCAGGACTCCTCATACAGACCATTACCCAAAATCAGTTTGCTGCTCCGAGTACAGTCGGAACGACTGAAGCCGCCAAACTGGGAATGGTGTTAAGCCTCTTTGTCTTTCCGTCTGCAAGTCTGACCCAAAAGATGCTCTTTGCTTTTGGCTCATCCATCTTATTTACCCTCTTCTTCCTGGCCTTTATGACTATTTTTTCTGTAAAGGAAAGGTGGATGTTGCCCTTGATCGGGATCATCTATAGTGGGATTATCGGTTCTGTCACAGAAGTTATCGCCTATCGTTTCAATCTGGTTCAGAGTATGACGGCCTGGACCCAGGGCTCCTTCTCCATGATTCAGACCCATCAGTATGAGTGGCTCTTCTTAGGCCTCATCATCCTGATAGCCGTTTGGAAATTATCCCAAACCTTCACCATCATGAATCTGGGCAAGGAAACCAGTGAGAGTTTGGGGATTTCTTACTCCCTACTTGAAAAGCTGGCCCTCTTTCTAGTGGCACTAACGACAAGTGTCACCATGATTACTGTAGGTGCCTTGCCTTTTCTCGGAGTCATCGTTCCCAATCTTGTCCGCAAGCGCTATGGAGATAATCTGAGCCAAACCAAACTCATGGTCGCTCTGGTCGGAGCCAATCTGGTTCTGGCCTGCGATATCCTCTCTCGAGTCTTGATTCGGCCCTATGAGCTGTCTGTCAGTCTCCTACTAGGAATCATCGGTAGCCTCGTCTTTATCCTACTTCTCTGGAGAGGGGGACAAAAAGATGCAGTTTAAAAGCAAACATACCAAACTCTTCTGCCTTCTCATTATTCTGGCCATCGGAGCTTGTCTCCTCTACTTTTGGCCCATCACTAACCTGTCTGCCTTTGCCTGGAAGCTGCGTTCCCAAAAAATCATCGTTTATCTCTTGGTAGCCATCGCGACAGGGATTTCGACCATTAGTTTTCAAACCCTGACGGAAAATCGCTTTCTGACGCCAAGTATTTTGGGAATCGAATCCTTCTATGTCTTGCTACAAACCCTGCTACTGATATTTGAAAGCAAATTTCTACAGCTTGGAAAGTCTCCTGTCTTAGAATTTCTAATCTTGCTTCTGCTTCAATCCCTCTTTTTTCTCGCCTTACAAGGTTACTTGAAGACGCTGATGAAGCAAAATTTGGTTTTCATTCTGCTAATCTGCCTAGCCCTGGGAAGTCTCTTTCGAAATATCAGTACCTTCCTCCAAGTTCTGATGGATCCAAATGAATACGATAAACTGCAGAACAGTCTCTTTGCCTCCTTTCAGCATCTCAACACTTCCATCCTAGCCATCGGTTCTCTGATCATCCTTGCCTTGACAATCTTTTTCTTTCGAAAAGCAGTCGTTCTGGATGTCTTGCACTTACAAAGAGAAACGGCTCAGATACTGGGGCTCAATGTTGAAAAAGAACAGAGAGAACTCCTCTGGGGCATCGTGCTTTTGACCTCAACGGCCACTGCCTTGGTAGGGCCTATGGCCTTCTTTGGCTTTATGTTGGCCAATCTCACCTACCTGATTGTCAAAGATTATCGGCACAAGTTGCTCTTTATCGTGGCCATTCTGATTGGATTTATTAGTTTGACCTTGGGGCAAGCCCTCATTGAACGAGTCTTTGCTTTGGAAATTCGCATCAGCATGATTATTGAGAGCGTTGGAGGTCTCTTATTCTTTATCTTACTATACAGGAGGGCCCGTCGGTGAAACTGGAAAACATTGACAAATCCATTCAAAAACAGGATATTTTGCAAGACATTTCGCTTGAAGTCAGTCCTCAGAAACTGACAGCCTTCATTGGTCCAAATGGTGCTGGAAAATCAACTCTCCTCTCCATCATGAGCAGACTGACCAAGAAGGATCAGGGAATTCTCAGCATCAAAGGCCGTGAAATCGAGAGCTGGAATTCGCAAGAACTAGCCAAAGAACTCACTATCCTAAAGCAGAAGATTAATTACCAAGCCAAATTGACCGTAGAAGAATTGGTCAGCTTTGGACGTTTTCCCTACAGTCGAGGTAGACTGAGAGCAGAGGACTGGGAAAAAATCCGAGAAACTCTGGACTATCTGGAACTGACAAACTTAAAAGACCGCTACATCGATAGTCTGTCTGGCGGACAGCTCCAACGTGTTTTTATCGCTATGGTACTAGCCCAGGATACAGACTTTATCTTGCTAGACGAACCGCTCAATAATCTCGATATCAAGCAAAGTGTCAGCACGATGCAGATCCTTCGGCGACTGGTAGAGGAACTTGGCAAAACCATTATCATCGTCCTCCACGATATCAACATGGCTAGCCAATATGCGGATGAAATTGTTGCCTTCAAGGACGGTCAAGTCTTTTGCAAGGGAACGACTGCTCAAATCATGCAGGCTGACCTGCTCAGTCAACTCTATGAGATTCCCATCACGCTCGCGGATATCAATGGCAAAAAGATCTGTATCTATAGCTAGCTATTCTGAACTCATGTTAGAGAACCCTCTGTCTCTTAGCTAACAAGCCTATCTAAGAGACTCCCTACATCGTTATCACATTTTAAAAAGGAGAAATCATGAAAACATCCCTTAAACTTTATCTTACTGCCCTAGTGGCCAGCTTCTTGCTCCTACTTGGTGCATGTAGTACAAATACAAACTCAAGCACTAGCCAGACAGAGACAAGTAGCTCTGCTCCAACAGAGATAACCATTAAAAGTTCACTAGATGAGGTCAAACTTTCAAAGGTTCCTGAAAAGATTGTGACCTTTGACCTCGGTGTTGCGGATACTATTCGCGCTTTAGGTTTTGAAAAGAATATCGTCGGAATGCCTACAAAAACTGTGCCGACCTACCTAAAAGATCTTGCAGGAAATGTCAACAATGTGGGTTCCATGGTTGAGCCAGACCTAGAAGCCATTGCTGCTCTTGAGCCGGATTTGATTATCGCTTCACCACGTACCCAAAAATTCGTAGACAAGTTCAAAGAAATCGCTCCAACTGTGCTCTTCCAAGCAAGCAAGGACGACTACTGGACTTCTACTAAGGCCAATATCGAATCTCTTGCAAGCGCCTTTGGCGAAACTGGTACACAGAAAGCCAAAGAAGAATTAGCCAACCTAGACAAGAGCATCCAGGAAGTCGCTACTAAAAACGAAAGTTCTGACAAAAAAGTCCTTGCTATCCTCCTCAATGAAGGAAAAATGGCTGCCTTTGGTGCCCAATCTCGTTTCTCTTTCTTGTACCAAACCTTGAAATTCAAGCCAACAGACACTCAATTTGAAGACTCTCGCCACGGACAAGAAGTCAGCTTTGAAAGTGTCAAAGAAATCAATCCTGACATCCTCTTTGTCATCAACCGTACCCTTGCCATCGGTGGGGACAACTCTAGCAACGATGGCGTCCTAGAAAATGCCCTCATCGCCGAAACTCCTGCTGCTAAAAATGGAAAAATTATCCAACTAACACCAGACCTCTGGTATCTAAGTGGTGGCGGACTTGAATCAACTAAACTTATGATTGAAGACGCACAAAAAGCTTTGAAATAAACAAGAAAACCCAACATCAGGTGATGTTGGGTTTATTTTTCTTCTTGATTTCGTCTGAGGGAAAAGTGGTCTGGGACGGGATCTTTTCCTATTGGCGACCAGGGGTGGCAACGTAAAATCCGAGCAAAGCCCATCAGAACACCCTTGAAGCCATGTTTTTCAATAGCCTGAATCATGTAGTTGGAACAAGTCGGCTCAAAGCGACAAGAGGGTGGAAAGGCCGGTGAGATAAAACGTTGGTAAAAGCGTACTGGCGCTATTAAGATTCGTTTCATTATTTCTTGGTTACAGCCATAGTGTGTAGTTGGCTGATTTCTTTTTTGTTAAGTCGACGGGCTTCTCCCGGACGGAGACCAGTCAAGTCCAGATGTCCAAAACGTGTCCGAGACAACTTATCCACTTGAAGACCGACGGCTTCAAACATCTTTTTAACCTGATGATTACGTCCTTCATGGATAGTCAACTGCACTACTGAGCGATTTTTGACTGGATCCACTTTGAGAATTTCATAAACAGCTGGCTTGGTTTTCTTGCCATCAATCTCAAGACCGCGGGTCAAGGGGCGGAGATTGTCCTTATTAGCCACACCTTTAACACGCGCAACATAGACCTTGTCAATCTCATTACGGGGGTGAATCATCTCATCCGTAAAGTCCCCATCATTGGTCAAAATCAAAACCCCTGATGTATCCCAGTCCAAACGTCCCACAGGGTAAATGCGTTCTTTAACATTGGGCAAGAGGTCCACAACAGTCTTGCGGCCCTTGTCATCTGTCACACTGGAAATCACTCCACGTGGTTTGTTAAGCAGATAGTAAACCTTTTCTTCGTTGTAGATGGGCTGACCTTCCACTTCGACCTTATCTCCAGACTTGATGGTCGTTGCGAGTTCACGCACCACTTGGCCGTTAACCGTCACCAAGCCTTGCTTGATTAGTTCTTCTGCTTTTCTCCTACTGGCCACACCTGCGTGGGCAATATATTTATTGATTCTCATCTTCTTCTATCCTTTCACCAAATAATTGGCTTTCTTGGGCTTGAATCTCAAGCTCATCAATCACTGGTAATTCTTCCAAATGGTTAATCCCCATGTAATCTAGGAAATAATCCGTAGTCACATAGAGGTTTGGTCGCCCAAGAACTTCTTTTTTCCCATCTTCTCTTATCAATTCAAAAGCCTGCAACTTTGCCAAGGCTCCACTCGAGTTGACCCCACGAATAGCATCAATTTCTATCCGCGTGATAGGTTGCTTGTAGGCAATGATGGACAAGGTCTCAAGAGCAGCCCGAGACAAACTCTGGTTGATAGGCGCCTTGGAGTATTCCTTCAAAATCTCTGCAAATTGAGGCTTGGTGACCAATCTGTAAGCACCACCTGTCTCGATCAGGGACAAGCTCGAATCCTGGTCTTTCTCATACTTTTGGGCTAATTTTTCTAAACTCTGTTGGATGCCTGTCGGTGGCAGAGAGAGGAGTTCAGCCAACTGACGGACCCGAATCCCATCTTCACCTGCTACAAACAAGAGCGCTTCTATTTCTGCTAAAGTACTCATCTTTCCTCTCTATCAAGTCTAGCTTTGTGCCTCTTGACTTTCTTCCTTCTTTTCCATGAGATAGATATCTCCGAAACTCTCCTCTTGCACGAGGATCAGTTCCTGGGTTTTGATTAACTCTAGGGTTGCCAAAAAGAGGGTAATGACCTCTTGGACATTCTGGGCTTCCTTGAACAAATCCTGCAAACGCAACTGGTCTCGTCCAGTCAAGGACTCTTTTACAATGCCCATCATATCCTCAATCTTATACTCATCCCGCAGGATGGTCGTGTGGTTCTGAGCGAATTCCTCTTTTTTCTTGGCTAGAATATTTGAAAAAGCCAAAAAGAGGTCAATGGTCGTCCTGTCATGTACAAGCTCCGCATCTTCGTAAATCAACTCTGTCGGCGCTTTGGAATAGTACTGAGCCCGATCTTGGTGCTTGGCCTCCAAGTGCTCACCCAAGAGCTTGAACTTGCGGTATTCTTCGATTTGAGAGAGAAGATCCTGCTCCAGGTCATCCTCCAAGTCTGTCACTTCAGCTACCTTTGGCAAGAGCTTGCGACTCTTGATCAGCATCAGCTGACTGGCCATAACCATATACTCGCCCGTTACTTCCAGACGCATGGCCTGCAGAGTTGAGACATAGGCTAGATACTGTTCGATAACTTCTGTAATGGGCACATCGTAAATATCCATCTGGTACTTAGAAACCAGGTGCAAGAGCAGGTCCAGGGGCCCTTCAAAATCTTTTAATTTAATATCCATTATCTATATTTTTCTAAGGTCAGGACTGTTTTTAATCCTAATTTTTTTGCAATTTCGTACAAATCGACCTTGTTTTCTATTTGTCTTAGAATGAACTGTTCCCGCAAGGCTTGGGCTGATAAGGTTGGGAAACCTTTCTCCTTGACAAAAGATTCTAGCTGACGAAAGGCCCACTGACGAGAATAGGCTTTCCCTCCCCTTTCAAAAAGATAGGTCTGCCCCATCAAGGGTTCCAATTCTGAAATCAAGGTCGTGGGAATGGTAACAATCCTCTGTTGGGAAGCCTTGTTGATTCTCAACACCTGAAAATCAAGATTGATATCCGCAATCTTGAGGGATAAAATCTCACTTGGCAAGAGTCCCATTTCTAGGATTAAGAGCGCTAGCAAGCGGCCCTCTGGATAGTCACTTTCCTGCCAAAAAGACTCTAGGTCTAACAGTTCTGGCTTTTCGGTCTTCTTTTCAGCTTGTTTGGCTAATTCCAAGCGATAAAAACTGTCCACCTCTCCTATTTGATAGAGAAAGTAGAGAAATTGGTTACAGGCCGAAAGTTTCCTTTTCTGGGCGCTCATTTTTAGATTGGCTAGCTGGGCTTGGTAAATCTTGAGACTGCTCTCAGAGACCCGCTCCCCTACCATATCTAAAAATTGCTCCAGATCATACCTATAAGACTGCTTTGAATTGGTAGACAAACCCTGCTTTTTCTCTAAAAAGGCTGAAATGCTATCTCTCATTTGCATCGAATCTCATATTCCTTACTAAAGTCATGCAAGAGGGCATTTACTGCCTTGAGGATGGACTTGCGCGTGATGATTCCTTGGAAAATTCCTTCATCATCTACGACTGGCAAGAAGGGTTCATCCACCAGTTTATGGAGGACCTCTGTGATGTTATAGTCTGGAGCGACGACTGCTACATCCGTCTTGGTCATATTGACGATATCTGTCGTTGCCATCTGTTCATCTGTCAAACCTTGCTCCATTTGATAAGCCAAAATATCTCTCAGACCAATGGTTCCTACAAAGCGTTTGTCAAAGGTCACAACCGGAATACGGGTATAGGTGATTTGGCTCAACACCAAAATCGCATGGTCGGCATTGTGGGTATCAATCAAAGCTGCTAGATTCTCAGCAGGGGTCAGAAAAGTCTCTTCCTGCTCCAGTAAAAATACTTCAAATTCCTTAGCAATCATCGAGCGAACTCCTTGGACAAACCTGGATAAATCTCATGATCACGTGTCAAAAAGTCTACTTTGAAATAGCTGTCATCAATCTCCACACGGGCATAGAGGCATTCTCTGATAGTTCCTCGTGGTTGGCTGATGGAGCCTGGATTTAGAAAAAGAGTCTTTCCTTCCATCCAAGCATTTGGCACATGCAAATGACCATAGAGACAGATATCGGCATCTTCTTCCTGAGCCCAGTAGTCCAACTTTTGAAAGTTGAAATTGATATCAAATAAGTGTCCATGAGTCTGGATGATCTTGGTCGGACCAAGTTGAGTCACCAAACGTTCTGGGTAGCCAGCATAAAAGTCCATGTTGCCTTTGACGACATGGATACCCTCCCAGAGCGGAGAATCGGGACGGAGTTCAGAGTCACCATCGTGAAAAATGGCATCGACTTTCCCCAGATAGCGATTACGAATTTCTTCCACAATCAAGCTATCGCCATGAGAGTCACTCATTACAATGATGGTTTGCTTTGCCATGATGGAAATACCTCCAAAAGTTTCTTAACGGCTAAGGCGCGGTGAGATTGGCTATTTTTTTCTTCAAGGGTTAATTCAGCTGCTGACTTGCCTGTCTCTCCCACAAGGAAAAGGGGATCATAGCCAAATCCATTTTCACCCTTGGGTTCAAAGTTGATATATCCTGGCCAGTCAGCTTCAACAACCAAGCTTTCCCTGTTTGGACTAGCTACGACTAGGGTTGTATGGAATTGAGCTGAGCGGTCCTTGAGTTCAAAGACCATGGCCAATTCGTGCAAGAGTTTGGCATTGTTTTCACGATCAGTAGCCCCCACACCTGCAAAACGCGCTGACCAGACACCTGGCAAGCCACCAAGGACATCAACTTTGAGACCAGAATCATCTGCTAGCACCATCTTGCCTGTTAATTGAGAAATGGTTTCTGCCTTGAGGCGGGCATTTTCTTCAAAAGTCATGCCTGTTTCAGCTACTTCAGGAAGATCTGGATAGTCATTGAGGTTTTCCACGTCGTAGCTTAACTTGTCAAAGATAGCTCGGAATTCCTTGGTCTTGCCTTCGTTGCGAGTCGCAATCAACAAGGTTTCCCTAACCTTACTAGTTTCAAAGAAGGCTTCTACATCAACACCTTCTTTAGGCAATTCTACATGCAAGAGTTGGCCATTTTCAACCAAGAGCAGGGCTCCCTGACGTTGGATGACTTCCAAGTTTCGGCCTGCTTCTGCATTTAAAATCTCAACGATAAAGGAGAGCAGTCGGAAGTTAGAAGACCAGCGCATCACCGTTATTGTAATCGGAAAGCCCTTTTCCTCGTCACGAAAAATCCGCGCTAAATCCATAAAATCAAGCTCGAGAGGATCTTTGATAAGGCTATAGATGCCTCCATAGACATCCCAGACACCGACATACCAGTCCTGGTCATCCTTGTATTCATAAATTTTATTTGTCATAAAGTTACATGCTCCACATGAATCTCTTTTTCCAACCATTCTGCTCCAATTTGGGCAAAACTTTGGCTATTGGCTGTTGTGTAAAAACGATGTTGAAGAGGTCCCGCATCTCGGCTACGGTTGATTTCAAAATAGTTCAGCAAAACCGAGATGTCCCGTACACACTCTGCCCCACTATCGATGAGCTGAACCTTAGGGCCCATGACATTCTGGATGATAGGGCGAAGGAGTGGATAGTGGGTACAACCTAGAATCAGGCTGTCCACCTTTCCAACCAAGGGGCGCAGGGTTTCATAAACCACTTTCTTGGTGACACTGGTTGATAAGGCACCAGACTCGACCAAGGGAGCAAACTTGGGACAGGCCAAACTTTCCACCTGTAAGTCTGGATCCAAATCATGGATTTTTTGACGGTAGATATCTGATTGGACCGTCATGGGCGTTCCAATTACTCCGATTTTCCCACCTTGACTGGACTTGATAGCTGCCGAAGCTCCTGGCAAAATCACACCTAGGACAGGAATGTCTAGTTGAGCCTTGATCTCTTCCCAGACGACCGCAGTCGCAGTGTTACAAGCAATGACAATCATCTTGACATCCTTGGTCAAGAGAAAGTTGACCAACTGCCAAGTATATTCACGAATTTGCTCAGCAGGACGGGGGCCATAGGGCGCCCGTGCCGAATCTCCAATATAGACGATTTCTTCATGGGGAAGCTGGCGCATGAGCTCACGAACAACGGTCAAGCCCCCGACACCCGAATCCAAAAAACCAATTGGTCGATTATCCATACAGTCTTCTTTCTAGTCTTTTTCTCATTGATAGTTCATCATGATTTTTTGTCCTGAATGAACTGACCGACAGCTTGATAGAATGGCAACTGCCTCTCTCTTAATAATAATCAAATATCAATAGAATGCAAGGAAAAAGTCTTATCCTTGAGAACTATTGAACATAGTGAGAAGTCTGGAACTTTCATCCCAGACTTTTCCTATTTATTTCTTTTTATTGTTAGCAAGAGCTGCTTTTTGTTGGCGGATGATTTGGTGGTAAACTTGTTGTACCTTGGCTTCGCTTGGTTTTTGACCATTTGCACTCAAGAGAGCACGAACTGCCTCAGCGTTCAAACGTGGGTTGTCTGCAAATTCTTTTTCGATTTGCTTACGAACCAAGTACATCCCTCCAAGAGCTCCTCCTAGAAAAGCTAGCACAATCAAGACAATTGCTAAAAGTAAGTCCATTCTTTTTCTCCTGTTTCTTTTTGAGTCTTCTATATTATACCATAAAGTGACTTTCCTGACTAGTTTGTTTTACGCTTTCAAGAAGGGCAATAGGCGACAAAAAAGGAGCCCTGCATTTCGATGAAAGAGAGCTCCTTGCTGCGTTTATGCTCAATGAAAATCAAAGAGCAAACTAGGAAGCTAGCCGCAGGTTGCTCAAAACACTGTTTTGAGGTTGCAGATAGAGCTGACGCGGTTTGAAGAGATTTTCGAAGAGTATTATTTTACATAGATAGCCAGTGTTTGATAGGGTTTGAGTACCATTTTTTCAGATACTTCTGTAGTTTCATAGTTAGAAAGCAAAATTTGTCCATTTTGGTAGGCTACTGGCAAGTCAATTTCTACTTCTGTGGCATAAAAGTTATTGAGGACTAGTAACTTTTCATCCTTATGCTGGCGTTCAAAAGCGTAGACTTGCTTGCTATCTTCAAAGGTTCGTTTGTAGCTCCCTTCTGAAATGATCGGCATTTCCTTACGAAGTCGAATCAAGTTTTGGTAGAAGGCGAAAATTGGACCTTTGATTTCATTTTCTACGTTGATGTGAGGGTAGGATTTTCCTGCCTTCAACCAAGGAGTTCCTCTTGTAAAACCAGCATTTTCTGAAGCATCCCACTGCATGGGAATGCGTGAATTATCTCGTGACTTAGCCTGAATAATCTGGAAGGCTTCTTGCTCACTTTTTCCTTCTTTCAAGAGCATCTGATAAGCATTGATGGACTCGACATCCACATAATCAGCCATGGAATCATAGTCTGGGTCAACCATTCCGATTTCCTCACCCATGTAGATATAAGGTGTCCCACGTGAAAGGTGAATGCTGGCAGCCAGCATGGTCGCACCTTCATTGCGGAAATGTTGAATATCGACAAAACGATTCAATGCTCGTGGTTGGTCGTGATTGTTCCAAAAGAGGGCGCTCCAGCCATTTTTATCACTCATCTCCTTGCCCCAGCTATGGTAAAGTCTTTTCAACTCTTCAAAGTCAAAGGGCGCCAAGGTCCACTTTTGTCCATCCTTGTAGTCCACCTTGAGATGATGGAAATTAAAGGTCATGGATAATTCCTGACGGTCAGGTGCCGAATAAAGGACACAGTTTTCCATGGTGGTTGAGGACATTTCTCCAACTGTCATAAAACTATCATCTGATCCAAAAGTGGCTTGGTTCATCATGCGCAAATAGTCATGAACGATGGGCTTGTCTGTGTAAGCTGGCTTTCCTTCATTTTCTGGGCAATCCGCTAAAACCTCATCCTTGCCGATCAAATTGATCACATCAAATCGGAAACCTTTGACTCCCTTGTCTCGCCAGAAATTAACAACCTTGAAAAGCTTCTTGCGGACATTGGGATTGCGCCAGTTAAGGTCAGCCTGGGTCTCATCAAAGAGGTGGAGATAATATTTCCCTGTATCTCCGAAAGGCGCCCAGGCAGAGCCACCAAACTTAGACTGCCAGTCTGTCGGTTGGTCTTGGATGAAGAAAAAGTCTTGGTAGTACTGGTCGCCAGCTAGGGCTTTCTGAAACCATTCGTGTTCTGTCGAGCAATGATTGAGCACCATATCCAGCATAAAGTCAATCTTGTGCTCCTTACCGACACGCACCATCTCCTCAAAATCAGCCATATCACCAAAAAGGGGATCTACTGCCATATAATCTGAAATATCGTAACCATTATCCCGTTGGGGGCTTGGATAGAATGGATTGAGCCAGACCATATCCACACCTAGTTTGGCTAGATAGGGGATTTTTTCGATAATTCCACGGAAATCCCCAATACCATTTCCAGTGGTGTCTTTGTATGATTTTGGATAGATTTGATAGACTACTTTCCCTTTATCAAGTACCATCTGTTTCTCCTTTTCCGATAAAAGGGAGGAACCTGTGTTCCTTCCCTGTTTGGGCTATTTTAATTAGATTCGTGTAGCGACCATGAGAGATTCCCCAGCTTGGATAGTTGTTGGATAAGTTCCAGTGATAGTCGCTGTATAAGCATCTTGGTTAGTGATGATAACTGGAGTTTCTGTCACGAGACCTGCAGCCTTAATGACATCCATATCAAAACGAATCAGTTTCTGACCAACTGTGACGTGGTCTCCTTGGACTACAAAACTTTCAAAACCTTTGCCATCAAGACCTACTGTATCCATACCGATGTGGATGAGCAATTCTACCCCCTCGTCAGAGACAATACCGATGGCATGCTTGGTAGGGAAAAGAACCGTCACTGTCCCATTGACTGGAGAAGTCAACTCACCTTGGCTTGGTTCAATGACTAGACCTTGTCCCATGACGCCTGATGCAAAAACAGGGTCTGTCACTTGACTCAATTCTTTCACTTGACCAGCAAGTGGGCTGACAATTTCTACCGGAGCAAGGGTTACTGGTCCATGACTGACAAATTCTGCCTCTTCTTGGGCAACGAATTCTGCCTGTAAGGCTGTATCATCCTCTGTCTTTGTAAAGAGACCGACTTTGCGGAAGAAGAAAGTCAAGAGCATTGGTACAACAATAGCAACTAGCATGGTTCCTGCAAATGGCAGCATGTATTGAGGTTGAATAGAAAGAATACCTGGCAAACCACCGATACCAATAGAAGCCGCCGTTACATTGAAAGTAACGGACAACATGCCTGCAAGGGCCGAACCAATCATCCCAGCTACAAATGGATAGATGTATTTGACATTGACCCCAAAGAGGGCTGGTTCTGTAACACCGAGATAGGCTGAAATGGTCGCAGGAAGTGAAATCTGAGCCTCACGCTCATCATGGCGATGCATGAAATAATAGGCAAATACGGCAGAACCTTGGGCAATATTAGAAAGAGCAATCATTGGCCAGAGGGCAGTTCCGCCCGCATCCGCAATCAATTGTGTATCAATGGCATTGGTCATATGGTGAAGACCTGTGATGACAAATGGAGCATAGAGAGCACCAAAAATCGCACCGAAGAGCCATTTAACAGGACCCGTCAAACCTGCCAAGACAACTGCTGAAAGTCCTTGACCAATTGTCCAACCGATTGGTCCCAAGACAGTATGAGCCAAAATCAAGGCTGGAATCAATGACAAGAAGGGTACAAGAATCATGGAAATGACTTCTGGGATATGCTTGCGCCAGAAAATTTCAAGATAAGACAGACTCAAACCTGCAAGCAAGGCTGGGATAACTTGAGCTTGATAACCAATACGATTAACAGTAAAGTAGCCAAAATTCCATACCCAGTTGGCTGCAATTTCTTCTGTTGAAGTAGAAGCAACTGCATAGGCATTGAGCAACTGTGGCGAAACCAAACAGATCCCGAGAACAATTCCCAAAATTTGACTGGTTCCCATCTTACGAGAAACAGACCAGGTAATCCCTACTGGTAAGAACTGGAAGATAGCTTCACCAGGCAACCAGAGGAAGTGATTAACCCCTGACCAAAACTGAGAGGATTCTGTGATGGTCTTACCATCCAACATCGACCAATGCACACCTTCCAAGACATTACGGAAACCGAGGATCAATCCTCCAACTATCAAGGCTGGAATAATCGGAGTAAAGATTTCTGCTAGAGTGGTCATAATACGTTGAAGTACATTTTGATTGCTCTTAGCTGCAGATTTGGCTGCTTCTTTGGAAACACCCTCAATGCCTGAAACAGCTGTAAAATCATTATAAAAAATCGGCACGTCATTCCCAATAATCACCTGAAATTGACCGGCATTGGTAAAGGTCCCTTTGACGGCTGGAATTGACTCGATAGCCTTAACATTGGCCTTCTTTTCGTCACCGAGAACAAAGCGCATCCGCGTCGCACAGTGGGTGACAGCAGTGACATTCTCCTTACCTCCGATCGCCTGAAGCAGATCTTTGGCTTCTTGTTCAAATTTTCCCATTTGATTCTCCTTATACTTGTCAAAGCAAGCTTGACTTGATAGTTCTATTGTAAACGATACCAAACTTGTAGGCAACTTGTTTGTTGAAAAAAGAGGATATTTTTGTGATTTTTCTAGCACTTGTATGGTAAAATAGATACAAGTGTGTATAGAATAATACTCAAAACTCATTTAAGGAAGCAAAATGAAGAAATACCAACAATTATTTAAGCAAATCCAAAAAACCATTCAAAACGAGACATACGCTGTCGGGGATTTCCTCCCCAGCGAGCACGAACTCATGAATCAGTATCAGGTGAGCCGTGACACCGTCCGAAAAGCTCTGTCCCTTCTCCAAGAAGAAGGATTAATCAAAAAGATAAGGGGACAAGGTTCTCAAGTCGTCAAAGAAGAAACGGTCAATTTCCCTGTCTCCAACCTAACCAGCTACCAAGAACTGGTCCAGGAACTTGGACTTCGCTCTAAGACTAATGTGGTCAGTCTGGATAAAATCATTATCGATAAAAAATCCTCACTGATAACCGGCTTTCCAGAGTTTCGGATGGTGTGGAAGGTGGTCCGCCAGCGTGTGGTGGATGACCTAGTATCCGTTCTGGATACGGACTATCTGGATATGGAACTGGTCCCAAATCTCACTCGCCAAATTGCTGAGCAGTCTATCTACTCGTATATAGAGAACGACCTCAAACTCCATATTGATTATGCTCAGAAGGAAATCACCATTGACCACACGGGTGATCGAGACAAGATTCTCATGGACATTGGCAAAGACCCTTATGTCGTTTCAATCAAGTCAAAAGTCTATCTCCAAGACGGGCGCCAATTTCAGTTCACCGAAAGTCGCCATAAATTAGAAAAATTTCACTTTGTCGACTTTGCCAAAAGACATCCGAAATAAACACTTACAGTTGGGAATACTCTCAACTGTTTTTTAGTAGTAAATGGTCGAATTGAGAGTTGGAAAAGAGGAGCTGCTTGCTACTTATTCTACTATTTTAAGAAAAAACAACAACAAATATGTCTCTTGCTAAAAAGCTATTGACAAATGCTAAACGACCATTAGAATGGGAAGTGAGGAGATAAATAGAAACAATTTAAACGAAATTGCTTTATAAAATGTAAGCGGTTTCGAATAGATGAAGGAGGGTTTTATGAAAAAACACTTTTGGGAGAAATCCTGTCGCTATAGCATCCGCAAGCTGACGGTTGGGACTGCTTCTGTTTTGCTGGGGGCTGTTTTTCTAGTCAACCACACTGTAGCCGCAGACAGTGTTGAGGTCAAACAAACTGAACCAACCTCTGTCGAAGCTATCACTAAGCCTGATAGTGAACCCAAAGTTGCTGAAGCTACTGAAACTACAAATCCGTCTCTAGCAGAAAGTCCAGTAGTTTCCGAAAGCAAGCTAGCCGAAGAGACTCAGACAACAAATAGTCAAGCTAGTGAAGAAGCCATTGTAGAAGCTAAAGAAAATAAGGAACCTGAAAAAGCAGATCAGCCGGTGACAAAACAAGAAAACTATCAACTCAACTACAATCAACCAACCCCCCCTTCCTATGATGGTTGGGAAAAACAAGCTCTCCCAGTCGGAAACGGAGAAATGGGAGCCAAGGTCTTTGGTCTGATTGGTGAAGAAAGAATCCAGTATAACGAAAAGACTCTCTGGTCTGGAGGTCCTCAACCCGATAGCACCGACTATAATGGTGGGAACTACAAGGATCGCTACAAGGTCTTAGCAGAAATTCGTAAGGCTCTCGAAGCTGGTGACCGCCAAAAAGCGAAACAACTAGCTGAACAAAATCTCGTTGGCCCTAATAATGCCCAATATGGTCGCTACCTAGCCTTTGGTGATATTTTCATGGTCTTCAATAACCAGAAAAAGGGTCTAGATACAGTAACAGATTATCACCGTGGTTTGGATATCACAGAGGCTACTACGACCACTTCTTACACCCAAGATGGGACGACCTTCAAACGCGAAACCTTCTCCAGCTACCCTGATGATGTCACCGTGACCCACTTGACTAAAAAAGGAAACAAGACGCTTGACTTTACCCTTTGGAACAGCTTGACAGAGGACTTGCTTGTTAATGGTGACTACTCTTGGGAATATTCCAACTATAAGAACGGTCATGTCACTACAGATGCAAACGGAATCCTTCTAAAGGGAACTGTTAAAGATAACGGCCTCAAATTTGCATCCTACCTAGGAATTAAAACGGACGGAAAGGTGACTGTTCAGGACGAAACTCTAACCGTTACAGGCGCAAGTTATGCGACCCTCTATCTCAGCGCCAAGACTAACTTTGCTCAGAATCCAAAAACCAACTATCGAAAAGACATCGACCTCGAAAAAACAGTTAAAGGGATTGTCAAAGCAGCTAAGGCCAAGGACTACAAAACACTTAAGCAAGACCATATCAAGGATTATCAAAGTCTCTTTAATCGCGTCAAACTAAATCTAGGTGGAAGTAAGACTGATCAAACGACAAAAAAAGCCCTTCAAAGCTATAACCCTAGCAAAGGGCAAAAATTGGAAGAACTCTTCTTCCAATACGAACGTTATTTATTGATCAGTTCGTCTCGTGATCGGACAGATGCCCTTCCTGCCAACCTACAAGGAGTCTGGAATGCTGTAGACAATCCACCTTGGAACGCTGACTACCACCTCAATGTCAATTTGCAAATGAATTACTGGCCAGCTTACATGAGTAACCTTGCTGAAACTGCCAAGCCAATGATCAATTACATTGATGACATGCGCTACTACGGCCGTATCGCTGCCAAAGAATACGCTGGTATCGAATCCAAAGACGGACAAGAAAATGGCTGGCTGGTCCACACCCAGGCCACACCATTTGGCTGGACTACTCCTGGTTGGAATTACTATTGGGGTTGGTCGCCAGCTGCTAATGCCTGGATGATGCAGAACGTCTATGACTACTATAAATTCACCAAGGATGAGACTTATCTCAAAGAAAAGATCTATCCTATGTTGAAAGAGACTGCTAAGTTCTGGAACTCCTTCTTGCACTATGACCAGGCCAGTGACCGTTGGGTGTCTTCTCCATCCTACTCACCAGAACACGGGACCATCACGATCGGAAATACCTTTGACCAGTCGCTAGTCTGGCAGCTATTCCATGACTACATGGAAGTTGCCAACTATCTGAAAGTCGACCAAGACTTAGTCACAGAGGTCAAGGCTAAATTTGACAAACTAAAACCACTTCATATCAATAAAGAAGGACGCATCAAGGAATGGTATGAGGAGGACAGTCCACAATTCACTAATGAAGGGATTGAAAACAACCACCGCCACATTTCCCATCTAGTTGGGCTCTTCCCTGGTACGCTCTTTAGCAAGGACCAGGCTGAATACCTAGAGGCTGCGCGTGCTACCCTCAACCACCGTGGAGATGGTGGTACTGGTTGGTCTAAGGCTAATAAAATCAACCTCTGGGCTCGTCTCTTGGACGGTAACCGTGCCCATCGCTTACTCGCTGAACAGCTCAAATACTCAACCCTAGAAAACCTTTGGGATACTCACGCGCCTTTCCAAATCGACGGAAACTTTGGAGCAACTAGTGGGATGGCAGAAATGCTCCTCCAATCTCATACTGGCTATATTGCACCATTGCCAGCCCTTCCAGATGCTTGGAAAGACGGTCAGGTTTCTGGTTTGATTGCCCGTGGTAACTTCGAAGTCAGCATGAAGTGGAAAGATAAAAACCTTCAAAACTTGTCCTTCCTGTCAAATGTCGGTGGAGACTTGGTTGTAGACTATCCAAATATCGAAGCCAGTCAGGTTAAGGTCAATGGCAAACCAGTCAAGGCAACGATCCTTAAAGATAATCGTATCCAGCTTGCAACACAAAAAGGTGACGTCATTACCTTTGAACACTTCTCTGGTCGTGTAACCAGTCTAACAGCAGTTCGACAAAATGGAGTCACTGCCGAACTCACCTTTAATCAAGTAGAAGGCGCTACCCACTATGTCATCCAAAGACAAGTAAAGGATGAATCTGGACAAACCTCTGCAACTAGAGAATTTGTAACCAATCAAACCCACTTTATCGACCGCTCACTAAATCCTCAACTCGCCTATACCTATACCGTCAAGGCTATGCTGGGAGAAGTTCCTACCCAAGTATCTGAAAAGGTCACTGTAGAAACTCCTAGTGAATTGATGGATGACCGAGACAGTCGTATCCAGTACGGAGCTGCCTTTGGAAACTGGGCAGACTCAGAATTATTTGGAGGAACAGAGAAATTTGCTGACCTTTCAAAAGGAGACTACACAGACGAAGACATCACTGCCACCATTCCTTTCACTGGCGTTGGTATCGAAATCTATGGACTAAAATCGTCCGAACTAGGTCTTGCCACTGCTAAAATTGACGGCAAAGAGGTTGGAGAACTTGATTTCCATACTGCTGGGGCAACTGAAAAAGGTAGTCTCATTGGTCGCTTTACAGGATTAGCAGATGAACCTCATACATTGACTCTTAGCGTTAAGCGTGAGCACAAGGGACGTGGAAGTGAACGCTCGAAAATTTCATTAGACTACTTCAAGGTCCTATCTGGAACAGGCAACACGATTGAAAAAATGGATGATCGTGATTCGCGCATCCAGTATGGTGCCCAGTTTAAGGACTGGTCTGACCCTGAACTCTACGGTGGTACGGAAAAATACGCTGACATCAACAACAGTGACTCTAGTGCAGCTTCAGAAGCTCAGGCAACTATTTCCTTTACTGGTACAGGTATTCGTATCTATGGCTTGAAGAGCCTTGCCCTTGGACGAGCAAGTGTTACACTAGATGGAAAAGAAATGCCTGCTTTGGATTTCTATACGTCAGGCGCAACTGAAAAGAGAGCCTTTATTGGCGAATTTACAAATCTTACTGATGGTCCGCACACCCTAACATTACGTGTTGACCCAGATTCGCCAGAAGGTCGCAAGAAAATTTCTCTAGACTCCTTTGACATCATCAAAGCCCCAGCTGTTGATTTAGATAGCCCAAGTATCGCGCCTCTTAAGGAAAATGACAAAACCATTTCCTTAAGCCTACCATCTGGAGATTGGGAAGCCATCGCAGTGACCTTCCCAGGAGTCAAAGATCCTTTAGTCCTACGCAAGGTGGATAAAACGCATCTGGTTACAAGTGGAGATCAGACTATCCTATCAGTCCAAGACAATCAGGTTCAAATTCCAATCCCTGAAGAAACCAATCGCAAAGCTGGAAATGCCATTGAAGCTTATAGCATTCAAGGAAATACCACAAGTAGCCCTATCGTAGCCGTCTTTACTAAAAAGGATGAGAAAAAGGTTGGCGAGAGTCAGCCAACTACAAGCAAGGGGGACGAACCAGCTCCTACTGTTGAAAAAGCTGAATACACTGGGCCTATCGGGACTGCAGGGCAAGAAGTGCCGCCTACTGTTGAAATTCCTGAATACACCGAACCTATCGGAACAGCAGGTCAAGAGGAAGCACCTACTGTTGAAAAAACTGAATACACTAAGCCTATCGGAACTAGCGGAGATCAGACTACTCCGACCCTTAGCCTTCCTGACTATCCAGTTCGAGTCTTAAAAGACAAGGAAACTGGAGTAGAAATCATCGGTGGAGCCAGCGACTTAGAAGGAATTTCTCACGTTTCTAGCCGACGTGTCCTAGCTCAAGAACTCTTTGACAAGACCTATGATGCTTACGACCTACAACTTAAAAATCCAACCGATCATAGCTTGCAGCCAAAAGGCTCTGTCTTAGTTCGCCTGCCTATTTCAGCTAGCGTAGAAAACATCTACTACATCACTCCGACCAAGGAGTTGCAAGCCCTTGATTTCACCGTTCGAGATGGAAAGGTAGAATTCATCACTCATCATTTCAGTACCTATGCTGTCGTCTATCAAGCTACTGGAATAACCACTAACACAGAGGAAAAACCAAGTGCTTCAGATGCAGAGACCTTAGCACACGAGACTGAACAACTTTCAGCTAGTCCTAGTCTTGCGAAAGCTGGAAATCATTCTCCTAAAGAAGAGCTTCCAGCAACAGGAGAAGCGTCCAATCCACTCCTCTTCTTAGCAGGACTCAGCCTAGCCCTTACAGCCACTTTTATGTTAAAAGGGAGAAAGGATGACTCCAACTAACTTTTAATCACACAAAAACAGGATGAAGATCACCTTCATCCTGTTTTATTTTGTAATCAGAAATTATTTTTACAGTAGGTATAAAAAGGCTAGAGTCAGGAGACTTGCTAGAAGTCCTACTCCCCAAAAGAAGAAGTCAACCTTCCACTCGCTCCAAGGATTGCCCTTGCCTGAGAATCCTCCAAGCTCAAAATGGTGATGCACAGGTGTCATACGGAAAATACGCTTTCCACCACTAATTTTGAAGTAGGTAACCTGCATCATAACAGAGCTTGTCTCAAAGACATAGATAATCCCAATCAGCAAAAGGGTCCATTCTTGGTGGAGGGCCATAGAGATTGCTGCCAGCATCCCACCTAGAGCCAAACTTCCCACATCTCCCATGAAAACCTTAGCAGGCTTGTGGTTAAAGACGAAGAAACCTAGCAAACCACCAATCATGGCAAGAATCACAAGAAGGATATCCAGTTGATTTTGCATATAAGCAATCACACCGTAGGCCGATAAGCTAATCACCACTGAAATACTTGCTAAGCCGTCGATCCCGTCCGTCAAATTCACCGCATTTGAAAAGCCAACTAGCCAGAAAAGGGCAAAGAAAATATAGAAAATACCCAGATGTACTTGGTAGCCAAAGACTGAAAGCATGTCGCCACCACGCTCATAAAAGAGGTAGAAAATCACTCCTCCAAGGAGCTGGAGAGCAAGTTTTTGCTTGGGATTTAAACCTTCGTTGATTTTACGAAAGACCTTGAGGAAATCATCCAAAAAACCTACCAAACCATACAAAACCAAGATAAACAAGATCATGCCTACATTGTTGGTCAATTGTTGGGTAAAGAGAGCGACAAGGAAGCTCACAACAACTGCAACAATAAGGAAGACAAGACCTCCCATGGTTGGAGTCCCAGCTTTAGCTTGATGTTGTTTGACATCCTCGTGCATCTGCTGACCTGTAATCTGTGCTTTTCGATAAAATCGGATAAAGGCTGGAATACCTATCAAGGTCAATAGAAAGGCTAGAACTCCAGCACTAATGGAACTAATCATCTTAATCTCCTAAAGTTATTTTCATTTTTTTAAGGTCTTTGAGGGCTGTATTGGCACGAACACTTTGTTTCTTGACCGTTTTGCCACTACCTTCCCATTCGACTTCTATATTCAGCCATTTGGCAAATGTTTGCACATTTTCATCTGTCCAGCCATACATATCAGGCATTTCTTCGACCTTATCTGACAGGATCAAGATTTGCTGATTGGCTTCCAAATTATCTCCTTCAGAAACCGAGAGTTCCTTGATCTTGGTTCCTGTTCCGATAACGATTGGTTGGACAAGGTTGCGACGCAATTCCTCTGCTAGGTCACCCGGAGTAAAGTCCTTGGTAGCTGGCATGGCATAGCTTGTCGTCTTGCTGACCTGATCTAAGCTCTTGGCAGTTGACTGAAGATTGAGGGATTCTTTCATAGCAGAAGCTCGCTCAAGGATTGGGTTGGCAAACTCCCCAAGCTGAACACCCGAATAATGCTCTGGCTGTTGCACCGTTACATAGAGGATAAAGTCAGGATTTTCTGCAGGATGCATCGACACAACAGAGAAGATATAGTTGGTTTCACCCGTCAGGTAGCCCCCATTCTTCTCATCGGCAATCTGAGCAGTCCCGGATTTCAGGGCGACATTCTGACCTGGAACATTGACATTAGGCTTTTCTGTACTGTGGTTGTACATGGTACCGTAGACAGGATCTGTTCCGACCATGACCATGTGCTCCCGAGTAGAGGACGCTGCTTCTTTTGACACAGGATTTCCGACAATTTCCTTTTGAGACTTACGAACAGACTGGTCATTTGGATCATAGAGGGCGCTGATAAATTTCGGCTCCAACATAACCCCATCATTAGCAATAGCTGTAAAGGCACGAAGCATCTGGGTCTGGGTAACAGAAATCCCTTGTCCAAATGAACTCATGGCGATATTGACAATGTTATCAGCAGGCAATTGACCTGTGTACTCATCTGCCAGACCAAAACGGGTCGGCACCCCAAACTTAAAGCGGTTAAGGTAGTCCAGCCAAGTTGTATCCCCCATCTTTTGCTCAAGCAAGGTCATCCCGATATTACTTGAGTGGGCAAATCCTTGAGAGAAGGTCATGGTGCCACCACTGGTCAATCCTTCATTGACGTCCCAGTCTCGAATGGTCGCATCTGCTAGTTTCAATTCGCTACTGTTAAAGTATTCGCCACCAGGGAAGGTATTGTTATCAATGGCTGAGGCCAACATCATCACCTTCATGGTCGATCCTGGCTCATAGTTACTTTGATAGAGGATATCACGCCAGACAAAGTCTTTTGTGATGCCATCCTTGGTATCGGCATTGAAGGTCGGCCGTTGAGTTGTAGCCAGGATTTCCCCTGTTTTAGCGCTGACCAAGGTAGCCGTCATATACTTGCCTTTTACCTTTGCCTGAAAGGCATCCATCTGTGTTTCCATAAAGGATTGCAAAGGACTAGAAAGGGTTGTGTAGACATCCTTTCCGTCTACCATGTGTTGGGAAGCCTGCTCCGTACCCGGAACAATATTTCCCAGACGATCCTTCTCATAGGTGATAATACCATCTGTACCTGCAAGAATACTATTTAAAGAACTCTCCAAACCAGATGTCCCAATCAAACGTTTGGTGCCATCCTCATTTTCATGGAGTTGCGCTAAACCGATAAAGGAAGAAGCAAACTGTCCATTGGGATAACTGCGGTTAGGGCTAGTTGTAAAGTCAACCCCTTCAACCCCAGCTGTTTTGAGGTCATTTTTTATGGCCATCATATTGGCATAGGTGATCCCATTCCCCTTGGCTCCAAAAGATACCTGTTTCAGATCTGGCTGAGAAAGTTGTTCTTTGACATAAGACTCCTCCATATCGAGGTATTTATGGAAAATCTCAGCCACCTTATTAAATTGAGAATCCTCTACATAGAGAATTTTGCCTGTTGCTGACTTGTAGGTCTTGTCAATAACCGCATATATATTATAAGAAGTCGCATCCTCTGCAATAGGCGTTCCATTACGATCGTATATAGTCCCTCGTTTTGCAGGAATCGTCTTGGTTGTTTGGTGAACCTTTTTGGCTTCTTGAACCAAGTCCTTACCAAATTTTTTACCCGTTCCGATGATGACCGCAAAGTTGACCAAAAAGACCGCGAAGAGTATGACAGCCAATAAACTCAGGCTTTTCCCTACTCTTCGACGATTTTCTTCTGGAGATTTACGGTTACGAACGGCATAACGGATGATTTTTTCTTTCCACTGTTTCATTTCTTACTCCGCTGCTCGGATATTTTCGTTATTCAGCTGCAAATCCTTGGAGTTTGCAATCTCTTTCAAACGTTCTGAACGAATCAATTCATTGACCTCTTGCTTGGCATCGTCTAGCTCGGTTTTCTTTTCTTCGATTTGAGCATTGACCTTGGTCAATTCATTCTGAACTTGTAATAGCTTGGTCTGCATAAACACAACGCTAATTGCCAGGATAATCATTGTTGCAGCAATCGAAACATAGAAGGCCTTTTCCACACGAGAAAAACCTTTGAACTTCGTTTGCAATAACTGGCTTGTTTTTTCGATTCTTTCTGCCATGTTTTTCCTCTTACTTGTGAATTTTTCTAGCCACGCGCAACTTGGCTGAATGCGAACGATTGTTGGCTTCTAGCTCTTCAGCACTTGGCAAGATTGGCTTGCGGGATACCAATTCCATCTTGGGCTTAAGGTCATCTGGAATGAAGGGCAAGCCTTTCGGAACTTCCACTGTTGAAGCTTCTTTAAATAATTGCTTGGTCAAGCGATCTTCCAGAGAATGGAAGGTAATGACCGAGATTCTCCCATCCAGAGCCAGCATGTCCATAGCCTGCTGGATAGATTCATCTGCAGCGCCCAGCTCATCATTAACTTCGATTCGGATAGCTTGGAAAATCTGCTTGGCAGGGTGTCCCTTTTTCTTGAGTTCCTTGGCAGGCTTGGCCGACTTGATAATCTCTGCCAACTCCGTCGTTGTCTCAATGGGCTTCACCTCACGCGCTTGCTCAATCTTACGGGCAATCTGTTTAGAGAATTTATCCTCACCATACTTAAAAAAGATCCGAACCAAGTCATGATAGTCATAATGATTGACCACCTCATAGGCCGTCAGACTAGCTTCCTGATTCATCCGCATATCCAGTGGCGCATCCTTTTTATAAGAAAAGCCACGTTCACGCTGATCTAGCTGAGGACTGGACACTCCCAAGTCATAACAAATTCCATCAATTTCCTGGACACCAGCCTCCTGCAAACGAGCCTGCAAATGACGGAAGTTATCCTTGATAAAGGTTACCATCCCCTTTTCGATATAGGGTGCCAACCGTTTTTGCGCATTATCAATGGCATTCTGGTCTTGGTCAAAAGCATAGAGATGCCCTTTTTCGCTCAATTTACTTAATAAATATTCGCTATGGCCTGCTCCGCCCAAAGTCGCATCAACGTAGATACCGTCAGGTTTTACGTCAAGCATATCAATCGTTTCATGAAGCAAGACCGTTACATGATGAAATTCTTTTGTCATATCTTATCTATTTTACCACAAATCCGACCAGCTTGCACTTGTCAGACAAGGCTAAGTTTCTTCGAAAAAAATTCTCAAAAATATGTCATGTATACTTGACATCTCATCTCCAAAAGAATATAATGTAGTCAAATATATACGACATATCAGAAAGGAGACCCTATGAATCGTGTCAAAGAATTCCGCAAGGAACTGGGCATTTCCCAGCTCGAGCTCGCCAAAGATATCGGTGTCTCGAGACAGACCATCAATATGATTGAAAACGACAAGTACAATCCAACCCTGGAACTCTGTCTCAATCTCGCCCGCAGCCTCCAAACTGACCTTAACAGTCTCTTTTGGGAAGACGATTTTTAAAAAAGGAGCAAACAAATGAAAAAAGAAACTCTCACTGACAAACTCATCAAACGTACATACGGCATTTCTGGCCCCCTTGACGAACACAAACGGCGCGAGGCCGATCGTATCGGGAATCAGGTCTTTATCGTTCTCTTTTATCTCATGATATTTGGCAACCTCATCCCCTTTGTCCTTGCTTATAAATACCCGCAAATTGTCGCTATCGGCTATCCTCTCGTGGTATTTGGCATTTCGCTGATGGCTGCCCTCTATGTGGTCTCTCAAACCAAGAAAACGGGCATCACAGCTATTGACCCCGAAATGTTAAGCAAGAAAGAAAGTAAACAACTGCATTTTCCTGGTCTAAAAGCCGGTCTAATCTATGGCATGGGCATGTTCTTTGGAATACCGCTTCTGAATGTCCTAACCGATGATAGCAAGGATTATCTTGGTTCTCTTTTAAATACAGGGCATTTTGTATCAACTATCCTAGCTACCCTCTTCTTCGGAGTGACCATACAAATTATCGTCTCTCTGCGCATTCGAAAAGCCAAGAAAGATCGAGAAGACGACTAGGAGGTTCCTTATGAAATCACTAGCTAGGCTACTGATCAGTCATGTTTTTATCAGTATCTTTGTTACCTTTTTCCTACTTTCTGGACATATTGAGCCTCCTTTCTTGATTATCTTTCTTTTATTCCTTCCTGTATTGAACAAGGGACAGAGATTCCAGAAAATCCAATCAAAAAAAATACGTCTTCTAAACGCATCTCTCTGTTTTATCCTCGTATCCTTTCCACAACTTTTAACAAATCCTATGGATTGGAGATACCTGGTATTTCTAATAATCTGTATCATTTTTAGTTTGGTTTACTTCTATACTCTCTATCAACTCTTTAAAGAAGTCAATCAAAAATCGCTCATTTAGGAGGTTACTCCCATGAAAAAAGAAGATCTCACCACTCGCTTACTCAAACTATTCTTTCACATACAAGGGCCTTTTGATGAATGTCGCCAAGAGATAATCTACAGAGCAGGTGCCCGAGCCTTGATCCAAATCGTTTACTCCTCTCTCCTACTCTTCCTGTTCTATCTCCTATTTGGACGCTTCATAGAGTTGGTTCGAGATGCCATGCCCTACCTCTATTTTGGACTTATCTTCGTCCTCTCATCTAGGGCGAGACTAGCAGTTCGCAACTTACATTTAGACAAGGATGACCCGTCCGAAATCCATCACAAAAGCTACAGCAAAAGCCAAATCAACCTTCGTAGTTGGGGTGTATTCATCAGTATTCCAATTGGCTTGTTTGTCTTATCAGCCTTTCACAAACTCTTTGTTCAGCATCTTCCCCTCAATACCTTTTGGGACAATCTCTCCCAGTTCGATAAAACGCTCCCTTTACTAGTCTTGAGTTTGGGAATTGGTGCCATCTTTGGAACCATGACCTATGCCTTTTTATCGGAACACGAGATGAAACACTCTGAATCAGGAATGCATAAGGAGAATATAGAAAAATGACCAGTATATATGATTTTTCTGTTTTGAACCAAAACAACCAAGCAACTCCCCTGGAGAGCTATCGTGGCAAGGTTCTCTTGATTGTCAACACTGCTACAGGATGTGGTTTAACGCCCCAGTACCAGGGACTTCAAGAACTCTATGAAAGCTATCAAGAACAAGGATTTGAGATTTTAGACTTTCCTTGCAATCAGTTTATGAGACAAGCACCCGGCAGCGCTGAGGAAATCAATAGCTTCTGCAGTCTACACTACCAGACCACTTTCCCTCGCTTTGCCAAGATCAAGGTCAACGGCAAGGAGGCAGATCCTCTTTATGTTTGGCTAAAAGACCAGAAATCTGGCCCGCTAGGAAAACGAATCGAATGGAATTTTGCTAAGTTTCTCATTGGTCGAGATGGGCAAGTCCTTGAGCGCTTCTCTTCCAAAACAGACCCCCAAACCATCCAAGAGTCTCTTCAAAAAATACTTTAATTTCTTTTTAAAACGTATCCTTTCATTTAGTTTGAGCCCTGAAAGGAGGCGTTTTTTCTTTAAAAAGTAACTAATTTTCTTTAATTTATATTTATTTTTTTGCTTTTTGCTATTGCAATTCTTTCATTAATTTAGTATATTTGTTATATTAAAAGTTTTCAGTCATTTTAAGGGAGAAATGACCTTTTAAATTTTTTTATCTTAAAATGAAAGCGCTTTATAAACAGGAGGTAAGGTGGCTTACAAATTATCAGAGAGTTTTTCATTAAATCAAGTTGTAACCAAGACAGACTTGGGCTTGGGCAGTAGCTGACTGCCTTTCTAAAAACTAGGAGTATATTATGAATCTATACCTTTTTGAAAAAGGGCAAACTTTTAGCATTCGGAAGTTGACTGTAGGTGTGGCGTCTGTTATCGTGGGACTGGCATTTTTTGCTTCTGGAACCGTGCGTGCAGACGAAACGTCTCCTGCCACGACATCCAATTTAGATCAGCAAATTGAACAAGTCGCAGATATAGAAGCGACCAAGGCTGAACCAGTCAAAAAAGAAGGCCGTGTAGAAGCTGAAAAACAAGAAACACCTGCTGCCGATACCAACAGTACTGACTTGCTCCCTGAAGACATTCAGGACCGTGCCTATCCAGACACACCTGTCAAAGAACTCGATACGACTACTATCGTTGACCAGAAAGCTAGTCCAAAAGTAGAAACTAAGAGCATTCTAAAGGACAAGGAAGAAGCTCCAAAGGAAGCCGAGAACGGAAACCGTGCCATCATTAACGGTGGACAAGACCTCAAACACATCAACTACGAGGGACAACCTGCTACTGCTGCTACTATGGTTTACAGCACTTACAATGCAGGGGAGCAACGCTACCTCGTTTCAGGATCTGGTATCTTTGTTGCACCTAATTTGATTCTTACCGTTGCTCATAACTTCCTAGAGGCTAATAAAGAAACTGGCGAGGGTCACATTCGTGGTGGAAAATCTGCCCAGTTCTACTATAACGTTGGTTCAAACAGCGAAAAGAAAAATTCAATTCCATCTTCTGGAACTACGGTTTTATTCAGAGAAAAAGATATCCATTTCTGGAACAAGAAGGAGTTTGGAAAAGGTTACAAGAACGACCTTGCTCTTGTAGAAGCTCCTATTCCTCTTCCGATTGCTAGTCCAAACAAAGCAGCAACCTTTGCACCTTTAGCGGATTACAAGACGCATCAGCCGGGAGAAGCCATCAGTACGATTGGCTACCCAACTGACTCGAGCTCAAAAGAACTGAAACAACCTATCCTAGCTGGTCAGCTTTACAAGGCAGATGGGACCATCCGATCTGTTGAGTCCTATGATGATAAGGGAACGACTGGTATCACCTACAAAACCACTTCTGTATCTGGTTTGTCTGGTGGCGGGATTGTCGATAGCCAAGGAAAAGTTCTGGGGGTTCACCAACACGGAACCGTTGACAATGGTGTGGCTGAAAAGGATCGCTTTGGTGGCGGACTCGTCCTTTCACCTGAACAACTGAAATGGGTGAAGGACATGATTGCCAAATATGGTGTGAAAGGCTGGTACCAAGGTGATAACGGAAATCGTTACTACTTTACTGATGAAGGACGTATGCTTCGGAACGAGAAAGCTGTTATCGGAAGCAACGAATATTCCTTTAACCAAGATGGTATTGCTACCTTGACCAAGGGAGTTGAATACGGTCGCGTTGTTATCCAACACGAAGACGAAGAAGGAAATCCTGTCAAAGATAAGGACACCTTTATCGAACAGACAGCTGTTGATTCGCCATTTGACTATAATTTCAAAAAAGAAATCGAGAAAACGGACTTCTACCAGAAGAATAAAGACAAATACGAAATTGTATCCATTGATGGCGTAGCAGTTAATAAACAACTAAAGGATGCTTGGGCTGAAGAGCACAATGTTGTCAGCAAAGCGCCTGCCGGTACACGTGTCATCAAGGTAGTCTATAAAGTCAACAAAGGCTCCTTCAAAGTTTACTACCGTCAAAAAGGAACCACTACTGAACTAGCGGAAGCGACAGTTGATAACAATGACGGCCAAGAGTATGACGTTTCCTTTGTCAACACCTTCCATGCAAAAGACATTGCTGGCTACCGTCCAGTCAAGGCTAGCCTGGAAGCAACTATCCAGCAAAAAGGGGTGAATGAGGTCGTCTTTGAATACGAGCCAGTCGCTGATACGGCTAATCCAACGACTCCGACTCCACCAGTGGCTCATCCAGAAGATAAAGAAACCGAAATTGGCAATCATGGACCACTTCCAAGCAAGGCCCAACTTGATTACCACAAGGAAGAATTGGCAGCCTTCATCCACTACGGAATGAACACTTATACCAATTCTGAATGGGGAAATGGGAAAGAAGACCCCCGATACTTCAATCCAACCAACTTGGATACTGACCAGTGGATTCGCACTCTGAAGGAAACGGGCTTCAAACGAACTATTATGGTTGTTAAACACCACGACGGATTCGTTGCTTACCCTTCTAAGTACACCAACCATACCGTAGCTGCTAGCCCATGGAAAGATGGAAAGGGTGACCTTCTCGAAGAAGTTTCCAAGTCTGCTAGCAAGTATGACATGAACATGGGGGTTTACCTATCACCATGGGATGCCAACCATCCAAAATACCATGTTGCAACCGAAAAAGAATACAACCAATACTATCTCAACCAACTGAAAGAAATCCTTGGTAATCCAAAATACGGTAATAAAGGGAAATTTATCGAGGTTTGGATGGACGGTGCACGTGGTAGCGGTGCTCAAAAAGTAACCTATACCTTTGATGAATGGTTCAAATACATCAAAGAAGCTGAAGGAGATATTGCTATCTTCTCTGCTCAACCGACAAGTGTTCGCTGGATTGGAAATGAACGAGGTATCGCAGGTGACCCTGTATGGCATAAAGTCAAAAGGGCCAACATCACAGACGACGTGAAAAACGAATACCTCAACCATGGCGACCCTGATGGTGATATGTATTCTGTAGGGGAAGCTGACGTTTCGATCCGTTCGGGCTGGTTCTACCATGACAATCAACAGCCAAAATCACTCAAAGAGTTGATGGATATCTACTTCAAGTCTGTTGGTCGTGGAACGCCACTCCTTCTCAATATTCCACCAAATAAAGAAGGAAAATTCGCAGATGCGGATGTGGCTCGCTTGAAGGAATTTAAGGCAACTCTAGATCAAATGTATGCGACTGACTTTGCCAAAGGTGCGACCGTAACAGCAAGTTCTACTCGTCAAAACCACCTCTACAAGGAAAGTCACCTCACAGACGGTAAAGATGATACTAGCTGGGCGCTCTCAAATGATGCCACAACCGGTAGCTTTACAGTCGATTTGGGACAAAAGAAACGCTTTGACGTTGTTGAACTCAAGGAAGACATCGCCAAAGGTCAACGTATCTCTGGTTTCAAGATTGAAGTCGAAATCAACGGACGTTGGGTGACATACGGCGAAGGTTCGACCGTTGGTTACCGTCGCTTGGTTCAAGGCAAGCCTGTAGAGGCACAAAAAATCCGTGTAACCATCACTGGTACTCAAGCAACCCCAATCTTGACCAACTTCTCAGTCTACAAGACACCAAGCAGCATTGAAAAGACAGATGGCTATCCTCTTGGACTGGAATACCACTCAAACACAACAGCAGATACAGCCGGAACAACTTGGTACAATGAATCTGAAGGTGTTCGTGGCACTTCTATGTGGACCAATCAAAAAGATGCCAAAGTAAGCTATACCTTCACAGGAACCAAGGCCTATGTCGTCTCTACGGTCGATCCAGGTCATGGAGAAATGTCCGTCTACGTTGATGGTCAAAAGGTTGCCGATGTCCAAACTAAGAATGCTAGCCGTAAACGCAGCCAAAAAGTCTTTGAGACAGGCGATTTAGCACCAGGCCAACATACTATTACTCTTGTAAATAAAACAGGCGAACCAATTGCTACAGAAGGAATCTACACCCTAAACAATGATAGTAAAGGGATGTTTGAACTCGAGTCTACTAACTACGAAGTCGAAAAAGGAAAACCAGTCACTGTTAAGATTAAGCGTGTTGGTGGAAGCAAGGGGACTGCTACTGTTCGCTTCATCACAGAACCTGGAACTGGAGTCCACGGTAAAGTTTACCAAGATACAACTCAAGATGTGACCTTTAAAGATGGAGAAACAGAAAAGACTGTTACCATCCCAACGATTGACTTTACAGAACAAGCCGACTCTATCTTTGACTTCAAAGCCAAGCTCACTTCTGTCACTGATGGTGCCCTGCTCGGTTTCGCTACCGATGCAACCATCCAAGTGATGAAAGCTGAATTGCTGATCAAGGACCAAACAAGTTATGATGATCAAGCTAGTCAGTTGGATTATAGTCCTGGCTGGCACCATGAAACCAATTCGGCAGACAAGTACCAAAAAACGGAGTCTTGGGCATCCTTTGGTCGCTTAACTGACGAGCAAAAGAAAAAGACAACTGTCACAGCCTACTTCTACGGTACTGGACTTGATATAAAGGGCTATGTTGATCCAAATCATGGTATCTACAAAGTCTTCCTAGACGGCAAAGAAGTTCCTTACCAAGATGGAATGGGAAATGCTTCAACTATTGATGGTAAGAAATACTTTAGCGGTCGTGCAGCCCAACGCCAAGGCAATCAAACTCTGGTTAGCCTAAAAGGTCTGGACGAAAACTTGCACGCAGTCACCCTTCAACTAGATCCTGATCGAAACGATTTGTCTCAAAATATCGGTATTCAAGTGGACCAATTCATCACTCGTGGCGAAGGTAGCGAACTCTACAGCAAGGCAGATATCATCCAGTCTATTTCTAAATGGAAGGATGATTTGTCCAACTTTGACCCAGCAGGCTTGAAAAATACGGCTACTGCACGCCAAGCTTTCCAAGCAAATCTAGAAAAATTGAGAAACCAACTCAGTGCTGATGCAGTGAATGTTCAAGAAGTCATGTTGACGGTCAGTGCCCTACAAGATATCCTATCCAAGGATGAGAACTATCAAAGAGGACAAGAGGAACCTAGTCCAGAGCAACCGGAACAGCCAGAAGAACCTGAGAAACCTGACCAGCCTGAGCAACCAGCTGAACCAAAACAACCGGAAATTGAGTATGATAAGGCTATGGACAGCTTGACAAAAGCTATCGAGAAAAAAGTAGCTGAACTTGGATCCAACAAGGAAGCTAAGAAGAAATTAGTTGAAATTGCAGATCAAGCCATTGCTGCGATCCAAGAAGCTAAGACTCAGGAAGCAGTCAATAAAGCGCTAGAAACTGCTCTCGAACAAATCAACAAGCTCAAAGCAGCTCAGCCTGAAAAGCCAGCGCAACCGGAACAACCCGCTCAACCTGAGAAACCGGCGCAACCTGAGAAACCTGCTGAGACTGAAAATCCGACTCAACCGGAAAAACCTGCTGAGACTGAAAAACCTACTCAACCTGAGAAACCTGCTGAGCCTGAAAAGCCAGCTCAGCCTGAAAAACCTGCTCAGCCTGAAAAACCGACGCAACCTGAGAAACCAATTACTTCTTCAAGTCCTGAGGAAGGGGTTAAAGATCTTGTCTTTACACTTCCAAGTTTGGAAATCGTCAATAAGGTCGTGCCGTTTAAGACTATTCGTCGCGAAAACCCACAATTAGACAAAGGAAAAGAGCAGGTTCTATCAGAAGGAAAAGACGGTCTCTTAGTCGAGTATGTTGAAGTGGACGGTGACAATCGCAAGGTTCTCCAAACAGAAGCAACTCCAGCTATAGATCGAGTGATTGAGGTAGGTAGCAAACAAAGCTCAGTTGGTACAGAAGCGCCACCAGTTGTGACTCTTCCTGAGTATGTTCTACCAAGAGAGACTGAAAAACCTACTCCAGCCGTAACAGATAATTCATCAGCAAAAGATGAAAAAGCTTCTGTCACAGCTACAATCAAAGAAGACAAGGAAAGACTACTCCCTGCAACTGGGGAACAAGAAGCAACTGCCTTCCTCTTCTTGGCAGCCATTACTTCTATCTTGTCTCTCCTGATCTTCCAAAAGAATTTCAAAGACTAATAACCCTCTTTGATTAATTCTTTTCCATTATTTCAGTTCCCCCGTTGAGAAGACCATTTGGTCTTCTCTTTTTCTATCTGTAAAATTAAAAAACATCCACAAATTAAACAGCACCCCAAAAGTCAGACAGAAAAAATCTAACTTTAGGGGTGCTGTTCACTAATTTTAATCCGTTAGTTCCACACAGAAAGCATCCCATGGAGCTAAGGTTTGTTTTTCAACTGCTTCTTTAGCAGTAGTGTTTTCAATCAAGATCGACTTAACTCTTCCTTCTACTGAAAAGTTTTGTTTCTCATTGGACAAGTTGGCCACAACTAGGAAGCGGCGCTCACCGTCCTTACGGATATAAGCAAAGACCTTATCAGCCGTATCAAGCAATTCAAAATCAGCTCGAATCAGCCAGCTGTTCTCCTTGCGAATTTGAACGAGTTTTTGATAAGTATAGAAAATAGATTCTGGATTTGCCAGTGCTTCTTGAACGTTTATTTCTTCGTAGTTTGGATTAACTGCCAACCACGGTTGACCTGTTGAGAAACCAGCATTTTTGCTTTCATCCCATTGCATCGGAGTCCGTGCATTATCACGACCAATAACCCGAATGCTGTCCATGATTTCTTCTATCAGAACGCCTTTTTCAAGAGCTTCACGCGCATAGTTGAGGGATTCAATATCTTCTACTTGGTCCAGTGTTTCAAATGGATAGTTTGTCATCCCAATCTCTTCACCCTGATAGATATAAGGTGTCCCTCTCATGAGATGAAGCAAGATTGCAAAGGCTTTGGCAGATTTTTCGCGGTATTCCTGGTCATTTCCCCAGATAGAGACGATCCGAGGAAGATCGTGGTTATTCCAGAAGAGGGAATTCCAGCCGTCTTCAACTCCTAACTCAGTCTGCCATTTGTTGAAAATCTCTTTTAACTTCCCTACATTTAACTCTTTTTGGTAGTGCCACTTAGGTTGCCCTTCCTGATATTGAAGACAGATGTGTTCAAACTGGAAGACCATAGACAATTCTTGTCCCTTTGGATCCGAGTAAAGCTTAGCAATCTCTGGCGTTGCACCCCATGTTTCCCCTACTGTCAAGAGATTCTTATCTCCAAAGGTGGCTTGGTTCATCTCCTTGAGATAGGGATGGAGCATGGGACCATTATTGACTACTTTCTCATCAGGGATCTTGCCAATCATGTCAATGACATCCATACGGAAACCACCAATACCTTTATCAATCCAGAAGTTCATCATCTCATAAATTTTCTGGCGCAGTTTTTCATTCTCCCAGTTGAGATCGGGCTGTTTCTTGCTAAAAAAGTGGAGATAGTATTGACCTGACTTTTCATCGTATTCCCAAGCAGACCCACTAAAGATAGACTCCAAATCATTGGGCTCATCCCGCCAGATATAGTAGTCTCGTTCGGGGCTGTCAGGATTTTCACATGCCTCGACAAACCAGGCGTGTTCATCCGAGGTATGATTGACCACCAAGTCCATGATAATTCGAATGTCACGCTTCTTAGCTTCTGAGATGAGTTCATCCATATCCTCCATGGTTCCGAAAATAGCTGCAATCGCTTGATAATCGGCAATATCATAGCCATTATCATCCATCGGACTATCATAAACGGGAGAAAGCCAAATCGCTGTAATCCCTAACTTGGCTAGATAGTCCAACTTACTTGTAATTCCTGGCAAATCGCCAACTCCGTCTCCGTTGCTGTCCATAAAACTCTTGGGATAGACTTGATAGACTACGGCATTATGCCACCATTTTTCTTGCATCTTCTTACCTCATTATTTTAATAATCTATAGTCTATGGTAGCGCTTTTCTAAATTTTGTGCAAGCGTTTGCCTAATCTTTTTAATTTCTTTTTTAGCTCCATAGTTTCCTATCTTCCATTTTTTTATTATAATAGAGGTCAGAGGTAAAAAAATGAAAAAACAAGCTTTTAGTTCTGAACAATATTTGAATCTACAGCGCGACCACATTTTGGAGCGCATTAACCAATTTGACGGTAAGCTCTATTTGGAGTTTGGTGGCAAAATGTTAGAAGATTTCCACGCTGCTCGTGTCCTTCCTGGTTATGAGCCTGACAATAAAATCAAGCTCTTGCAAGAATTGAAAGAGCAGGTTGAGGTTGTGATTGCTATCAACGCAAGCAACATCGAACATTCTAAAGCACGTGGCGACCTAGGCATTTCTTATGACCAAGAAGTTCTTCGCTTGATTGACAAATTCAATGAGCTGGGAATTTTTGTTGGTTCTGTTGTCATCACACAATACGCTGGGCAACCGGCTGCAGATGCCTTCCGCAACCAGTTAGATAAAAACGGGATTGATTCCTATCTTCATTATCCAATCAAAGGATATCCGACGGATATGGATCACATTATTTCCCCAGAAGGTATGGGGAAAAACGACTACATCAAAACCAGTCGCAACTTGATTGTCGTAACCGCTCCTGGACCTGGTTCTGGAAAATTGGCTACTTGTATGTCCAACATGTACCACGACCAACTCAATGGCATCAAGTCTGGTTACGCTAAGTTTGAAACCTTCCCAGTTTGGAACCTACCCCTTCATCATCCAGTCAACTTGGCCTACGAGGCTGCAACTGCGGACCTTGATGATGTCAATATGATTGACCCCTTCCATCTCCAAACCTACGGAGAAACCACTGTCAACTACAACCGTGATATCGAAATTTTCCCAGTGCTCAAACGTATGTTGGAACGCATTCTCGGTGAATCTCCATACGCTTCACCAACAGACATGGGTGTCAACATGGTTGGTTTTGCTATTACTGATAATGAAGTTGCTATCGAAGCTTCTAAACAAGAAATCATCCGTCGCTATTATCAAACTGTTCTTGATTTTAAAGCTGAAAAAGTCGGAGAAACTGCTGTCAAGAAGATTGAACTTCTCATGAACGACCTCGGTATCACACCTGCAGACCGTAAGGTTGCTGTCGCAGCACGTCAAAAAGCGGAAGAAACTGGCGGACCTGCCCTAGCTCTCGAATTGCCATCTGGCGACATTGTCACTGGTAAAAACTCTGAACTCTTTGGCCCTACAGCTGCTGCCTTGATCAATGCCATCAAAAAATCAGCTAACATCGCTAAGGAAGTGAAATTAATCGAGCCTGAAGTCGTCAAACCAATTCAAGGTCTTAAAATCAACCATCTCGGTAGTCGCAATCCACGCCTGCATTCAAATGAAATCCTGATTGCCCTTGCAATCACAGCTATGGAAAATCCTGATGCTGCGCGTGCCATGGAAGAACTTGGCAACCTCAAAGGAAGCGAAGCCCACTCAACCATCATCTTGACCGATGAAGACAAGAATGTCCTTCGCAAACTAGGCATCAACGTAACCTTTGACCCATACTACCAATACGATCGTTTGTATCGGAAGTAAATAAACAAGGCTGGACAAAAACTCAATTTGAGAGAAAAATCCAGTAAATCTTTACATAATAAAAAAATCAAACGCATAATATCAAGTCTTTTGGACACTTGGTATTATGCGTTTTTATGATTTTCCATTCTCATTTATTTCAATGAAATTGTCAACTCGACACAGGCTCCTCCTTGGGCTGGATTGAGCAAGGTCAGACGACCACCGTGCAAGAGAGCTACCTGCTTAGAAAAGGCTAAGCCGATACCATGATGGGGATTAGCTGAATTGCGGCTTTGGTCACTCTGGTAAAAGAGTCGTTCCGCTCCCAGCAGCATCTCCTCCGAAAATGAAGGGCCGTTGTTCCAGATAGCAAAAACCAACTGGTCCTGCTGCACTGATACCGTTAGCTTGACTTCCTTTTGATCCTGGTCTGCATGTTCAAGCGCATTCAGTAAAATATTGAGCAAAGCCCGTTTGAGATAGTCCAAATGAATCGACAAAATCAGACTAAGATCACAATCTTCTTGGAGATAAAAACGATAGCTTTCCTGTTTACTGAACAGTGCCCAATCGTCCTGGAGATAAGCCAAAAAGTCCTCTAAGGAAAGCTGACTGAACTGATTAGAATCAATCTGAAAAGCCTTAGCGTAATCAATAAGAGAGCCACAATATTCTTCCATCTTGTAACTAGCCTGCAAAATCTCAGCAGCATAGTCTGCCTGTGGCTGTCCTAACTGCGCCAATTCCAAGAGCTCAGCATTCCCCTTAATCACAGTTAGGGGCGTTTTCAAATCGTGCGATGTCGCTGATAGCTGTAAAATCAACTCCTGATTATGCTGCTGCTCTTTTTCTAGAAGACGAGCATTTTCTTGGTGGCTACTCCGTAAATCGCTATAGACTTCGAGCATTTCCTCGATCCGAAAAAGCTGGCTTTGATTTTCTTCTAAAAGCTTCTTACTCGTTAGCATTTTTATTTCCCTGTCGATTTTTCGGAGCAATTTCAAAATATGATAAAAAGTAATCAGCAGCAAGCTCCCCGCCCAAAAGAACAAGATGAAAAGAACGTGATCACCTCCTTGCGTAAATTCATAACCTATAAGCACAAAAATCAAAACATGGAAAAAGACGATTTTTAAACTGGTTGTCCAGACTAGGCTTTTGAAATTACGGGTTCTAATTGCCATCTATAGCCTACTCCTCTCACTGTTGCGATTGCTTGCAGCCCTTCTTGTTTACATTTTTGGCGAATCTGATATACGTATTCTGAGATGGAGCGAAGCTGTGTTTCTGAGCTTTCTGGGTAAAGCAAGGTATGCAGGCGTTCAGCTGAGAAGGTCTGCTTGGGATTGCTAGCAAGTAAATGCAGTAACTTAAACTCACGCTCTGAAAATTTCAAGACTTTACCAAAATAGGCAACTTCATAGCGCTCTGGATAAAATTGACAAGAAGCAATTTCAGAATATCGCTCCTCCCGTCTTTCCTCCCGCCGAAGATGGGCTCTGACACGCGCCAGCAATTCTTTGGTCCCAAAAGGCTTGACAATATAGTCATCTGCTCCGCGAAAGAGCCCTTCCACCTTGTCCGCCTCTAACTCCTTAGCTGTCAGAAAGATAATTGGACACGAAAGATGAGGACGAATGTAGGAACACAGCTCAAAACCATTAACAGGCTCCATCATCACATCTAGCAGAATCAAATCATATCCTACAAAATCCGTCAGCTCTATCTCTTCTATCCGATCAAGCGTCGTCACGTCATAAGCATCGAGCTCTAGGACGTTTTTCACCAGCTTTAAAATGCTCCAGTCGTCATCAACCACCAAAATACGATACTGTCTCATAATTTCCATTATAGCATACCTCTAGCGAACATCTCGTTTCAAGGTTAAGAATATAGCAGAGCTCCAAACCAAAGCTAACCATAACAACTGTATTCCCAGACCTGACAGATCTATTGAATGCTGAATCCCTTCATACTCAAAAAGATTTAGCGTAGCTAGATCGGGCAGGTATTTTGCTTCTTTGATGAAAGTCGCTAATAAACGGCTGAGACCAATCAAAAGAGGAAAGAGCACCGACACCGGCACAACCCAAGATTGAAATAGCAAAGCGAGGCCAGCAGTTAAAAAAGCCAGAAAAAGATTGCTGAGAAGACCCAAAAAGCTGTAATAGAGGAATTTCTCTAGTAAGGACCAGCTAAAGCTTAGGTCAAAACGAGCCAGCATAACAAGGAAACAGCTGCCTATCATGACACTGTAGAGAACCAAGAGCAGCAAGTCCAGAAAAAGGAATTTCCCAGCCAACCAAGCCTTTCTATTTGATACGGTTAGAAAATTCGTTCGCATCCCAGACTTGACAAACTCTTGGGCAAAATAGAGAGAAGTGAAGATGACGATGACAGGCTGCGCCAGATAGAGGGCATGCAAAACCTCGCTCAGAGCCTTCGTCTGGCCAACTGCTGTCTGACTATAGTCAAGATTCATCAGGAAAAAAGGAACGACTACCAGAACCACCAAGGCTGCACCAAGAGCGAGATAGTAAGAACGAAACTTAATCCATTCACTTCTAAGCAGAGCTTTTATCATCAGTATCGCCCTCCTAAATCCGTCTTCAAAAAGCGCAGAGAAGCCATGCCGCCGATGACTAGCAACCATGCACCAAGTATCAACAGCCCTTGCAAGGGATTGTTAGCATATTGGGAAGTTGGCGTTGCAGCAAACAACTCTCCTGCTGGCTGTGGCAAATAAGCTCCCCAACTCGTGTGAGCAGCTAGGTAGTTTCCTAAATTATAGATTTGGGGTACGAGAAAAAGCAGAGGAACTAGCATGGTCCGAGCCAATAAACCTAACAAAAACGAAAGGATTCCCAATAAGGTTAGAGATAAGGTTTTCCACAAAATCAAACTCCAAGCTGCCTGATTGAGCAGAATCGGATCAAGTCCTTCCTTTCCTAAAGCGAGATGCATGACCATATAACTAAAGTAGATTGATAAAAAGCTAGTGGCAAGAGAAAAGCAAGTAAAGGTCATGAGTTTCCCCACAAGCAACTTCAGGCGGTTATTACAGGTCAAGAGACTGGTTCTCAAGCTATGAGACTGAAATTCCATAGCTCCCAAAATTCCAGCTAAAATGACCAAAACCATGACCGCCATAGAAGCCCCGTTGAGACCTAGATATTCCAGCGGATCAAAGGCGTTTATCAGATTAGGAACCGTCTCAGGCGTAGCATCCAAGCCGATAGACAGATACTGTCGGCCCTCCAGCCAGGATACGACAGGCACCAATAGCAGCATGAGGCCCATACTCACTTTGAAAGCCTTGGTTGAGCGAATTTTCAACCATTCTGAATGCAATAAGGACATCGTTTCTTTCATCTTAAGCCTCCTCTGTCAAATCAAAGAAGAGATCTTCTAGACTGTCTGAATCTTGCAGCACCTCTTCCAATCGTCCTTGCTCAATAATTCGCCCATGATGAATCAAGACTACATCATCTGTCACCATTTGCACCTCTGATAGGATATGGGAAGATAGAAGTACCGTTTTCCCTAAATCAGCCTGCTGACGGATAAACTTTCTAAACCACTTAATCCCACTTGGATCCAGCCCATTAGTTGGCTCATCTAATATAAGAAACTGAGGATCACCCAGCAAAGCTGCTGCCAAGCCCAATCGTTGACCTTCCCCCAGAGACAGGCTTGACAAGAGGTCATTCCTCTTATGAGCGATTCCAGTCATCTCCAAAACCTCATCGATCCGAGACTTGGGAATAGCATTACTTGCCGCAATAATCCTCAAGTGGTCATAGACCTTTCGATTTGGCAGACCGCCAATGCCATCAAAGGCTGCACCTACCGTTCTGAGCGGATAGGTCATTGATTGATAGGTTTGCCCATCAAAAGTTGCAGTCCCTGCTGTCGCCCAATCTAACCCCAAGAGAATCCTCAAGGTCGAACTTTTCCCTGCACCATTTGGGCCTAGAAAAGCTGTAATCCGACCGCTTCTAGCTGTAAAAGAAATATCTTCTAAAATCTGCTTGCTGCCATGCTTTTTGCAGACGCCTTCTATTTTCACCATATGTTCCATACTGAACTCCTTTATCTTTATTTTCTCCAGTATACCCAATCTAGTTCAGAATTAGTTCAGAGATTAAACAGAAATTTCAGAAAAAGTTGATCCACTTTTCAAAAGTCGCTCTAGCTTCATTAGAAAGAACTCAGTTTTTCTTTTCCTTTACTCCATTCTTTTTTTATAATTCTGAGGTTTATGTACGGAGACTTTATTATCCAAAAAGTCATTTATCAAACTCCATCAAGAGCAGGCTTTATGATATAATGAAAGAAGAAAACTGAAAGGATTTACCATGTCAAAAGAAGTTATTGTTGAAAGTTTTGAACTTGACCACACCATTGTTAAAGCACCCTATGTTCGCTTGATTGGGGAAGAAACCGGACCAAAGGGAGATGTCATCTCCAACTTTGATATTCGCTTGGTGCAACCAAATGAAGACTCTATCCCTACTGCTGGGCTTCACACTATCGAACACCTCTTGGCAAAACTCATCCGTACCCGCATTGACGGTATGATTGACTGTTCGCCATTTGGCTGCCGTACAGGTTTTCACATGATTATGTGGGGACGCCATACTAGCGCCGAGATTGCAGCTGTTATCAAAGATTCGCTCAAGGAAATCGCTGAGACTACTACTTGGGAAGATGTCCCTGGAACAACCATCGAATCTTGCGGAAACTACAAGGACCACAGCCTCTTTTCTGCTAAAGAATGGGCAAAACTCATCTTGGAACAAGGAATCTCAGATGATGCCTTTGAGCGCCATGTCATCTAAACGCAAAAGAACCAGTTACAATAACTGGTTCTTTTTTTATTCTCAAAATCTTGAGTTAGGCTTTTTCACGAATGACCAAAACGCCATCTTCCATATCTGCTTCCAGATGTTTGGCATCTAGATGATCCAAGTGGAAATCTGTCACCTTATCACGAATTTGTTGTTCAACCACGCGACGGAGAGGACGAACACCCATAACTTCGTCATAACCTTCTTCTGTGATAAAGTCCTTAGCTGCTTGACTAACTTCCAAATCAATGTCTTTCTTAGCCAAAGTTTGGTTGACTTCCGCCAACATCAAGTCCACAATCTTAGAAAGGTCTTCCTTATTCAAGTGTGAGAACTCGATAACTGCGTTAAAGCGGTTGAGGAATTCTGGACGGAAGTATGGTTTCAAGCGATCCATCAATTCTGGTTTGTCCGCATCTTCTGTCAAGTTGGCTTCATAGCCAAATCCAGCATTTGATGTTGCTATAATGACCGTGTTCTTAAAGTTCACTGTATTTCCTTGACCATCAGTCAAACGACCATCATCCAAGACTTGGAGGAGAAGGGTGATTACTTGAGGATCAGCCTTTTCAATCTCGTCCAAAAGAATGATAGAGTATGGATTGCGACGAACACGTTCAGTCAAAGTATTGTTGTTGTCATCGTAACCAACATAACCTGCAGTTGTACCGATTAATTTAGAAACGGCTGTACGGTCGCTATATTCTGACATGTCCAAACGGATGATGGCATCTTTAGTTCCGAACATATCAAGGGCCAATTGTTTAGCCAACTCAGTTTTACCAACACCAGTAGGCCCTACAAAGAGGAAGCTACCGATTGGGCGGTTCCCTTCGTCAAAGCCTGCACGGTTCCGACGAATCGCTTTGGCCACTGCTTCAACCGCCTTGTCTTGACCGATAACTTTGGTTTGCAAACGGTGCCCCATATCTTTCAAACGTTCAATATCGGTTGCACCCATTTGAGAAACTGGAATGCCAGTCATACGTTCTACAGACTCAGCTACATCATTGACTGTTGCAGTTACCTTGTGATCCTCAGTATGGTTGGCAATTTTCTTTTCAAGTTCTTCGATGCGAACTTTTGCTTTCAAAGCTGCTTCGTAATCTTCTTTAGCAGCTGCAACTTCTTGTTTTGCTTTTTCTTCTTCGATTTCATGCTCCACTGCGTGCACATCTGTTACTGGATGTTGGGCTGCCAAGTGAGCAGCTGTTACATCGACCAAGTCAATCGCCTTATCTGGCAAGCTGCGTTGTGGAATGTATTGCACAGAATAATCAACAGCTGCTTTCAAAACTTCATCTGGCAAGACAACATTGTGGTGTTGTTGATAAAGATCACGAATCCCTTGGAGAATCTTGAAGGTATCTTCAGCAGAAGGAGCATTGACCTTGACTTCGTTGAAACGTCGAGCAAGGGCAGCATTTTTCAAAATAGTGTTACGATATTCATCTTGAGTTGTTGCACCAATCACTGTCAATTCACCACGTGAAAGAGCTGGTTTCAAGATATCCGCAAGACCTTTAGACCCTTGGCCATCACCTGTACTACCTGCACCCAGGATTTGATGAATTTCATCGAAGAAGAGGATAATGTTTCCAGCTTCTTTAACCTCATTTACCAAGTTTTGAATGTTTTCTTCAAAGCTACCACGGTATTGAGTACCAGCTTCAAGTCCTGAAATATCAATAGAGATAATTTCTTTATTCTTGATGGCAGCCGGAACATCACCATTCACGATAGCTTGAGCAAGACCTTCTACTACTGCTGTTTTACCAACACCAGCATCACCAACAAGAACAGGATTGTTCTTAGTACGGCGAGAAAGAATTTCAGAAGTTTCTTGAATCTCTTTATTACGTCCAATAACTGGATCCAACTTACCTTCACGAGCTTCTGCTGTTAAGTTTCGTCCAAGTTTTGCAAGAATCCCATCTTGTTTCATAGCTTTGCCTTGAACGTACTGAGCTTGTTCACTACCTTCGCTTGGAAGTTGACCTGTTTGACGGTAAATAGCAAATTCTTCAGGTGTCACTTCACGTCCATTAATCAAGTAGCGACGATTTTCAGAACTATATCCTCGCATACCACCCATCAATTGGTTAAATAAATCATCCATGTTGTTAAAGTTATTAAAGTTGTTGTTCATATTCTTTACCTCGTTTATTATTACTTAATTGCGATCTCTGATATTGACTATCTTTGACCTTTGTCTTAAAAATTTTAGACTAGCTAACTAGCTACCCTACGTATAATTTCTGGTTTTTCTTTTTTAAATAAGCCTTTTATCATTTTCTTTTCAAATTCTGTTAGATTTAACATAGGCCTCACCCCTTTCTAGGGTATCTATCGTACATTTTCAAGAAGTAGAATCATTGAAAATGAAGTTTTCTAAGGAATTCATTTTCCTTATGTTTCTACTATATCACATTGGTCAGTAAAAGTCAATAACTTTTTGACCAAATTTGACTATTTTTTAAAAAATTTTTGAAGTCTTGAATAGATAATATAAGGGCACAAAAAAAGCCAGTCCTATAGACTAGCTTTCTTTTCATTCTAATTGAATCTTAGCTCAATGCATCATCCATTGAAAGAACTTCGTGGAAGACACGTTGTGTCAATTCAGTTTTTTGTTCTGGTGTGAGGTATTTAGTGTTTACACAGTATCCAGAGATACGGACGATAACGTCTTCACCTGACATGATCTTTTCGTAAACATCGTTCAAGTCCATAACGTTCAAGTTAACGTGTTGTCCACCGTTTTCGAAGTAACCATCAAGGATTGTTACCAAGTTATCAACTTGTTCGTCACGAGTTTTACCAAGAGCACGTGGAGAAACTTGAGTTGTCAATGAAATACCATCAGCTGCGTAACCAAAGTCTAGGCTAGCAAGTGAGTTCAAGTTTTGCAACCATCCACCTTTAGCTTTGTTAGATGGGTTAGCACCTGGTGAGAAGAATTCAAGTTTAGACAAGTTCACAGAACCATCTTCGTTGAGGTATACACCTTTGTGGACTGGTGAGTTACCAGTTTGTTTAGAGTAAGCAACGTTAGATGTGATTGTCAATAGTGATACTGTAGCTTCTGCGTCTTTGTAAAGTTTGTGGCTACGTAGACGAGTTGTGTAAGCTTCAATCAACCATTCTGCCAATTCGTTTGAACGTGGGTCATCTTCACCCCAACGTGGGTATTCACCGATTGTTTCGTAATCGTAGATGTAGCCATTTTCATCACGGATTGGTTTAACTGTAGCGTATTTAATAGCTGACAATGTATCAACAGTGTTAGCAAATCCACAGATACCGAATCCCATGTTGGCACGTTGTTTAGTTGGCAAGAAGGCCATTTGAACAGCTTCGTAGTTGTACTTGTCAGTCATGTAGTGGATGATGTTCAAAGCATCTACATAAGTGTCCGTCAACCAGTCAAGAGATTTTTCAAAGTTCTCTTTAACTGATTCAAATTCGAGAACTTCGTCACGGATAGGATCGATGTCAAATACTTTGTAGTCTTTGTGAACATCGTCGTAACCACCGTTCAAACCAGTAAGAAGGGCTTTAAGAACGTTTACACGAGCACCGAAGTACTGGATGTTGTGGCGTTGATCTTCGTTTTCTGGGTCAAGTGGTGACACACAGCATGAGATACAGCTCATTTCTCCGTATCCGTCTTTAGCCATTGTTGTTACACCTTCGTATTGGATAGAAGAGTGTTTGTGGCTCATATGCATACAGTAGCGACGGAAGTTGTATGGCAATTTGTCAGTCCAAAGAACTGTCAAGTTTGGCTCTGGAGAGTTACCGATGTTGTCAAGAGTGTTCAAGAAACGGTAGTCCATCTTAGTAACACGGTGACGACCGTCGTTACCCATACCAGCCATAGAAGTTGTGATGAAGGTTGGGTCACCTGAGTACAATTGGTCATAAGCTTTTGTACGAGCAAATTTAACTGTACGAAGTTTCATAACGAAATCATCAACGAACTCTTGGATTTCTGATTCAGTAAATGTACCGCGAGCAAGGTCACGTTCTGCAAAGATATCCAATACGATTGGCACACGTCCTAGAGATGTAGCAGCACCATTGATAACACGGCAGACAGCCATGAAGGCGATGTTAACCCATTGGATAGCTTCTTTCGTGTTCATCGCTGGTTTGCGGACATCAACTCCGTAAAGGTCACCCAAGCGAACAACTTGTTGCAATGCTTGGTATTGAAGGTTTACTTCTTCACGAAGACGAATTGTTTCTTCATCGATTTCTTTGATTGCATTCCAGTCGTTTACTTTTTCTTGCATCAAGTAGTCTGCACCGTAAAGAGCAAGACGTGCGTAAACACCGATGATACGTCCACGTGAGTAGGCATCTGGAAGACCAGTTACAGTGTGAGCGTGACGAGCGCGACGAATGTTTGAAGTGTAGGCACGGAAGATACCGTCGTTAACTGTTGTTACGTATTTAGTAAAGATTTCGTGAACAGCTGGATCTGGTTCGTATCCATTTTCTTTCAAAGTAGTTTCAGCCATACGGATACCACCTTTTGGCATGAAGTTCAATTTGAAGAGTTCATCGTTTTGGATACCGAAGATCAATTCGTTTTCTTTATCGATAAATCCTGCTGGAATATCAGCAATAGATGTTGGACGAGTGTCCATTGGGAAACGAGTTTCTTCGTAGTGTGCTTTTGTTTCTTCTACGATTTTTTTGATGTGAAGTGAACGTTCTGTTGGTCCAGCAAGGAAACTTTCATCTCCATCATAAGGTGTGTAGTTAGCTTGAACGAAGCGAGAAATACTTGCTTTTTCTTTCCAATCTACGCCTTTGAAGCCTTCCCAAGCTTTATCAAAAATATCTTGTGCTTCAACAACTGTCTTAACAACCATGTTAATGTCCTCTTTTTTCTAGTAACAGTCATCTGTTACATTCTTAAGACAAGTATACCATACAGTAACCGATTTCAACAAGAGAAACCCGGCATTTTAGACGCTTTCTTTTATAATACAGTCCCTTTTTTGTTCTTATCTGTATTATATTTTTGAAAGTCAGGTTGAACTTTCCCATTTTTTCAGAAAAAAGGGTATAATAAATAGAAAATGGCTCTAGAAAGGGATTGAAATGCTCATATTTCCATTGATAAATGATCTGTCCAGAAAAATCATCCATATCGACATGGATGCCTTTTTTGCTGCGGTGGAAATTAGAGATAATCCTAAGTTAAAGGGCAAACCTGTCATTATCGGAAGCGACCCCAGACAAACTGGTGGGCGTGGTGTCGTTTCTACCTGTAGCTATGAGGCACGAGCTTTTGGTGTTCATTCAGCCATGAGTTCTAAAGAAGCTTATGAGCGCTGTCCCCAAGCTGTCTTTATCTCTGGAAATTATGAAAAGTATAAGACTGTGGGACTTGAGATTCGAGCTATTTTTAAACGCTACACTGATTTGATTGAACCTATGAGTATCGACGAGGCATACTTAGATGTGACGGAAAATAAACTCGGTATCAAGTCAGCCGTCAAAATAGCTCGTCTCATCCAACAGGATATCTGGCAGGAACTACACCTGACTGCTTCTGCAGGCGTTTCTTATAACAAATTCTTAGCTAAAATGGCTAGTGACTATCGAAAACCGCATGGTTTAACAGTTATCCTCCCAGATCAGTCCCAAGACTTTCTCAAACAAATGGACATTGCTAAATTCCATGGTGTGGGCAAAAAAACAGTTGAACGTCTTCATGAAATGGGCATTTATACTGGTGCAGACTTATTGGATCTCTCAGAAGTCACTTTAATCGATCGGTTCGGCAGACTCGGTTTTGACCTTTATCGAAAGGCCAGGGGCATTCATAACTCACCGGTCAGGTCTGATCGCATTCGTAAGTCCATTGGCAAGGAAAAAACCTACGGAAAAATCCTACAAGTAGAAGAAGACATCAAAAAAGAGCTGACCCTGTTGGCACAGAAGGTAGAAAATAGCTTGACTAAGCATGATAAGAAAGGGCGAACCATCGTTCTGAAAATCCGCTATGCCGATTTCTCCACCTTGACTAAAAGGAAAAGTTTGGCCTTAGCTACTCAAGACAAGGAGCAAATCGAGCGAACTGCGCATGAGATATACGATAGCTTGGAAGAACAACCACGAGGTATCCGACTGCTAGGACTGACAGTGACGGGGTTTGAATAAAGATAAAAGCTTGGTTCGTTACCGGGCTTTTTTAGATATAGTTTTTAGTATGAGATAGTTGCTTGTGACGAGTTTCTAAGTTGGCTGATGATTTTCATTAACTAAAAATAATCTTTTTTGAAAAAATACTGGACAAAGTTTTCTGTGTCTGTTATACTGAGTTTATAAAATAAAAACCGCCTGGTCGGTTTTTAAAAAGAAAGGAGCAGAAATGAAGAAATCTGTAGTAGAAAAAACAAGCGATCACATCCTCAAGTTTAATCAGGAGCTGGATCGGCAGCGGGAAGGTCAGAAAGAGTTTTTGCAGCAGCAGGCAGAAAAACGTAAGGTGTGGCTAGAAAAGATAACACAGGGTGAGAATCTCATACGCTATTCTAAGTGGGGAGTCAAAGCTGGATATGCTGTCCTTGCTGGTGGCTTGCTGACTTCTGTCTTTAGCCCATGGCGAGGACTGGGTATTATGGCAGTAGGCAGTCTGAGCATTGCCTCCAATCTCTGGCAAATTCGGCGATTGCAAAATCAAGAAAGGAGCAAGTAGCAGAGAAATGGCCTGTCTTAAGCATCAGAGTCAGGACAACTTAGAAACTAAAAGCAGCAGGCAGTAGCTAAACGGTGCTGATATAGCTTTTAGGATTATTTAGTCTATCTTTGCTTTTTATTTTAGGCAAGGACTAAAAGACTATGTTTTCTATTTGGCGCAGGTCTTTATTTTTTATAACAAAACAAACCGAATGATCGGATTTTAAAAATCTGCGTTTCAAAACAGGCAATCATCTGAAAGACTGAAAGTAAAGGATGCTTTTGACCAGTTTTCGGATGACTTTTCACTATTCTACATTTGATAAGGAGTTATCGTATGAACAAACAAACACATGTAGAGCCAGAGACAAGGCATATCCTGCCCTTTCTGGCCTGGACTTTTGGCATTACCTGGGGAGCCTGGCTGCTTCAGTATATTTAGCTGACCAGCGGGGCTGAGCCTTTGGGCCTTGCTCTCAATTTCATCGGGGGCTTCGGACCGGCCTTGGGAACTTTTATCAGCCTCAAAATTTCTCATCCTAAGAAGATGCTGGACTTTATCTTCTCCCATGCCAAAGGCTGGTGGATTTACATGCTGGTCTTCTGTCTGGTTCGGGTTTTGACCCTTTTTATCGCCAATCCTGTATTACCGCCGCTCAATGCCGTTCTGATGTTTCCTCTGGGCTGGACCTTTGTCACCTTTGCTGGAGGCGGGAACGAAGAGCTGGGCTGGCGGGGCCTCCTGCAGCCGGCTTTGGAGAAAAAATTCTCCTTCCCTCTGGCAACTGTCATCACGGCTCTGGTCTGGGTGGCCTGGCATCTGCCCCTCTGGCTGATTCCGGGAACGAGTCAAAGTCAGATTTCTTTGCCCTTCTATCTCTCCTTTGGTATCTTGCTCTGTTTCTGTCAGGCGGCTCTCTATAAGCAGACGGCCTCTGTATTTGCCTGCATGGTCTTTCACGGCTGCATTAACTTTGCTCAGGCGACGATTGTCGGCAGTGCTACAAATGGCGGAAGGTATCTCAGCTTCCAGGCTGCTAATCTGGTCATGACCGCCCTGCTGGTCGGCTGGTGGTATTGGAAGGGCAACCGGAAAGGGGCTGAGAAAGATGCAAGCTAGAAGCTATAAAGCTTCCTCATCTGTCAAGCAAATTCTAATGTTTCTGCTTTGGACTTTTGGTATCACTTGGTCTGCGTGGATTCTCTCAGCTGTTCTGAAAGAACGAGTGCCGCTGCTTTATCCGCTTCTCATGATAGTGGGAACATTTGGTCCTGCTATAAGTGCCAAGCTTGTCTTAGGTAAGTCTTTGAAAGAAATGCTGGCTTTTATCAAGTTTACTAGGAAAAGAAGCTGGCCTTATCTATTGATTTTTGTGGGGCTATACACGATTTCCATTGCCTTTGTGACCAGGCCGCTGCCAGGTTTGAATCTTTTGAATGTCTTGGTTCTGGCTCTGGTAACGACTCTTCTGACAGGCGGCAATGAAGAGATTGGCTGGCAGGGCTTCCTGCAGCCAAGTCTGGAGAAGATCCTGCCCTTCCCTTTGGCAACTGTAGCAACTGGGTTAATCTGGGCTGTCTGGCATCTGCCCCTCTTCTTTATGCCCGGCAGCAGTCAGGCGGGGACCTCCTTTCTGGTCTTTACAGCCGCTTGCCTGCTCAGCCGTTTCTGGCTGGCAGCTCTTTACAAGGTCAGTCAGTCTGTCCTCTATTGTGTCCTCTTTCATGGGCTCATTAATACTATTGGCGAAGCCATCTTTGTAGGCAAGGGAACGGAAAATCCCCTCTTTTTCCTAGGCTATATCTTGATGGCGGCTTACAGTATCTATCTTTGGTATCAAAGGGATCAGCAAGACAAGGCTTAAAGATATTTTTATGATTTTGTATTTCTCCGGCTTTTTTGGTAGAATAAAGCTATATTAGAAACAAAGGGGAACAGAATGGCGCAGCGAAAAGACAAATCCCAGGCCATGAGAGAAAAAATTTTAAATACAGCAACCCAGCTTTTTATTCACAACGGCTATGAAAAAACAAGTGTACAAAACATAGCGCAAACAGCTAGTATTTCAAAAGGAGCCATTTATCACCATTTTCAATCAAAAGATGAAATTCTTTTTGCAGTTTTAAAACAGCGTTATCAATTGATGGAAAAGGAATTGCTAGACTGGCTTGAATCCACCAGTCATTTAACTGGAAGAGAACAGCTCAAAGAAATCTTTCAGTTTAGTTTAAAAAGTCAGAAAACTAACTACGAAATGTTGAATCACGCGCCTCTTGATGCAGAGTTCATGCTGACTACTATCCGTTACAATCTGCGTATAGGAACTCCCCTTATTGCAGATATTATAAAAAAAGGAATAGAAGATCAGTCCATTCAACCCATCCCCTTCCCTAATGAAGTGGCCGAGACAATCTTGCTTTTGACTAACTTTTGGGTAGAAGGAAGTATTTTTGAAAATTCTTCCGAAAAAATAGTTGATCGTATCTATTTTTTACAATTTATGCTTCAATCCATCGGCTTAGATATTTTTGATGAATCTTTGATCCAAGAAATTTTAAGCCAATCAAATTAAATACAATCTTTTCGTTTACTTTTAAAGCCTTGGATAAACGTAGGACAAAGTGACATAATAAGGTAATAAAAAATAAGCTAAACAATTAAAAAAATAGGATAGTTCCCCAAATGTTTTTTTGGAGAACTATCCTATTTTATTCTATTTTCAACTTATACAAACAAACGCACAAAACTATAGAGCAACAAGACACTGCCGAGTACGATACGGTATTTACCAAAGAGTGTAAAGTCGTGCTTCTTCACATAGCTAGTCAAGAAACGAATAGCAACCATGCTGACCGCAAAGGCAACACCCATAGCTACCAAGAGCAAGAACAGTTGTCCAAAACTCAAGAGTTGACCTGCTTTAATAAATTTGAAAATCTTTAAAGCACTGGCTCCGAACATAACAGGAATTCCGAGATAGAAGGTAAACTCTGTTACGACTGAGCGGCTTGTTCCATTCAACAAACCACCAACAATCGTCGCACCTGAACGGCTCGTTCCTGGAAAGAGGGCGAGGACTTGGAAGAGCCCAATGTAAAGGGCTGTTTTATAAGGTAACTTGTCTAGCTCTGTTACTGTTGGTTCAATGGCTTGCGCCTTATTTCGTTTTTCAAGGTAGATAAAGGCAACACCATAGATAATCAACATAATCGCAACTGAAACCATGTTATGGAAGTTAGCATCAAACCAATCATCTAGTTTAAAAACCAATAGCAAAGGCAAGGTCGCAACAAAGACTTTTGACCACAACTGCCAAGTTCTACGAACTTCTACCTTAGTTTTACCAGGTTTGAAAGGATTAAGCTTGTTAAAGTAAATGACCATAACTGCTAAAATGGCACCAAGCTGGATGACAACATTAAACATGGACATGAAGGCTTCATTCTGGTCCTTGTATTGGACAAATTCTTCAACCAAGATCAAGTGGCCAGTACTTGAAATCGGCAACCATTCTGTAATTCCTTCAACAATCCCAAAAAAGATTGACTTCAAAATTTCAATAAAATACATACATTACTCCTTTTTCTGTCCTCTATTATAGCATAATTTCGGATGTTGCGATAGATTTTTTAGAAGGCGCCGATGCTTCCACCGCCACCTCCTCCTGAGAATCCTCCACCTGAAGAACCACTTCCAGAAGATACAGAGTAATTGCTAGCTGTATTTGCGACAGCAGTATATTGCTTGATTTGTGCAGTTGAGGTGTAGAACTGTGAGTGCCAACCATAGGCTACATAAAGATTCAAATCTGGATTTTCAAGCTGAATATGACGGACTTTCATTAACTTGCTCACCTTCTTGGCATAACCAAAGAGAGTCGCATAGACCAGTAGACGGTTCCAAAGGACGATGCTCTCTAGCTCGGCCTGATCCAGATGAGCGATGTCCCGAAGCATATTTTCAAAACTCGTCCAGAGATAGAAGATTTCCGCTCCTTCCTCTGTTAGAACTCCATCGCGATAGGCTCCTCGCGTGGCAAGGTAAACCCAGAAACTAGCCCCTAATCCTGTCAATCCTAAGAGTAGAAATGGGATCGAAAAGAAACCATGTGTTTGCCAGCTATAGTAAAAGAATAGCAGTCCACCTAGAGCTGTTATGGCTGAACAAACTCGCATCCCGAGAGCAAGGCGGCGTTCCTCGCTTGTCAAGGAACGATAGTAGCTTGGGATACGAAGTACATGGACCTTATCCTTGACACAAGACTGAATGCGTTGAAGTCTTCCTTCAAAGGAGCGTTTAAGACGCGAGCCTGTTTCTCGGATATGTTTTTCATCTGACTCTTTGGCACCACGGTAAAGGGAAGATGAAACTTGGTAATCAGGGAAGAGCTCTGAAATAGCCAATTCTTTCTTATTTGACAAAGTCATGCGCAGGCATTCCTTCTCAAAATTGGACAAACCCTTTTCACTGATAATGCGCACATAAGGTTCCTCATCCCCTTGGAAAATAGATAAATGGCCTCGATCTACTAAATCCAACAAGGTTGCCTGAATCAAACGTTCAAAAGTAAATTTACCAAACCCTGATTTGTTTAGGGGATTGACTTCCTCTAAGGAGGTTGAATACACTGCTTCTGCTAAAACCATTGGAGGCAAATCCATCGGTGGTTCGTAGAGTCGATGATCTTTTGGAAAGACCTTTTTAATGCTTGTACTCTGACGAAACTTCCTATAGAAGAGAGGAACTAGAAGTAAGAGACTCATAAAAATGACGGGAAATACCCATTTCATCAACATCTCACTTTGCGCTTTTTCTGTCGCTATATTGCTTTCAATCCGGTTAAAATCGGTTAAACGTTCTTCCTCTAATCCTTGATCTGGAGCTTCTGCAAAAGCACTTCTCGGCCAGTAAGCATGTAATTCGATTTGTCGCTTTCTCGGAAGGTCTTTCATTTTGACATGATAGAGATTATTTACTTTTTCAACACTAGAGTCCCTTAGGAGTTGGCCTGCATGAAAATAGAGTTTCTCTGCTGGAGTATCTGAGCTGACCTTGAACTCAATCTCTTTGATGTCTCCAGTACTATCTGTCAAGGGTTGCCAATTTAGCTCTGCGATATCCTTATATAAGAAGAGAAGGTTTGTTAGTTTCCAGGTAACCGTTACACGAACAGTATCTCCAGCATATCCAGCATTGTAAATTTTTACCTTGTAGCCGTCCTCTTCCTCCATAGTATAGAAGGAAACATTTTGAACAATTCTTCCATTTTTAGAGACCTGAACAGTCGGGTCGGGATCAATGTCAAATCCTTCCGGCATTTTCCCAGCTTTCCCTAGTCCAACCAACTGACCATTATAATCGTCTCCAAAGCGGTAGGTAATTGTTTCCTTAAAAATTGCAGTATTATCTGCATGAATATTCAAATCCCCCTGATAGGATAAGATATCAAAGTCTACTGCAAAAACCAAGCTCGGGATAAATAATAAATAAGTAAATACCAAAGCCAACAGCCATCTTTTTTTCATGATCGGTTCCCTTTCAATCTTTTTACCATTATATCATTTTTTATAAGTAAAGGCTTACTTGTATTGAAAATCTCACTATTTTTAGATACAATAGAGAGAGTCATTTTTAGACTAGAAATAGGAGAAAACATGAAAAAATTATGCTTATCTATCCTTGCTAGCCTAGCCCTTACCTTAGGACTAGTTAGCCAAGTCCAAGCCGACGAATATTTACGCATCGGGATGGAGGCTGCTTACGCTCCCTTCAACTGGACTCAAGACGACGATAGTAACGGCGCCGTCAAAATCGACGGTACCAACCAATATGCCAACGGCTACGATGTTCAAATCGCAAAAAAGATTGCCAAAGACTTAGGCAAGGAACCTTTGGTCGTGAAAACCAAATGGGAAGGACTTGTTCCAGCACTTACTTCTGGCAAAATCGATATGATCATTGCCGGTATGAGCCCAACCGCTGAACGCAAACAAGAAATTGCTTTTTCAAGCAGTTACTATACTAGCGAACCGGTTCTATTGGTAAAAAAGGACTCTGCCTATGCGAATGCCAAATCTTTGGAAGACTTTAGTGGAGCAAAAATCACGTCTCAACAAGGTGTTTATCTTTATGACCTGATTTCCCAAATTCCAGGTGCCAAAAAAGAAACAGCTATGGGTGACTTCGCCCAAATGCGTCAAGCTCTGGAGGCTGGTGTTATTGATGCCTATGTTTCTGAACGACCTGAAGCAATGACCGCTGAGTCTGCTAACGCTAAGTTCAAAATGATCCAACCTCAACCAGGTTTCAAAACTGGCGAAGAAGATACAGCTATTGCCATTGGACTTCGTAAAGATGACAGCCGTATCAACCAAATCAATGCGAGCATCGAAACCATCTCAAAGGATGAGCAAGTAGCCCTCATGGATCGTATGATCAAAGAGCAACCTGTGGAGTCTACAACAACAGAGGAAGAAAGTAGTTTCTTTAGCCAAGTCGCTAAGATCCTTTCTGAAAACTGGCAACAACTCTTGCGTGGTGCTGGTATCACACTCTTAATCTCCATTATCGGAACCATCATAGGTCTCCTTATCGGACTTGCAATCGGGGTCTTCCGTACTGCTCCACTATCTGAGAATAAGGCAATGTACGCCCTACAGAAACTAGTCGGTTGGATTCTCAATGTCTATATTGAAATCTTCCGTGGTACACCGATGATTGTTCAATCCATGGTTATCTACTATGGAACTGCTCAAGCTTTTGGTATTAACCTTGACCGGACACTAGCTGCTATCTTCATCGTCTCAATCAATACGGGTGCCTACATGACAGAAATCGTCCGTGGTGGTATACTGGCAGTTGACAAGGGACAATTTGAAGCCGCAACCGCTCTTGGTATGACCCACAATCAAACCATGCGTAAGATTGTCCTACCTCAGGTTGTCCGTAATATTCTACCTGCTACTGGTAATGAGTTTGTCATCAATATCAAAGATACCTCTGTATTGAACGTTATTTCAGTTGTTGAGCTTTATTTCTCAGGAAATACTGTAGCAACACAAACCTATCAATACTTCCAGACCTTTACCATCATCGCCGTGATTTACTTTGTCCTCACCTTTACTGTGACCCGTATCCTACGCTTCATCGAACGTCGTATGGACATGGATACTTACACTACAGGTGCTAACCAAATGCAAACGGAGGATTTGAAAAAATGACACAACCAATTCTTGAAATCAAACACCTCAAAAAATCCTATGGGCAAAACGAAGTGCTAAAAGACATTTCTCTCACCGTCCATAAAGGAGAGGTTATTTCCATCATCGGGAGCTCAGGAAGTGGAAAATCAACCTTCCTTCGTTCGATTAATTTACTAGAAACACCTACAGAGGGTGAGATTCTCTATCGAGGAGAAAATGTCTTAGAAAAAGGCTATAACCTCACCCATTATCGTGAAAAGCTCGGTATGGTTTTCCAATCTTTCAATCTCTTTGAAAATCTGAATGTCCTTGAAAATACGATCGTTGCCCAAACAACTGTACTCAAACGTGACCACTCTGAAGCTGAAAAAATTGCCAAAGAGAATCTCGAAAAAGTTGGTATGGGAGAACGTTACTGGCAAGCCAAACCGAAGCAACTATCAGGTGGTCAGAAACAACGTGTGGCTATCGCCCGCGCTCTCTCCATGAATCCTGATGCCATTCTCTTCGACGAACCAACATCTGCTCTTGACCCTGAAATGGTCGGAGAAGTCCTCAAAATTATGCAGGATTTGGCTCAAGAAGGCTTGACCATGATCGTTGTAACCCACGAAATGGAATTCGCTCGCGATGTCTCTCACCGTGTCATCTTTATGGATAAGGGCGTCATTGCTGAAGAAGGTAAACCAGAGGAACTCTTCACGAACCCTAAAGAAGAACGGACAAAAGAATTTCTTCAACGCTATCTCAGCTAATAAACAAAGACTGCATAAAGAATGCAGTCTTTTTAATTTGTAATTGTAAAGAAAAGGCAGACTCGATTCAGGAATCTGCCTGTGACCACAGTTTAATCTTCAAATTTTTCATGATTTTTTTCATAGAAATCGATTAAACCAAGAGCTGTTTCAAATGAAATATTTTTAACTTTTGCGCGTCCTTGTGCTAGAGCAATGATAGACATTTCACGCGCATTCGTTTCTTTAGAGATACGGTAGCCTGTGATTTTCTTATCACGAACCCAGCCAACAACTGCTTCTACTTTTTCAAAGTTCGACTTAGCCATGTTCTTCTCCTAAATTATTCTTTACAATACTTAATTGTATACGTTTTTATTTCATTTGTCAATAAAAAAACATATATACGTCGTAACTATATTATTCTGCATATTTTTATTTGGCTTTTAAAGCCGATAATATATGAGTTCTTATGTCCTCAACTCCATTAGGATTTGCTGGTAGAAAGATTGTATTATTACCCTCTTTATCTGCAAAATTATTCAACGTATCTAAATACTGGTTCGTTAATAGGATAGACATGATTTGTTCTTCAGTTAGCTCAACATTGGCTCCCTTTAACTCTTGGATAGAATCAGCTAGTCCGTCAACAATTGCTTTACGCTGCTCTGCAATCCCTACACCATGTAGGCGATCTTTTTCTGCTTCAGCTTCTGCTGCGGTCACGATTTTAATCTTATCTGCTTCAGCAAGCTCTTGCGCCGCAACTCTCTTACGTTGAGCCGCGTTAATTTCATTCATTGATTGTTTTACTTCAGCATCAGGTTCAACCTTAGTAATCAGCGTTTTGACAATGATATACCCATATGTAGACATTTCTTCAGCCACTTGTTTTTGAACTTCTAAGGCGATTTCATCCTTCTTCTCAAACAACTCATCTAGGGTTAGCTTTGGTACAGATGAACGCAAAGCATCTTCAATATAGGATTTAATCTGGGCTTCTGGACGCATCAATTTATAATAAGCATCTGTGACATTGTTTTCATTCACTCGATACTGAGTTGCCACATTCATCGTTACAAATACATTATCTTGCGTCTTTGTCTCTACAACAATTTCACTTTGCAACAAGCGTAGTTGAACTCTTGCCGCAATCCTATCAATCCCAAAAGGAGCTCGTAAATGAATGCCACTATTGCTCAACTTTTGGTATTTACCAAAGCGTTCTATGATAGCGACAGATTGTTGTCGAACCACATACACAGAACTAACCATAATCACTGATGCAATCACCACTAATAATAATAAAACAAGTAAAATTTGTAAAACCATGGGAATCTCCCCCTTTCGTCACCCTCATTATAGCACCATCATCATTATTACGCAAATAATATGATAAGAATTTTATTTTAGCTTAAACCAGCATATTATACAACGTTTCGTTCCCATTCAAATTAATATAAGATGGATCAAACTTTTCCATTCGATGAATCAAGCCAGCATAATCATGCTTATTGGCAAGAGCTACCCCAATCAATACAGGACCTGTCCCCTTGCTTGCTCGTTTGATATATTCAAAACGAGTGATATCATCATTTGGCCCTAAAATATCATTTACAAACTCTCGGAGAGCTCCAGGACGTTGTGGAAAATTCACTACAAAGTAATGCTTGATTCCATCGTAAATCAAGGCACGTTCTTCCATCTCCGGCATACGGTTGATATCGTTATTTCCTCCAGAAATGATACAACAAATCGTCTCACCTTTGATATAGTCTGATAAAACTTCCAAGGCTGCAACACTAGCAGCCCCTGCTGGTTCCGCTACAATTCCTTGCTTGGAATAAAGATCAATCAAGGTTTCAGAAATCAATCCCTCGTCCACCCCAATCAGCGTTTCAACATTCTTTCGAGTCGCTTCATAGGTTAATTGTCCAACCTTCTGTACAGCTATCCCATCAGCGAATTTATCAATTTCTTTGAGTTTAACTGGACCCCCAGCCTCAAAGGCAGCTTTCATAGAGCGGGCACCATTAGCTTCTACCCCAATCACTTCAATAGTCGGGTTGGTTTCCTTAATATATGTAGAAACGCCGGCAATCAATCCGCCACCACCTACTGGTACAAGTACTGTATCAAAATCAATAGACTCTTTACGGGCTTCTTCAAGAATCTCATAAGCTACAGTCCCTTGACCAGCCTGAACATGCGCATCATCAAAAGGATCGATGAAGGTGCGGTTTTCTGTTAATGTAAATTCTTGTGCTGCCTTAGCAGAAGCATCAAAGGTATCCCCAACCAACTTGATTGTCACAAACTCTCCACCGAAAAAGCGAACCTGCCCAATCTTTTGTTGCGGTGTTGTAATAGGCATAAAAATTGTTGCAGGAATCTTCATCTCATTACAAGTATAGGCGACACCTTGGGCGTGATTTCCCGCAGAGGCACAGACTACACCACGCCCGCGTTCTTCTTTTGACAGTTGAGAAATGGCATAATAGGCTCCACGAATTTTAAAAGAGCGAACTCGTTGCGCATTCTCCTTTTTGAGATAAATCTTTGCTTGGTATTTTTCTGATAAATAATGATCATATTCTAGTGGTGTATCAACTACTACACCACTCAAAACTTTGTGGGCTTTCACCACATCTTTTGCACTTAGCATTGTCTCCTCCTCAAATACTGTTCAAGATAAAAAACGAGTTAGGTACCCCCAACTCGCCTTCTGTCTCTCTTTACAAGAATTAATTGTAGATTTTGAATGCGTCGTCGTCGTTTTTACCAACGAAAGGCATTGCTTTACGCAATTCTGCACCAACTTTTTCAATTTCAAGGTTAGCTGCTTGTTCACGGTAAGCAGTTAATTTTGGACGACCAGCCTTGTAGTCATTCACAAAGTCATTTGCAAATTTACCATTTTGGATATCTGCCAAAACAGCTTTCATGTTTTCTTTAACTTGCTCAGTAATCACACGTGGACCTGATACATAGTCACCGTATTCAGCAGTGTTTGAAATAGATTGACGCATTTTCTTGAATCCACCTTCATAAATCAAGTCAACGATCAATTTCATTTCGTGAAGAACTTCAAAGTAAGCCAATTCTGGGGCATAGCCTGCTTCTGTCAAGACTTCAAAACCTGCTTCGATAAGGGCAGTCAAACCACCACAAAGTACAGCTTGTTCACCAAAGAGATCTTCTTCAGTTTCTTCTTTGTAAGTTGTTTCAAGCAAACCAACACGAGCTGCCCCAACACCTTTACACCAGTCCATAGCAATATTTTTAGCATTCCCTGTTGCATCTTGGTAAACTGCGTAAAGAGCTGGAACACCAAATCCTTCTTCGTAAGTACGACGTACCAAGTGTCCTGGTCCTTTAGGAGCACACATGAAGACATCTACATCTGCAGGAACTTTGATAAATTCAAAGTGGATATTGAAACCGTGAGCAAATCCAACTGCATTTCCAGCTTCCAAGTTTGGAGCGATTTCTGCTTCGTACAATTCTTGTTGGATCTCGTCTGGTGCCAAGATCATGATAACGTCAGCCAATTTAGTTGCTTCTGCTACTGTGTATGTGTCAAATCCGTCTTCTTTTGCTTTGTCAAAAGATTTACCTGGACGCACACCGATGATGACATCACGACCTGAATCACGCAAGTTTTGCGCATGCGCATGTCCTTGTGAACCATAACCGATTACGGCGATTTTTTTACCGTCAAGCGCTGCTACTTTAACATCTTTTTCGTATTCCATTTGAACTGCCATAGTTTTTCTCTCTTTTCTATTTTTATTGCCTTATAGGCTGGTTAAACAAATTTATGCTGGATTTTATACTCATTGAAAATCTAAGAGTATTAGTCGCGGGTAAATCCAGTTGCACCCGTACGAGCGATATTTTTAATGCCGTATGGTCGAATCACTCGCAATAAAGCTTCACTCTTTTCAGCATTTCCCGTCATCTGGATGGTGATTGAGCTTGGAGCCACATCTACTACCGTTGCACGGAAAGGTTGGATAATGGCCAAGATTTCTGCACGCTTTTCAGCGGGAGCAGATACTTTTACCAAGATAACTTCTCTTTCCAAGTGCGGTTTATCTGTGATATCACGAATGCGAATCACATCAATCTGACGATTGAGTTGTTTAATGATTTGCTCTACTTCATCATGAGAAGCCACATCAATAATGATGGTGATGCGAGATACATTGGGGTTCTCTGTCGCACCAACTGAGATACTCTCAATATTGACTTGACGACGAGAAAGGACACCTGTAAAACGATTCAAAACTCCTGAACGGTTTTGCAATCTAGCTGTTAACATTCTACGCATGGAACTTCACCCCCAACATCTCATGATTGCTCTTACCAGCTGGTACCATCGGTAAGACCTGTTCCTTACGAGAAATATCCACCTCGATAAACATGGGCACATCCTCCAGAATGACTTCTAGATCCTTCTCTATCGTCTCTGGATTATCAAACTTATAGTTTTTGATGCCGTAGGCCTGTGCCATCAACTGGAAGTCAGGAAGGGTATCAAAGACTGACTCGGAAGTTCTACCCTCATAGAAGGATTCCTGCCACTGACGAACCATTCCTAGTGAATGGTTATTCAACATGACAACCTTAATCGGCACCTTGTAGATGTTTAGGATAGCTAGTTCTTGGTTGGTCATTTGGAAGCCACCATCACCAACAAAAAGGATGACCTCTTTTTCTGGATTGGCAATCTTGGCTCCGATAGCTGCAGGAACTCCGAATCCCATGGTACCCAAACCACCTGAAGTGACTAACTGACGCTCATTTTGGTAAGGATAATACTGAGCTGTCCACATTTGGTGCTGCCCTACGTCAGTTACGACAATGGCATCACCATGCGTCAACTCACCGATGCGTTCAATAACGGCCTGAGGTTGAACCACACGTTCTTTCTTATCATAAGAACGAACTCGATTCTTGTCCTTGGTGACTTTTTCAATCCACTTTTCAGTATTGTTATGAACAGTTGGTTCTGCCAGTAGCATCTGCAAGGCTTTCTTAGCATCCCCCACTACAGGAATATCTGCACTGATAATCTTACCAATCTCAGCTGGGTCAACATCGATATGGGCAACCTTAGCATTCTTCGCGAAGGTCTTAGGGTTCCCAGTCAAGCGGTCATCGAAACGGCAACCAATACTAATCATAAAGTCCGCTTCCGTCATTGCAATGTTGGCTGCGAAAGAACCATGCATGCCTCCCATCCCTAGGAAGAGCGGATGACTCGTTGCAATGGTTCCTTGCCCCAAAAGACTAGTGACTACTGGAATTTGGTAACGTTCAGCAAATTCATTGAGCTCCTTAGAAGCTTCTGCATAGCTGATACCACCGCCTGCTAACAAAACAGGTTTCTTGGCTTTTGACAATTGCTTCAAGATTTTCTTGATTTGCATGTCATTCGGATCAAGCGTCGGTTGGTAACTTGGTAAATTTACTTCTGGTGAATAGATGAAATCTGTCTCTAGAGCTGATACATCCTTTGGTAAGTCAATCACAACTGGACCTGGTCGACCTGTCGTTGCGATATGGACAGCTTCCGTAATGATACGAGGAATATCTGCTGTCTCACGAACTTGGTAATTGTATTTGGTAATGGGCATGGTAATACCCACGATGTCCGCCTCCTGAAAGGCATCCTTTCCGATCCCAGCTCTTGCAACTTGACCTGTAAAGACCAAAAGGGGAACGCTATCGCTCATGGCATCTGCAATCCCTGTAATGGCATTTGTTGCTCCCGGTCCGCTCGTGACGACGGCAACACCCAACTTTCCAGTTGATTTGGCATATCCTTCAGCTTCGTGCAAACAACCTTGCTCATGGCGTCCTAAGATGTGGCGAATACCTTTAAAATTGTATATCGCATCATACAAAGGTAAGACTGCACCACCAGGATAACCAAAAATGGTATCAATCCCTAAGTCCCGAAGTGTTTCCAAAACTAGGTCCGACCCCGTCTTAGGAGATTCTAAACTGATTTTCTCCATTGTTCCCCTTTCTCTTCTCTTAAAAAAATAGCTTGTTACTATCATACCATTTTTTCAAAAATTTTCAAGGCAAAAGAGTCAATTTTCTGAATTTTCTATCTAAAAGTGTATTTATGAATCTTTCCCTCATTTTTATTAACTTTTCTACGGAATTCGGAACCTTCATATACTTTAATTTATCAAATTAGAATATTTTCTTTCTAGATAGAAGTAGTAAGCCTCTCACTTAGCGACCAAATTCGTATACTATATTCAGTAAAAATGAATAGTTAAAGACAAAAAAGGAAGCCACTAAGTGACTTCCTTCTAGAGTGAGGACTGATTAGTCTTCACCTTTGTTTTTCTTAATGATTTCTTCTTGTACTGACTTAGGTACATCTTCGTAGTGGTCAAATACCATCATGAAGGTACCACGTCCTTGAGATGCAGAACGAAGAACTGTTGCGTAACCGAACATTTCAGCAAGTGGAACGTAAGCACGAACGATTTGGCTATTACCGTGTGCTTCCATACCATCTACACGTCCACGACGAGCAGTTACGTGACCCATAACATCACCAAGGTTTTCTTCTGGAACAGTGATTGTTACAAGCATCATTGGTTCAAGGATAGCTGGTTGTGCTGATTTAGCAGCTTCTTTAAGGGCAAGTGAAGCTGCGATCTTGAAGGCAGTTTCAGATGAGTCGACATCGTGGTATGAACCATCGTAAAGCTTCGCTTTAACGTCAACCATTGGGTAACCTGCAAGAACACCGTTAGCCATAGATTCTACCAAACCTTTTTCAACCGCTGGGATAAATTCACGAGGAACCACACCACCGACGATTGCGTTTTCGAATTCGAATCCTTTACCTTCTTCGTTTGGACTAAACTCAATCCATACATCACCAAATTGACCTTTACCACCAGACTGACGTTTGAAGAATCCACGTGCTTGAGTAGAAGCGCGGAATGTTTCACGGTAAGATACTTGAGGAGCACCTACGTTCGCTTCAACTTTAAACTCACGACGCATACGGTCAACAAGGACGTCAAGGTGAAGTTCACCCATACCTGAGATAACTGTTTCACCAGTTTCAACGTTTGTCTCAACGCGGAATGTTGGATCTTCTTCAGCCAATTTTTGAAGGGCGATACCCATCTTATCTTGGTCAGCTTTAGATTTTGGCTCAACCATCAACTGGATAACTGGTTCTGGAACGTGGATTGACTCAAGGATGATTTTAGCTTTTTCATCTGTCAATGAATCACCAGTAGTTGTATCCTTCAAACCAATAGCAGCTGCAATATCACCAGCATAAACAGTTTCGATTTCTTGACGACTATTGGCATGCAATTGCACAAGACGTCCGATACGTTCACGTTTACCTTTAGAAGTGTTCATTACGTAAGAACCTGATTGAAGAACACCTGAGTATACACGGAAGAATGTCAAACGACCTACAAATGGGTCTGTTGCAATCTTGAAGGCAAGAGCTGCGAATGGCTCTTCGTCAGATGCTGGACGAGTTTCTTCTTCGTCTGTATCTGGGTTGATACCTTTGATTGCTGGGATGTCAAGTGGGCTTGGAAGGTAGTCGATAACCGCATCAAGCATCAATTGAACACCCTTATTCTTGAAGGCAGAACCACACAATACTGGGAAGAATTCAACGTTGATAGTTGCTTTACGGATAGCAGCTTTCAATTCTTCGTTAGTGATTTCTTCACCTTCAAGGTATTTCATCATCAATTCTTCATCAGTTTCAGCAACTGCTTCAACCAATTTTTCACGGTATTCTTGAGCTTGGTCAAGGTATTCAGCTGGAATATCTTCTTCAAGGATATCTGTACCAAGGTCGTTAGTATAGATTTCAGCTTTCATCTTGATCAAGTCGATGATACCGCGGAAGTCATCTTCAGCACCGATTGGCAATTGGATTGGGTGGGCGTTTGCTTGAAGACGGTCGTGAAGTGTGCTTACTGAGTAAAGGAAGTCAGCACCGATTTTGTCCATTTTGTTAGCAAATACGATACGTGGAACTCCGTACTCAGTTGCTTGACGCCAAACTGTTTCAGTTTGAGGCTCAACACCTGATTGTGAGTCAAGAACAGTAACCGCACCGTCCAATACACGAAGAGAACGTTGTACTTCGATTGTGAAGTCCACGTGTCCTGGTGTGTCGATGATGTTTACGCGGTGGTTGTTCCATTGAGCTGTTGTCGCAGCAGATGTGATTGTGATACCACGTTCTTGCTCTTGCTCCATCCAGTCCATTTGTGACGCACCTTCGTGAGTTTCACCGATTTTGTGGATTTTACCAGTGTAGTAAAGAATACGCTCAGTAGTTGTTGTTTTACCGGCATCGACGTGAGCCATGATACCGATATTACGAGTTTTTTCAAGTGAAAATTCGCGTGCCATGAGGTTTGTTTCTCCTATTTATTTTTAATTTCTATTCTATTATAACACGATTTTAATAAAAACGGATAGGCAGGACCCACCCGTTCTCAATGTTTATCTTGTTTTTGTTGGTTTCAACTCACGAGCTGGTGAGTTGAGTTGTAGCTAAGAGCTGACCGAGCTCAATTGAACCCGGGCTAAAAGCTTAAGTTAACTGATTTGAACCCAATTGAACTCGGGCTAAAAGCTCGGAAAATAGATAAGCTTTCCTAGAATCTTTGATTCTACGTCAAGCTTCCTAATTTTCAGTCGCTTTTTTAACGCCCTTAGTATCTTATCCTTACCAACGGAAGTGTGCGAAGGCACGGTTAGCTTCAGCCATACGGTGAGTGTCTTCACGTTTCTTAACAGCTGCACCAGTGTTGTTCGCAGCATCCAAGATTTCTTTTGCAAGACGGTCTTGCATTGTGTGTTCACCACGAAGGCGAGCGATTGTTACCAACCAACGAAGTCCAAGTGTTGTACGACGTTCTGGACGAACTTCAACTGGGACTTGGTAGTTAGATCCACCAACACGACGTGCACGTACTTCAAGTACAGGCATGATGTTTTCCATAGCTGTTTCAAATACTTCAAGTGCATCGTTGCCAGTAGCTTCTTTGATTTGCTCAAAAGCACCGTAAACGATTGAAGCAGCTGTACCACGTTTACCATCAAGCATAACGCGGTTGATAAGACGAGTAACTAATTGTGAATTGTAAAGCGGATCTGGCAATACGTCACGTTTTGGAGCTCTATTTTTACGACTCATTTCTCTTTATCCCCTTTCCTTATGCTTTTGGACGTTTAGTACCGTATTTAGAACGGCCTTGTTTACGATCGTTAACACCTGCAGTATCAAGTGCACCACGGACGATATGGTAACGTACCCCTGGAAGGTCTTTTACACGTCCACCACGAAGAAGCACCACGCTGTGCTCTTGCAAGTTGTGTCCGATACCTGGGATGTAGGCAGTAACTTCGATAAGGTTGCTCAAACGTACACGAGCGAATTTACGAAGGGCAGAGTTAGGTTTTTTAGGTGTCATTGTTCCCACACGAGTTGCAACACCACGTTTTTGTGGTGAAGAAACGTTTGTTTGAACTTTTTTATGACTGTTGTAACCAACGTTCAAAGCTGGTGATTTAGATTTTTCTACTTTTGATTTACGCGGTTTGCGAACCAATTGGTTAATTGTAGGCATCTACATTCTCCTGTGTTTTTTTATTTTTGGTGATGATACACTTGGTGACAGCTACCATCTGTGTGTACTTTTGCAACATTTGTCAGCACGTCCCTGTACACTTTTGAGAGACCAAAAGTAAAAAGTACCGTCTATTATTGTAACACAATTTTTCCTTCATTGTCAAGATATTTTTCATTTTTATTCTGATCTTTTAACTCTTTGACACTAGCTTTCACCGCTTTTCTAAACCAGAAAAGGAGGCTATTCCCCTCCTCCTTTCTAGTATGAATTTCCTTCGATTCAAGTTATCGTTTCGGAATTTTTTAACCCTTCTTATCAAAGCCAACCAGATTCTTTTGCAATGTTGGCTGCCTCTGTTCGATTACCAGCATCTAGTTTTGAAAGAATATTGGTGACATAGTTTCGGACGGTTCCATTTGATAGATAAAGCTGATCTGCGATTTCTTGATTAGACAAGCCCTGAGAGATTCCCTTTAAAACAGCGATTTCTTGCTCTGTTAACGGATTGGGGTGCGTCATCACCACTTCCATCAATTCAGGCGAATATTCCTTGCGTCCTTCGAGAACCGTGTGCAAGGTTTGCATGAGGTCTGCAATGCTTCTTTCTTTCAAGACATAAGCATCCACTCCAGCCTTGACCGCACGTTCAAAATAGCCAGGGCGCTTGAAGGTCGTCACCACTACCACCTTTGTTTCTGGCTTTTCTGATCGTATCCACTCCAAGACTTCGAGGCCTGTCTTAACAGGCATTTCTACGTCAAGAATGGCGATATCTACGGGCTCCTTTTCTAAGAGTTGGATTGCTTCTTGGCCATCCTTGGCTTGTAGGACAGACTCTACATCTGGTTGAAAGGTAAGCAACTGGCACATAGCATCTCGCAACATACTTTGATCTTCTGCAACAAGTAGTTTCATCTTAGTTTCTCTCCTTATAAGATAGCCGAACCTGCACTTCAGTCGGCTGTTTCTGACTGATCACCTTTACTTCTCCTGAAAAAGGAAGGACACGGTCCCGAACGGTATGGAGTTCATCTCCTTTTAGTGAAGCAAAGCCACATCCATCATCCCTCACTGTTAGAACGAGTTCTTTCTCAGTTCGTTCTAATTTCAAGTAAGCTTTCGATGCTTTGGCATGTTTGATGATGTTGGTCACTAACTCAAGTAAAATCATGGAGGCCGTTGATTCTAATTCCTGAGTTAGGCTAGCCGTATCTAGTTGGTGATCGATTTCTGTTTCAATTTCTGCAATTTCCAGCATTTTTTTAACAGTCGCAAATTCGGAAGCAAGGGTTCTGGTTTTAAGATTTTCGATAATTGTACGAACTTCATTCATGGATTCTTTACTGATCTGATGAATTTCTTTTAATTCTTTTTCCACTTGAGGATAGGCCTGCATTTGAAGAAGTTGGAGGGCAAGGTCCGTCTTCACACTCAACATGGCAAAGGTATGGCCTAGACTGTCATGAAGATCCTGACCGATACGACTGCGTTCGTTTTCAGCCAAGAAAAGATTGAGCTTGGCATTTTGTTTCATCTTTTCTTCTTTTAGCTCTTCTGCTATCCGAATTCGATAAAGACCAAAGGTCATTGCATCGGAAAAGATAAAGGTCACCAAGAAAAAGAGTAGCTGCCAGGGACTAACATGATTGACCATATAGATTCCGGTCAGAATAAATGGTTGCAGGACAATAAAACTGACAAAACGCCAAGAGTGAAAAGAAATCTCATCCAGCTCATAAATAAGGAGATTGGATAAATAGAAGATAAACCAGGTGAAACCCGAACTCAGCCAAACCGATGTATAAAAAATGTAGGCAAGCATGATCCACCAAGCCATCCACAGCACAGTGCGACTCTGAGTGACTAAAACCGAATAGAAGGCAAGTACAAATAGTAAAGTCCATAGCAAGGTTAAAAGCGGGTAATCTCCAACGATGACACCCGCTATAGGAAAGATGATAAACACAATTGAAATATGAAACATATAATGAATGTTTTTAAATTTTTCCAACATAGATTTATTTTACCTCAATCCGTTTTTTCAGCTGGATTACCAGTACACCAAAGAAAACTGTATAGCCTAGCACAACCAAGGCAGAAAGAATATTAAATTCATGGTGTTCCAAATAAGTAGAGACAACCTGCATCAGTTGATAGGTTGGAGTCAGTTTTCCAATGGATTGGAGCCATTCTGGGAAGGAATCCAAGGGGAACCACAGTCCACCTAGGACAGCCAAAGCAATATAGGCAATATTTCCAACAACCGTCATCAGTTGAGCACTGGGTAGCAAGCTCACCAAGACACCCATACTGATAAAGACCACGCTTCCGACCAGCAAAATAGCACCGATTACCAACCAGTCAAGCCAAGGTAGCGTCACTCCACGGACAAAATGACCTACTGAAAAGACAACTATAATTGATAACAAGAAAGTTAGCAGAGTGCTGAATAGTTTTGATACATAATATTCTACCATAGAAACAGGAGAATGTTGAATCAATTTTTGCCAGTTGTTCGTCTTGTCGGATTCGAGTGTGCTAGGGATACTGAAAAAGGCGCTTGACATGATACTAAAGAGCGTCATGGCAAAAAGATAGGCTTGAAGAGCAATTTCTGGAATATCTGACCCTGACATCATACCAGAAAAGATAAGGTAAAACACACTTGGAAGTCCGATGGATAGCAAGTAGTAGACTGCTTGCCGTTTCATCAGAATGATTTCCACTTTCATGAGACTTGTCATATTTTTCATCGTCAATCTCCTTTAGTCTTGAGTCGTTTCGAAGATACTGTCTAAGAGAGTTCGATTGCGAACTTCAATTTCTTCGATCATGCAGCCCTGTTCTTGCAAGACTTTCCATACCTGGCTGGCTTCTTTGGTTGTGAAGGAAAGAGCATTTTGCTTGATTTCAAGCCCTTGAATCTGGTCCAAAGTGCTGATAACTTCCTGATAAGTTAGTGGTACCGTAAAATGTTTTTCTTGTTCTTCACCACGCATGGCATAAGGTGTCGTATCCCGGATCAATTCACCCTTGTGGAGGACCAAAATGCGGTCAGCCGTATGTTCTACCTCTTCGATATAGTGAGAAGAGTAGACAATGGTGACACCATTTTTCTTTAACTGATTGACAATTTCCCAAAAATGCTGACGTGTCGAGGTATCCATGGCAGCAGTTGGTTCGTCCAAAAATAGAATTTTCGGACGACCTATTAGTGCCAACACGAAAGAGAACAAACGTTTTTGCCCACCAGACAACTTGCCCGCTAGCTGATTTTTCTGTTTGTCCGAAAATCTCAGCAAGTCATCAATTTCTTGATTGGAGAGACTGTTTGGATAGATTGATTGAAAGAAGGATAAGAGTTCTTTCACTTTCAAGTCTTGAACCACCGTATTTTCTTGAGGTAAGATAGAAATAAGCTGCTTTAATCGAGGATCTGTTGGTGCAAAGCCTTGAATAGCTATCTGACCTGAGCTCACGAACTTGTCGCCCAAGAGGCAATCAATCAAGGTCGTCTTACCTGCTCCGTTAGGTCCGATCAAGGCGACACATTCACCATCGTTGATTTCAAAGGAGATGTTCCGCAAGATCTCCTTGTCTTTTATTTTCTTACTCAATTTCTCAACTTTAATCACAGTCATGAGATTCTCCTTTCAACCACTTCATTCCCATAGGGAAAACGACGAAAATCATAAACCCAAAACCCCAAGCACCACGAATAAATTGGCGAAGCACGGTTTGGTCAAACCAACCAGTAAACATTTCCACTAACCATACCAAGAGTGACAGGCCGATAAAGAAATAGATGATTGCTTTTTTCATTCCTCAAACTCCTTTTTTACATCTCTGACTAATTTCAAACCTTCTCTGACAAGCCAAGACATCATTCCAAAGCCAGCAAAGAGCTCCCAAGGAAAATGGTAGAAACCTTCGTCCAATCCTGAAAACATGAGATAGGTCATAACTCCTGCTGCTACTAAACTCACTGCGACAATCATTTTATTTTTCATTTCTTCTTCCTCCATTTCATACTTCAATTATAGTCTTTTCAAGTTAACGGAGCTAGATGCTTCTGTCACTAGGAAATATGACAAATGTCATAAAAAAGAACCGATTTCTCGGTTCTTAAAAATGATTAGTCTGATTCATCGTTTCGTTTCTTTTTACCTAGTAATCCAAGTGTCATGACACCTGCTAGGGCTGTTAGAATTCCTAGATTTTTCAAACCATCTTCTTGACTTCCTGTATTTGGAAGTTGATTTTTTTCTACAGAGATGTTTTGAGTCAATTGATCTGGTTTCGAATCAGGTACTGAAAGTTCTTTTTTATCAGACGGCTTCACTTGCTCTGGAAGTTCTACTACTGTTGGAGTATAGAATCCTGAAATGATATTTCCATTGCGGTCTTTACGGATCACTTTCACACCTTTAGCTTGTCCTACAAAGTCTGCCTCAGGGGTAAAGGTGACGGTGCCATCTGGCGAGATTACATAAGTTCCTTGACCTGGAACGACTTTTTCAGTTGTTCCATCTTCAAAGGTTGGCGGAACTGTCAGATCGACATCACCTGTAAAGTTTGGTTTACCAGTCTGAGTTTGACCTTTAAGACCTTCTGATGTCGCATCACTCACTTGTGTTTGTCCAAGGACAGTTGGTGTGTAGTGAGCAATAACTACATTTCCATACATATCCAAACGTTTCACAACCAATTCTTTAGCTGTACCAACAAAGTCTGGTTCTGGAGTAAAGGTAATCTTACCATCTTTATCAATTGTATAGCTTCCTTCACCCGGAACAACCATAGTCGTGCTACCATTCTCAAATGTTGGTGGAACAGTCGAATCAATATGTCCTTCAAACACTGGTGTTGCCACTTGTGGTTGGCCTTTTGCTCCTGTAGAAGCCGTGTCATGACCAGTAGATGGATCTACAACTGTTGGACGATAGCTTGCAGTAACTGGGGTGCCATTCTTATCCACACGTTTGACTGTGACTGAATCTGGGTTTCCGACAAACTGTTTATCTGGAGTGAAAGTTACAGTTCCGTCTGGCAAAATCGTGTAAGTTCCTTGACCTGGAATAGACTTCTCTTTGCTTCCATCTGCGAAGGTTGGCTCAACTGTTTCATCAATTGGAACCAGTGGGTCTCCACCTTGGAAACTTGGAGTTCCTGTTTGTGGAACACCCTGAGGGCCTGTGCTCGTTGCGCCAGTTCCTGTTGGGGTTACTTTCGTAAACTCTGGACTGTAAGTCGCAGTCACTGGAGTGCCATTCTTATCCACACGTTTCACTGTGACTGGATCTGGGTTTCCAACAAACTGCTTGTCTGGAGTGAAGGTGACTGTACCGTCTGGTGTAATCGTGTAAGTTCCTTGACCTGGAATAGACTTCTCTTTGCTTCCATCTGCGAAGGTTGGTTCAACGGTTTCATCGATTGGAACCAGTGGATCACCACCTTGGAAGCTTGGAGTGCCGGTTTGTGGAACACCCTGAGGACCTGTGCTGGTTGCGTTAGTTCCTGTTGGGGTTACCTTAGTCACTGTTGGGGTATAGGTCGCAGTGACTGGGGTACCATTCTTATCCACACGTTTGACTGTGACTGGAGCTGGAGTACCAACGTATTGTTTTTCTGGCGTAAAGGTAATAGAGCCATCTGGATTGATGCTGTATTCACCTACACCTGAAACGGTCTTCGTTGATTGACCATCTTCGAAAGTCATTGGTTTCGTATCATCAATTGGAACCAATGGATTACCTGCTGTGAAGGTTGGGGTGCCTGTTTGAGGGACACCTTGAGGACCTGTGCTCGTTGCGTTAGTGCTGGTTGGAACTACTTCTTTCACCACCGCTTGGTACTTAACGGTAACAGGAGTGCCGTTGGCATCCACTCGAGTCAATTCAAGTTCTGGTGTTTCACCCTTGAACTGTTTGTCTGGGGTGAAAGTTACCTTGCCGTCTGCGTCCACTTCGAACTTACCAACATTTGGCACTTCCTTCACAGCTGTACCATTGTCAAATAGTGGTGTTGAATCAGCTGGGAATGGAACAGAGTCGTGGCCTGGAGTGAAGGTCACTTTACCTTCTTGGACCTGACCTTGAAGTCCTTCTGTCTTATCACCTGAACCAGTTGGTGTTACTTTCTCAACAACTGGGGTATAGGTCGTTACAGCAGACTCTCCATTTTTATCCACCACTCCAACTTGAACTGGAGTTGCCGGACCATAGAAGGTTTTCAGGGGAGTAAAGACAATTGTTTTATTTACAAGATCTAAATCGTATGTCCCTTGGTCGGCAATGGTTAGCGAAGTTACCTTTTGTCCATTCTCATCATAAAGAAAGACACTACTTTGGACTAGTTCAACGAATTTCTTTGCTCCATTAATGGTTGTTGTCCCTTTTGTAAAGTGGACCTCGCTCTCGCTTGCTCTATCCGCATCAAATTGAATCGTTGCTGCCTGCTTCTGTCCTTGAAGGCCTTTAGATTTCGCTGCACTTGCTGAAGGTACAACTGGAAGCGGAACATAATACACCACCCGATACCAGGTAAATTCTTTTTCCAACTCTTCATCTCTAGGATCATCCGCGGTCAATAAATATTCATCGAGAGCTCCTTCTCCCGACATTGTGTTTGCATCAATATCCTCTCTTGGATAATAGCCAGGAATTTCAGGAGAAATCACTTGAGACCAAGTTTGGTCTGCAGACCAGGCTGAGTATGTCACACCAGCTGTCGCATCATTTGGTTGCCGTTTCGCCAAAACCTGGTCAATTCTCTTCGTGCGAGTAAACGAATGAGTCTCAACATGTTTTGGAGGAAGGAGTGATAAATCAGAATGGTTTGTTTTTTTGAGATATTCATAATCAATTTCGCGAGTTCCACGAACAGTTTCGGTTAGTTCTGTAATCTTGTGTCTAAACTGAAACTTGAATTGTTTTGGACTAGCCGAATCACCAAAGGTATGATCTGTAAAATCGTTACTGATCAGTTCATATCCTGCATCTTCCAATTCCTTAATTCGACGAGCAGGATCATAAGAAATTGGTCCGTTTGGTTTTCCTACAACTGTGTCTACCTGTCCTAGTTGTACTTCCTTAGACGGATCGTTTATATCCACAAAAGTGAAACTTGCAGATGACAGTTTGGTAGACATTTGGATTGAAACATTATTGGACTCAGTGTACTTGGAACTACCATTTGCCAGTGCCGAAGAAAGATAGGCCGTAGCACCTGGGGCAGTATCTTGCCCGATAACTGCTCCATCAATAGGAAACTGAATTCTACTTCCAGCAGCAACCGGAGCAGTCGAATGCCAACGAACTGCACGAATCTCTGACCAATCTGACACTTGGTCTGCTGTGAGCCATTGTGAAGCATTAATTTCTGCAGCAGTGCCCCCAGTACGACTATATTGAACTTCCCAGCCAGAAGGTGGTGTTAGAGCTTTTGTCAAACTCACTGTAAATGCAGAACCACGATTTCTGGATTCTAGCTGTTTATCACCTTTCATCGGCAAGGATGATAAAACATAAACGTCTGAAACAGGCTGTTTCGCTGCGTTTTTATAGGTCACTCTGAAATCAATCTCATCACCAGGATAGTGCTCTTGGGTATTGTAGGCAAAGTGTTGATCTGCAGCTCTCTTCACTTCAGAGTAGACACCACTCGCTTCAGAAGCCTGTACGATCACATCGAAGTCATAAGAAACCGAATTTTTCGAAGTAACTGTCATGCCGTCGAGCTCCCCTAAGTCAAAACCATTCTGAGCTTGAACATCAGGAAGTTCTTCATCCCAAAAAGCAATCGCTTTATAGGTATAGGTTCCGTTTGGAATCGTCTTGTTTTCCAACCTCAAAAGAGTTGCAGGCATAGGGGAATCTGGGGTCCCCTTCACTTGGGCATAGTAGAGAGTTTTCCCAGTATCTTTGTAATTATAATAGACCTTAAAATTAGGGTTCCCACTAAAGTTTAATTGTGGATCAGCCAAATAAGCCAGATGGTAAACTCCTGTCAAGTTTGCGAAGTTCTGAGTAGGAGTTTCTTTACCCGCAGTCCTTGTGATAAAATCTTCTTTAAAACCAGAAGCATCTGTGTGTCGATTAAAGACATCTGTCCGACGGCGTCCAACCATCGAAATTTGCTGGCTAACGCGTGTTAATTCAGCTGAGGCCGTTTGAGATAAGGAAACAGTGTTACCAGTATTGTTAAATGTGAAATCCGTTCTAGAATCCAACTTACTGATTGTCGAATCTTTATAGAGACTTTCCCAATTATTAAAACGTGTTTTGGTCTGGAAAACAAACATTGATGTATCATTTGTTGAGGACTTCCTCATCTTGATATTTTTAAACTTGTACTCCAGTTCCTTCACATCTTGCTCTTCCGTCAGTCGTAGGCTACGAGTGTTACTGTTAAAAGTCCCTAACAACTCACCTGTAGCTTTATTGTATACTTCTACAGATGCATCCGGTGAAGAGAAAAATTCATTCCAATAACGCTCCTCGATTGCATTGACTTCTCGATAAGACTCTCGTGGGTCCTGTATTTTATGAGTGACAGTATAGTCATTGATAAGATAATCCTTTTCAACCTCTGCGACCGATGAGAGTCGAACATAAGAACGGTATTCTGTTTCACCATAGGAACGAATTATCTCCGAGTCAGACTGATTATAGTGTCTATATTCGAAGAGAGAAGACTCTGGCTGATCTGTTTTTTGAACAAAGAGAGTATAGGGAAGAACGGCCGTATTTTGATAACTAGTCCCATCTGCTTTTGTATAGATACCTGTCACAGTTAGGTTTTGCGCTTTTCTATTGATATCTGCTACTTTGGCATTCTTTAACTTAAAAGAAATTGGAATGAGCTTATTTTTATTGTTATTGATATCTTGAAGCGGATTGTCAGCTCTGTTAATGGTCAGATGGTAACCCGTCGCATCGGCAGTCCATCCCAAAGCTTTGGCTTCATCTGTCAATTCATAACCTTCTTTTAGATCTACATTATAGGTATAAGAAGTGACAGGATCAATGATATGTCCCCCGACATCACTAATCCCCATACCATTGATCATACGACCATCAAAGACACCATTTCCATAGTTGAAATAATCATTTCTTGCCGTATTATTCTTAGGATCTTTCGCACCATTAAATAGGTAGAAAGACACAACCGACGAACCATCGTCAACGATACCATCGTTGTCTCGATCATAGCCAATGACCTGATTGTTAGACATTGGTGTCAGACCACCTACACCGTTTTCTAAGACTTTCCATGTGTGTTCAATGCTTCCAAGTTCTTTGAGGACATTGCCATTTTTGTCATAGAGCTTAGCAGTTGCGGTCACCTTATGGTCTGGTCCAAGGGCTTGGACAGCGCCTCCCCAATTCTGCGTCAAAGGATCTATCTGAAAAGTATAGACGAAGTTATAGTTTGCCCCACCTCTCAGATTCGCAGGTTCTATCTTTAAATCAAGATCCCCATTCGCTTTTTCTTGGCTAAACTTTACACCACCGACTGGAGAAGGGGTCAATTTAATAGCCTTCCCATTTTGGAAATGAATTTTAATATACCCACCAGAATAGTCTGATTCATGCCCAGTAATACTAAAAGTCAAGGATTCACGGACACTATCTACCGCATGGATATCCTTGATTGGCGAATGAGCTTTAAATGCTGCATTGACTTCATCTAGCGATCTCTTGCGCCTAGAAGAAGTTTTCCCGCTAGAGCCACTTTCTTCCTTGCTTTTCTGCTCAGTTTGAGTTGATTCTATAGATTGCTTTTTCTCCTCATCTAAAGAAGGCTGACTCGCTTCCTTGATATTGTCAACTTGAGAAACTGGTTGGCTCTGAGCGACTGGTGCAGATACTTCTGTTTTGGACGGCTCAGCTTTATCCTTCAGGTCCTTAACTGCTTCGTTCTGTGTCGCTTCTTTTTGAGGTTCAGAAATGACTTCCTGCCCATTATCAGTACTTTTTTCCTTCTGTTGAATTTCCGCCTGCGTTTGTTGTTCCTTATTGTTGACTTGAGCTTCATCTGCTTGCACCGGAGAAGTAGCCATCACCATAAAGGTTCCTAGCAATACCGAACAGGTCCCAACACTTAACTTTCTAATTGAAAAGCGGGAAAAAGATTGATTAAAAAATTTTTTCTTCATCATTTCTCCTTTATATTCATACTTAATCTAACATAACAGCTTTATCATTATAACTTATAGTAAATAGAATTTCCAATAGAATGTTCATTTCTACATAAATTTCTTTATAACTCCATTTGCATAGAAAAAGGAAGCTGTAAAACCAGCTTCCTTCTGTTGTTTTCATTTAATTTTCACGATTATTCCACACTGAAAAGATATGGATATACGGGTTGTTGACCTTGGTGAATCTCTACTTCAACATCTTCGAATTCTTCTGCGATTTCTTGGGCAATTTCATTGGCAAGTTCTTCGCTTCCGTCTTCACCGACATAGAAAGTCACGATTTCACTATCTTCGTCCAACATATGTTTCAATGTTTCAGTCAAGGTTTGGTGCATGTCAGGGTTTGACACGAGGATTTTCCCATCTACCATACCAAGATTGTCATTTTCATGAATTGCTAATCCATCGATAGTTGTATCACGAACGGCTGTTGTTACACTACCGCTTACGACATCACCAAGGGCTGCAGTCATGCGTTCTTTGTTTTCTTCGATTGATTTGCTTGGATCAAAGGCAAGAAGACTGGTCAACCCTTGAGGAATTGTACGTGCTTCTACTACAACAGCTGGTTGTTCAAGCACTTCAGTCGCAGACTGAGCTGCCATAAAGATATTTTTGTTGTTTGGCAAGAAGATGATGTTGCGAGCATTGACCTGTTCAACAGCCTTGATAAAGTCTTCTGTTGAAGGATTCATCGTCTGCCCGCCTTCGATGACATAATCCACACCTTGAGCACGGAAGATATCTGCTAAACCTTGACCAACTACTACTGCGATAAGGGCATACTCTTTTGTTTCAACAGGCTTGTTGCCTTGACTTGCTTCTTTTTCAACTTGCGCCTCGTGTTGGTTACGCATGTTGTCCACTTTTACCTTGATCAAGCTACCATATTTGAGACCTTCTTGCATGACAAGACCTGGATCTTCTGTATGGACGTGAACTTTGACGATTTCATCATCATTGACAACAAGGAGCGAGTCCCCGAGTTCATTCAAGTAGTTACGGAATTCATCGTAGTCAAAGTCCTTAGAATAAGTTGGACCTTGTTTGAGAGCTACCATTATCTCTGTACAGTAACCAAAGGTAATATCCTCAGTTGCCACATGCCCTGCTACAGACTTGTGGTGCTCTGCATTGATCATTTCACTCATGTTTGCAGGAGTCGCTACAAAGTCTTCAGAAGCACTGTATTCACCAGTAAGAGCTGAAAGGAATCCTTCGTAGATGAAGACCAAACCTTGACCACCTGAGTCTACCACACCAACTTCTTTAAGGACTGGAAGCATTTCTGGTGTCTTAGCCAAAGCTGCTTTTGCGCCTTCCAAGGCTGCACGCATGACCTCAACAGCATCATCCGTCTCCTCGGCTTTTTTCTTAGCACCAATGGCAGCACCACGAGAGACAGTCAAAATGGTTCCTTCAACTGGTTTCATAACCGCTTTATAAGCTACTTCAACACCGGATTGGAAGGCAAGAGCCAAGTCTTGACCTGTTAATTCACCCTTTTCCTTGATAGCCTGAGAGAAGCCACGGAAGAGCTGAGAAGTGATAACCCCTGAGTTCCCACGCGCACCCATCAAGAGCCCCTTAGCAAGAATGCTCGCTACTTCTCCTACTGTGGAAGCCGGCTTGTCTGCTACTTCTTTGGCACCATTTTCAATGGTCATTCCCATGTTTGTCCCAGTATCTCCATCTGGAACTGGAAAGACGTTCAATGAATTGACATATTCTGCTTGCTTATTCAAACGAGTTGATGCAGCTTGCACCATCTCTTGGAATAAACTGGTAGTAATTTTTGACACGATTATTCTCCTACAACTTTGATATTTTGAATGTAGACATTCACAGTCTGAGCAGTAATTCCTAGTTGATTTTCTAAACTAAAACGAACACGCTCTTGAATGTTTTTTGACACTTCGCTTATCTTTACTCCGTAGCTCAATACGGTATAAACATCAACTGCAATGCTACCATCTTCGGCTGCTTTTATAACAACACCCTTAGAATAATTTTCCTTACCAAGAAGGGCTTGAAAATTGTCTTTGAGGGCATTTTTACTAGCCATACCGACCACACCAAAAATCTCAGTTGCGGCACCACCTACTACGGTTGCAATCACTTCATCTGTCAGTTCAATTTGACCATCTTTTGTATTAATTTTTACAGTCATTTTTTTTACCTCAACTAGTTGATACTCTATTTTATCATATTTCAGCCCAAGTGTAAAAGCAGAATGCTGTATCGGCGGATATTTATACTCAATGAAAATCAAAAAGCAAACTAGGAAGCTAGCCACAGACAGTACTTGAGTACGGCAAGGCGAAGCTGACGTAGTTTGAATTTGATTTTCGAAGAGTATTACTCTATTTTTCAAATGGTTTTATCTCTAGAGCAAAAGAAAAAGACCTAAGCGGTCTTTTCATCTTTATTAAACGCGTTCAACTTTACCTGATTTCAAAGCACGAGCTGAAGCCCAAACTTTTTTAGGTTTACCATCGATAAGAACAGTAACTTTTTGAAGGTTTGGTTTTACGGCACGTTTTGTTTGGTTCATCGCGTGTGAACGGTTGTTTCCTGATACAGTCTTACGACCTGTAAAGTAACATACTTTAGCCATTGTGTTTTCCTCCTATTAGATCTAATATAGCGGATGTGCTAGCACCACATACCGTACTATGTTATCACACTTTCTTGAATTTATCAAGGGCCTAAACTATTTTTTTATTTAACGTAAACAACTCCAAGTTTACCAAAAGCAACTTCTCCACGGATAATCAAGGTTTTGTTTGTTGGTGCTACAGGAGCATCTGCCTTAGCTGCACCAAAGGAGGTTTCTACTTTCAAATCGACACGCCAGTGTTGTGGAACATAGACAGTTGCATTCCCGAAGGCCACTTCAATATTTAAAGTTGCAAAATCACCTAGCATCTCTGCATTATCATAGTAGATTTTAGCATCCCCAAAAGCGACCTCCACTTGGTCATCTACGAGATCTTGATCTTGCTTATAGAAGGTCCCGCTACCAAAAGCGACTTCCTTATCCGTGACGACTGTTTTTTTTCCATTGTACCACCATTTTTTTTCATTCCAGAACTTACTCGAATGCGTCAGATAACCAACACCTAGCACCGCTAAGATGCTAGCCCAGATGAGAGAATGATTGGCAAATGGCAACAAGTCATAAGCGTAATTTGCAATGATGAGCGCTAGTAACCCTGTAAAAACTGCCGAAGTGAGATGGCGTCTAAGGAGGGACTCAATGGACTTATAAGCCAAGAAAACAATACCTAGCAAAGGCCATATCTTGCCATCCAAAGAAGGAATTCCAAAATTCCCTTGCAACAAGATCCAAGCTGCTAAAACCAATAAAACAATACCAAATGCTTTCTTTTTCATGTTTTTTTACCTCATGTTTCTTAGATTTTCTTTTAGGAGGGATTGGTAATGCCGTGAGACATGAACCTCCTTGTGCGTATGATAAAAGGAAATGGTGCCCGTTCCTGAAAAGGACTTGTCCACTGAGTAAATCTGACGGATGTTTGCGATCGTTGACTTGGAAACTCGACTAAAATAGCGAGGCAAGATGGACTCCAATTCATAAAGTTTGAGACGAACTTCATAGGCTTCCTTCTGGTTATGAGCGTAGATCTTGCTCCCTTCTGTTTCAAAGAAGAGAATTTCTGACAGATCTAGATAATATTCACCTGTCCCCTTGTAAAAAGTCAACCTCGGAGCCTTCGACTCTTGCAAAAGTCGTTGCAAATCTGCAATTTCATCTGTCAAAGTGGGTGTCTTGATGACAATTTCAGTCTCCTCTAAATTGCCGTCAATCTCAATTCGTAACTTCATCACATCTCCTTTCTGACTCTACTATATCAAAGCTAAGTCAGGAATACAAGGGCAAAAAAGCAAGTGGTCATTTTGAAGCAGTAAGTGGTTGTAGGACTAGCTTAACTTACATGTCAGAATAGGAAGAAAAGGAATCCCCACATCAGACCACAAGCATAGCCAACCAAGACATCCTTGGGATAATGAACACCCCCTAAAACCCTCACCAGTCCTAGCAAAGCTGAAAAGAGCAAGCATGCTAAGCCAACAGGTAGACTAGCATACAGACAGGCCAGGGAGATGATAGTTGCCGAAAAAACATGGCGACTGGGCATCGACTGTCCCGAACTATCCTTGTCAAGCAGAGGACTGATGTCCCAAGTTTCGTAAGGTCGCGGGTGATTGATTTTCTTACGAAAAAGAGACAAGATTACAAAACCTGATGCAGGAATAAGCACATAAACCCCAACTTGCTGACCCAGTCCCAGTTTCAGATAAGTAGTGACTAGCAAGGTCAGATAGACCAGGGGCATGGCGACTGTCATCAAGCGATTAAAACTGCGTAACAGAAATAGAAGGGTGGGATGGCTAGTTAGTTTAGAGCTAAGGTTGCTATACCATTCTTGATAATTTTTCATGTATTCTTCTCATTATCACTTTATTTTTACCTCTAGGTGAGGCACTTGTCTTCTAGTATAGTGCAGAAAAAGAAGGCCGTCAAGCCTTCTTTTGATTTATTCTTCTGCTTCGTCTTCTGTAAATTGACTATTGTACAAGTCAGCGTAGAAGCCACCTTGCGCCATTAGTTCCTCATGATTGCCTTGTTCGATGATATTGCCATCTTTCATGACAAGAATCAAGTCGGCATTACGGATAGTTGACAAGCGGTGGGCGATGACAAAGGAAGTTCTACCCTCCATCAAACGGTCCATGGCTTTTTGAATCAACTCCTCTGTACGTGTGTCGACTGAGGATGTTGCTTCATCCAAAATCAAGAGCGGTGCATCTTTCAGCAAAGCACGAGCAATGGTCAAGAGCTGTTTCTGTCCAACAGACAAGGTCACGGTGTCATCCAAAACAGTATCGTAGCCATCTGGCAAAGTCATGATAAAGTGGTGGATTCCCACAGCCTTGCTGGCTTCCATCATTCGTTCATCACTGATGTCTGTCTGATTATAGATCAGGTTCTCTCGAATCGTTCCTTCAAAGAGCCAAGTGTCCTGCAAAACCATTGAAAAGGCATCATGTACTTCTGAGCGCTTCATATCCTTGGTATCCACACCATCTATGCGGATACTTCCCTTATCTAGCTCATAGAACTTCATCAAAAGATTGACAATGGTTGTCTTCCCAGCCCCAGTCGGTCCAACAATCGCGACTTTCTGACCTGCATGAGCTGTCGCAGAAAAGTCATGGATGATGGTGCGCTCTGGTGTATAGCCAAAGGACACGTGATCAAAGACTACTTCCCCTTTCATATGGGCCAATTGTCTTTCCTTATGAGATTCATCCTGCATCTCTGCTTCAGCTAGAAATTCTAATACACGAGTCATGGCTGCGCTTGCTTGTTGCAAACTCGTAATACCTTGGGCAATCTGTGACAGAGGTTGTGAGAAGGTCCGTACGTAAACCATAAAGGCGACGATAATCCCGATACTGATATGTCCTTCTAACGCCAGCGCGGCCCCAACGATGATGACTAAGACATAACTAAAGTTCCCAACAAAGAACATGGCTGGCATCATGATACCAGAGATAAACTGAGATTTCCAGATACTATCATGCAAGTCTTGGTTTAAACCTGCGAATCTCGCTTTGGAGGTGTCTACTGCGTTGTAGCTGGTCACAACATTGTGTCCAGAGTACATCTCTTCCACATAACCATTGACGGCTGCCAGATTATTTTGTTGGGCCTCAAAGTATCCTTGTGACTTGGCCATGATTACGGAAACCGCTGCAAAACCAACAAGCGTAGAGACCACTGTTACGAGAGCCAAAATCCAGTTCATCCCAAACATGGTCACCAAGACAGCAATCAACAAGAAACTAGCTGAAAGAACTGTCCCTAAACTTTGGTTGAGAGATTGCGCTGCCGTATCCACATCATTGGTCACGCGCGAAAGGGTATCTCCTTGTGAATGACGGTCAAAATAGCCAAGTGGCAAACGATTAATCTTTTCAGCGATAGCCGTCCGCAAGCGTTTTGAAAAATGTTGGATACTCGTTGAAAAGATATAGGCCTGTGTATAGTTAAGAATGGCGCCAAATACATAGAGAATCACTAAAAAGCTAGCAATGTTTGACACAACTACCAAGTCGATTTCTGTAGCCAAACCATCTGAAATCAAGTTAGTAATTTCTTTAATCTTAGTTGGACCATAAACGGTAATGATACTTGAAATGACTGCAGCCACAACTGCTATTAGGATAGGGAGTTGGAGGCCTGCCATATAAGGTTTGCACTGTTTCCAGACCGACACTTTTTTATTTTCCATGTTCCAATTCCTCCTTCGATAGTTGTGAGTAGGCAATTTCTTGGTAGACTTCGTTGGTAGCTAGAAGTTCCTTGTGGGTGCCTTGTCCCACGACTTTTCCTTGATCCAATACTAAGATCAGGTCTGCATCCATAATGGTAGAAATGCGCTGCGCTACGATGAGCTTGGTCATGGATTTTGTTTTCTCGGCTAGCTCTTGGCGTAGGACACGATCTGTCTTGTAGTCCAAGGCTGAGAAGGAATCATCAAAGATGAGAATCTCTGGTTTACGAGCCAAGGCACGCGCAATGGCCAGACGCTGTCTTTGTCCTCCTGAGAAGTTGGTTCCACCTTGGGCTACTTCTGATGCAAGACCTGCTTCCTTGTCCTCGATAAATGCTTTAGACTGGGCCAATTCAAGGGCTTGCCACATAGCAGCTTCGCTTAGAGGAGTTTCTTTGCTCTTACCAAAGTCCAAGTTCCCCTTGACATCTCCGGAAAAGAGTACAGCTTTTTGTGGAATATAGCCGACCTTATTGCGCAAATCTTCCAAGTCATAATCTTGCACATTGACACCATCCACTAGGATTTGTCCATCTGAAACGTCGTAAAAACGTGGCAAGAGGTTGACAAGCGTAGACTTACCTGATCCAGTCGATCCGATGAAGGCTACGGTTTGACCCGCTTCTGCTTTGAAAGTGACATGTTCCACGACTGCTTCTGAGTTTTTAGAGTAACGGAAAGTCACATCACGGAATTCCACTTGTCCTTGAACTGAAGGATCCGCTGTCTGAGCGTGACTAGGATTTTCAATAGAAGAATGCAGATCCAATACTTGATTGATACGTCCTGCCGAAACCAAGGTACGAGGAAGAACGATAAAAAGTGCTCCCATGAGAAGGAAGCCCATCACGACCTGCATAGCATAGGACATGAAGACCACCATATCACTAAAGAGTGGTAGACGTTCTGTCACACTTGCGTCGTTGATGATATAGGCACCGATCCAGTAAATGGCTAGACTCAAGCCACTAGAAATCGCCATCATAATGGGATTCATAATGGCCATCAAACGATTGACAAAGAGATTGAGACGTGTTACCTCATCGTTGGCTGCTTCAAATTTCTTATCTTGGTAATCCTCGGCATTGTATGCGCGTACAACTCGAATCCCAGTCAAACTTTCACGAGTGATACTATTGAGTTTATCTGTCAATTTTTGGATGACCGATTGTTTTGGAAAGGCCAGAGTCATGAGAACAGTGGTCATCAAGACATTGACAATAACAGCCACAACGACCGCCCAGAGCCAATATTCCGATTTCCCAAGGATTTTCCCAATGGCCCAGATAGCCATAATCGGCCCACGAGTAACCACTTGCAAGCCCATGGTAAAGAGCATCTGTACCTGGGTAATATCATTGGTCGTCCGAGTCAAAAGACTTGGGATTGAAAAGCGCTTGATTTCTGTCTGTGAAAAATCCAAAACCTGATGAAAAACATCTCTACGTAGATGGGTTGTATAAGATGCTGCAACGCGAGCAGCAAAGAAACCAACCATAACAGATGAAAAGAAAGCCAATAAAGACAAACCAATCATCTTCGCAGCTGGTGACCAGAGTTCACCCAACTGCGTTCCAGACGTTCCCAGTAATTCTGTAATTTGCGAAATATAAGTCGGCACCTCTAACTCGAGATAGACCGAGAAACAAGTGAACAGAATCGTAAGGAGAATCATCCCCCACTCTTTTCCTGTAATACGTTTAGCGAGTTTCTTCATTCTCTCCTCCTATCTTCTCAACATTTTCTTGCAATTGTCCGAGTACCTTTTCAAAGATTGCCAAGTCTGACTTTGAAACACCCTCTAGCAGACTCTGATCGATCCGATCAAAAAATTCCTTAACTTTTTGCATCTGCGAACGCGATTTCTCCGTCAGGCGAACAAATTTTGCCCGCTTATCGCTCGGGCTCGCCTCTAACTCGACCAAACCATTTTGTACCATGCGCTTGACTAAATTACTCGCAACAGATTTGGTAATATTGAGTTCCTGTTCGATATCCTTAATCAAGACCAGTTCCTCTTTTTGTTCACAATGATCTAAAAAACGCAGAACCTGCCCTTGCGGTCCACCCATAAATTCAATGCCACATCGCTTGGCTTCTTTCTGTACCATCAGATGAACCTGGTGTCCAAAACGTTTAAACATCAACATCGGCTTGTCCATGATTGCTCCTTTCTCACAATTAAAAATAGTTCTCACAAGAACCATTTGAGTTTCCATGAGAACTATTTTATCATTTTCAGAAAAGATGTCAAGAAAAAAGTTTCCAAGAGAACTATTTTAGTTTAAATTGACATTAGGCAATATTTTTTCTATAATAAGCACTAACTACTGTGGATAGAAATCCATTCACTCGATGAAGGGAGAAAACTTTCAAATGAAACCAGAAGAACAAAGAGTTTTAGGAATCTTGGCAACCATTTTTGGGGCCATCGCACTTTTAGGGTCCTGGATCCCGTTTATTAACTATCTATCGTTTTTCATCGCCATCGTCGCATTTATCTTGGGGATTATCGGCCTTATCGTCAACCTCAAAAAACAAAAAACAATGGCCATTATCGGAACATCTCTTGCAGTTGCTTCTGTTGTACTTTTCTTTACGACTCAGGTACTGTACGCTAATTTCTACAAAGAGTTTGTCAGGGAGTTTAATCGTTCCTATAGAGAGGCAAGTTCCTCAATGGAACGCGGAGAAGAAAGCGACTTGACAGATGATAGCGCCTATTCCATCCCTGAGGAGGAAGAAGACGATACCTTCACCTGGACCCAAGAACAGTTCGACGCCTTAATCGAAGGTGACCTTGACAACAAAGGAAAAGGTGGTACCAACTACAAGGATATTATCAAAAAACACGGACTACCAGACTCCGAGTTTGACTCCACTATTGGGGGATACGATACGAGAAAAATCACCTATATCTCCATTGGCGACAAGATTAAAACTGTTACCTTAACTTTTGCAAAAGATGACAATGGGCAACTCTTGCTCGTCCAAAAACATGCAGTCGGTCTAGGTCTAGAAAAAAGCAAGCAAAAAAACGATTCTGAAACTAGAGTCTAAGTTCAAATATCAAAAAAACGAACAGCTAGTAAAACTGTTCGTTTTTCTATTAGAATCCATCTACGTTTGTGTAGATCTTTTGTACGTCTTCGTCGTCCTCAAGAACACTGTACAGTTTTTCAAAGGTTTCAAGGTCATCTCCCGACAATTCCACTTCTGACTGAGGAATCATTTCCAATTCTGTCACTTGGAATTCTTCGACACCTGACTCACGAAGGGCAACGATAGCCTTGTGAAGGTCTGTTGGAGCTGTGTAAACAGTGATTGTTCCTTCTTCTGCTTCTACATCATCCACATCCACATCCGCTTCAAGCAATTGCTCAAAGACTGCATCTGCATCTTCACCAGCAAATACGATAACACCCTTGTTGTCGAAGAGGTAAGAAACCGAACCTGAAGCACCCATATTTCCGCCGTTTTTACCAAAGGCAGCACGGACATTAGCCGCTGTACGGTTGACGTTTGAAGTCAAAGTATCAACAATCAGCATAGAACCATTTGGTCCAAAACCTTCGTAACGTCCTTCTGTAAAGGTTTCGTCTGTGTTTCCTTTTGCTTTATCAATCGCTTTATCGATAACGTGTTTCGGCACTTGGGCTTGTTTAGCACGGTCGATAACGAATTTCAAAGCAGTGTTTGATTCTGGGTCTGGATCACCTTTTTTAGCTGCTACATAGATTTCTACACCAAATTTTGCATATACTTTAGAGTTAGCTCCATCTTTAGCCGTTTTCTTGGCTACGATATTGGCCCATTTACGTCCCATTAGGAATCTCCTTTTTTCACATTTTAATCTTTCTTATTATAACACAAGTTTTTTCGATTTTCACTAGAGGAAATGGATTTTATTCAGCAAATCCAACTAGGATTGTCCTTTGGCTGCCAAGATTGTCTTGCCTTCTTTTATCAGGGGATGGCGGAAAAGTGAAAAGTACAGTTGGATGGTCATGGCAACCCAGATAAGGGGTTCGCAAAGGATAACTCCCCTATACCCTGTCCAAGGGATAATTAAAACCACAAAAACGATTTTCCCGATTAGTTCTATAAAGCTGGAAACGAGAGGAAGGACTTTTTGCCCCAATCCCTGCAAGCAATTGCGATAAATCAGCAAAAGGCTCAAAATCGGATAAAAGACTGAACTGATTTGCAGATAGAGACTACCGTTTTCTACCAAGTAAGTATCTGTTGAACTGGCCAAGAAGGAAACCAAGGCTGGACTAGCAAAAAAGAGGAAAATACAAACAAAACCAGCCCAGGACATGCTTAGGCGACTCCCAATACCAAGACCTTGAACTATGCGGTCTGGTCGCTTGGCTCCTAGATTTTGAGAGGCAAAGGTCGTCATAGCAGAAGAAATAGCTGTCATAGGAAGGAGAGCAAAGGCCATAATGCGTCTAGCTGCTGTCTGGGCGCTAATAATCACAGCTCCAAAAGTATTGACCGAAGACTGTAAAATCACACTACCAATGGACACAATCGAACTCATCAAACCCATGGCCAAACCTTGCTCCAAGAGATCCGCGTACAGAGACTTGTTCCATTTAAAATGCTTGAGTTGAGGGAGCAGTTCTGGAACACTCTTGCGGATATAGTAAAAACAGAGAACCGCTGACAACCCTTGTGAAATAATAGTAGCAAGCCCCGCAGATTGAACTCCCAGATGCAGTTGCGTAATGAAATAGAGATCCAGAACCACATTGACCAAGGCAGAAAAAATCAGAAATCCAAGAGCCGCTAGACTATCACCAATGGACCGCAACAAACCAGCAAAGAGATTATAGGCAAAGCTGACACCGACACAGGTCACAATCATAGAAATATATTGATAGGATTGGGGAAGGATTTCTGCAGGGGTATCTAAATATTGCAAGAGTGGATACAGACCGACAAAGCCCATCAGCATGACCAGAATGCTCAAAAAAGCACCTAAAATCCAAGTTGCTGCTACTGCTTCTTTGATTTTGGTGAAATTACGAGCCCCATAATAGCGGGCAATGACAATCCCCATGCCATTTCCAACACCAAGCGTAAAACCTATAATCAAGTCAAAAATGGCAGTTGTAGCTCCCACTGCAGCCAAGGAATCTTGACCAAGAAAACGCCCAACAATCAAGACATCAGCAGTGTTATAGAGCTGTTGAAAAATATTGGATAGCAAGATTGGAAAGGCAAAGCTTAACAGCGCAGGAAGAATAGGACCATGTATCAAGTCCACGGATCGTTTCTTATTCATAAAGCTATTATATCAGCTTTCTAAAGGAGCGACAAGGCTCTGTCACTAAGTTTGCAATCAATTGCTTACAGAGAGACAATTTGCTATAATCAAGAAAAGGAGGTCATTTATGAGTTTGACCAGTCAATTAATTACCGATGTGTTTCCTGATCTGGATAAGGTTGAAAAGCTAAACAAGGAAGCATTCCCTGAGGAAGAACGAGTTCCTCTGTCAGAGTTTTTACGCTATCAAGACCGAGAAGACGCCCACTTTTTTGCCTTTTATAACCAAGAAGAGTTTGTCGGCTTTGCTTTTGCCATCTCCAATCCAAAGGCCTTCTATATCAGTTTTTTTGCCATCATGCCCCACTTAAGAAGCCACGGATATGGAAAAGAAATCATCGAAAAGCTGACTGATTTTTACCAGCGAACCATGTTACTGGAAATCGAGCGATTGGATGAAAAATGCGATAACTTGGAGCAAAGAAAGGCCCGCATGGATTTCTATCGCCAAAATGGCTTTAAATCAGCCAACGCTTTTCTAGAATACGATGGTTTGAGTTTTGAAATTCTCTACCGTGGCGACCATTTTGACGAAGAGGCCTATCGCGATATCTTCCAAAAGTTACAGAACGAACATTATTTTGACTTTCATATAGAGTATCGTCGTTTTAGTGACCATTAAACAAGACTTATCCATCTGGTGAAGAATCTCTCTTTTTCGATAGAAGCTACATATAAAAATGCATGTAATCTACGATTACATGCATTTTTTATTTTCAACTAATCAGAATAAACTTTTATTCTCTCTATGGCTTAAGCTTCTGCATTGCCTTCTGGAAGAAGGAAGTAGAGAACAGCATAAGCTAAGATTCCAGAACCACCAAGTAGGGTGAAGATGATCCAAAGTGCACGAACAAGTGTGTGGTCCATGTTAAAGTAGTCACCGATACCAGCACATACACCAGCAATCTTTTTGTCTTGTACATTACGAACAAGGCTTTTTTCCATTATAGTAGTCTCCTTTTTATAGAATGATTTAATTTTTTTGATTAAATACTCTTTTTTACGCTTTTGAAGCTATGGAGACTTAATAATTAAACATAAAAAGCAGAGAAGGACTTCTCCGCTTTTATTTTTAATCTTCAATTTCGATTTCGAGTCCGTCGCCTAGGTCAAGTGTTACTTCTTGGTTAGGTGCTAGATCTTCTGCAACAGAGGTAGGAGTTGTTCTTTCTTCATCTTCAATCAAACCATATTGAACACGGACTTGGTGGTCAATGGCATCAAAGATTTCTGGGTGATCCGCCAAGTATTTCTTAGCATTTTCAGATCCTTGTCCGATTTTTTCACCCTTGTAAGAGTACCATGCTCCCGCTTTTTGGATGATATCGAGATCACTTGCAATCTTCAAGAGCTCACCAGTCTTAGAAATTCCTTCTCCGTACATGATTTCAACAAAGGCTTCCTTAAATGGTGGAGCTACCTTGTTTTTCACGACCTTGATCTTGGTTTCCTTACCGACATTGGTATCTTTTTGATCACCAGTTCCCTTGATTTGTGTGCTTCCACGAACATCCAAACGGACTGAAGCGTAGAATTTCAGAGCACGTCCACCAGGTGTTGTTTCTGGATTTCCAAACATGACCCCAACTTTTTCACGCAATTGGTTGATAAAGATGGCAATTGTTTTGGTTTTATTGATAGAAGCTCCGAGTTTACGCATGGCCTGGCTCATCATACGAGCTTGCAAACCAACGTGGCTGTCTCCAATATCCCCATCAATTTCCGCACGAGGTACAAGGGCCGCAACTGAGTCGATAACGACAAGGTCAACTGCACCTGAGTCAATCAATTTTCCTGCAATTTCAAGACCTTGCTCTCCTGAGTCAGGTTGTGACAAGAGCAGCTCATCAATATTCACACCAAGGGCTGCAGCATAGGCTGGATCAAGAGCATGTTCCGCATCGATAAAGGCTGCAATACCACCTTCTTTCTGTGCTTGCGCTACAGCGTGAAGGGCAACCGTTGTCTTACCAGATGATTCTGGTCCGTAGATTTCGATGATACGTCCTTTAGGATAACCACCTGAACCAAGAGCAATGTCAAGAGCCAATGAGCCTGAGCTCATCACTTGAACTTTTTGCTCCGCGCGCTCACCCAAGCGCATGATTGAGCCTTTACCAAAGTCTTTCTCAATCAATTTAAGAGCATCGTTCAATGCTTTTTCACGGTCAGCTCCAAATTTTTTCCCAATTTCATCTAATTTTTTTGTTGGTTTTTTCGCCATTTTGTTCTCCTATATTCTACTGGTCCTTAGACCTATCTTTTATTATACCAAAATTTAGTCACTTAATAAAGCCTTGCGAACTAGGTTAAAGGCATGCATGACCGCAATCTGTCGAACATCTGCTCGACTCCGTCCTGCGATATTAGCCTTGATCACCTCTGTCCCTTTTGTATGTGCCAGTCCAATAAAAACTGTACCAGCTGGATGCCCCTCTAGGCTATCTGGCCCTGCCACACCCGTCAAACTAACTCCGTAGTCAGACTGAGTCTTGATCCGTGCCTGCTCTGCCATTTTTCGAGCCGTAAACTCAGAAACGACCCCGTGTTCTTTTAGCTCTTGCTCGGAAATATCCAACATCTTAGACTTTTCTTCTAGGCTGTAAGTGACAAAACCACCATTAAAGATAGCTGAAACGCCCGAAAAGTCTGCTAATGTCGCTTGAAAGAGACCTGCCGTCAAGCTTTCTGCCGCAGTAATGCTTTTCTGTCTCTTCTTTAGCTCTTCTACAACGACACTTGCGAGGCTGGTTTCTTCCCCATATCCATAACAGATGTCTCGTAGAGAAATCCCCTCGAAAGTTTGACGATCCAAGATTTGATTTTCTAGGATGTCCAGTGCTTGATCAGCCTTTTCTTGACTAACTGCTTTTGTAGACAAGCGCAAGGTAACTTCTCCCGTCTTGGCATACGGCGCCAAAGTCGGATCGGTTTGATGGTCAATCAAATCCGCTAAAATGGTCACCAACTGACTCTCCCCAATTCCAAAGAAACGGAGCACTCGTGAGTATAACTTGGTACCAGTCATTAACTTGGGTAAGAGTTGATTTAAGACCATGGGTTTCAACTCACTTGGTGGTCCTGGAAGGACCACGTAGGTCACGCCATCCACTTCCGACACCCCTCCGACTGCTAAACCTGTTTCATTTGGCAGTGGAGTTGCCCCTTCTACAATTTGGGCTTGGCGCTCATTATTCGGTGTCCGAGCATAGTCAGGTCTATGAGCAAAGAAAATATCCAATTTCTCTTGTGCTTGAGGGTCAAACACTAGAGCTTTTCCTAAAAATTTTGCCAGAGTTTGTTTGGTCAAATCATCCTCGGTTGGTCCCAAGCCCCCTGTCAAAATCACAAGATTACTACGTTGACTCGCAATTTCAAGCAAGGACAAAAGACGAGCTTCATTATCTCCAACAGCAGTTTGGAAGTAGACATCTACCCCGATTTCGGCTAGTTTCTCTGATAAAAACTGAGCATTGGTATTGACAATCTGCCCTGTTAAAATTTCTGTTCCGACAGCAATAATTTCTGCTTTCATGTTTCCTCCTACTTATCTATTCGAATTTTTTTGAAAAAATCGCAGGAAATTTCCCACGATTTGATTCTTTTCCTATTCTGCTTCTTCGTTTGAAGCGTTAGTACTGGTTGAAGGTGCTGTCCGACCAAAGGCTGTTTCGTACAGTACCGCATTGGTTTCCAATTCTGTCACTGGTTCTTTACCTAGTGAACGACGCAAGAGATTTTGCATTTCGAGCATATGTTCTGAAGTGACAATCTGATAAGAAATTCCCTGTAGCTCAGCATCTTCCCCACGCAATTGATGCGTTTCGATATTCTTGAAAGAATCTTGATAGCCGAGCAATTGTGGAATGCTCTTAGCTGATAAGTCTACATTGGTCTGCATGTTATCACTCAAAGCTTTGAGGATACCTTGATAATGACTCACACTGTTTAGGCTCAAAACCTTCTCAACGATCTTTTGAATAACTTCACGTTGACGTTTTTGACGACCATAGTCTCCTTCTGGGTCTTGGTAACGCATCCGTGAATACACCAGTGCTTCCTCACCATTCAAGGTTTGTTCTCCAACACCGATAGAAATCTTATTAAACTCCTCTTGGTCAGCAATCGAAATTGGGAAACCGAGTGTATTGTTGACGGTAATTCCACCAACCGCATCCACCAATTGTTGAAGCCCCTGCATGTTAACCATCACATAGCGGTCAATGTGGATATTCATCATCTTTTGAATAGTAGAAATTGCAAGTTCCGCACCACCATTAGCATAGGCGGCATTGAGTTTAGCTTCCTGAACTTGACCGTTTCCAGTCTCAATCTTGGTCAAAATATCCCGTTCCAAACTCATCATTGTGGTTTTCTTTGTTTTGGGATTAACCGTCAAGAGAATCATGGAATCACTATTTCCCGCCCACGGGTCTGTACGTTCCACATTTCCCGTATCTACCCCCATCAAGAGGATGGTCAGAGGCTCCGTCGCTTCGATAACGTTGGTTTCTTCCCCGATTTTTTTGTAAGTCTTTTTACTTAGGGTTTCTGTTCCCTGTTGGTAGATGGTATAGCCATAAACCGCTACACCTAAAACTGTTACTGCTAGGAAACCTAGCACCATTCCAATTAATTTTTTAATCATCTCGTTATTCATTTATCAGCTTGCCCATAAGACAAACATCTAAAAATATCCCTTCTGCTAAATAGGCTCCTCTTTCTTGTAAGCCTTCTGTGATAAATCCCATTTTTGAGTAGAGGTGGATAGCGGCCTCGTTTCGTTTTTGTACACTAAGTTGCAAGCGGCGCAAGACACCACTGGCTTTAGCCCACTCGATGCCTTCTTCTAGAAGTATAGTTGCCAAGCCTTGGTTCCAAAATTTCTTGCGAACTGCTAGAAAAACATCACCGATATGTCGAACTCTTAAATGTTGGTCTGCTGTGATATTTAAAACTCCTGCAATCTCATCATTCAGTAAGGCGAGGAGAGTAATTTGATTCTCTGATGCAGCTTGTTTTTCGATAAAAAGAGCCATTTCAGAAGCTGTCATCATGATGCCATTTTCATCTAGGCTAGTAAAGTCTGTCTCTTGACCGACACAATCTAAAAATGCAATCAAGGCTGTAGCATCTGAAGTCTCTGCCTCACGAATACACAACTCATACTCCATCTTGAAGCTCCTTGATGACTTGTTCAGCCCGAGAGCCATGAGCCGTAAAATGAAGACAACGACCATCAGCTTCTTTCAAAATTTCCAACTCCAAGTAAGAATCTGGTAAATCTTCACCCAAAAGATGCCCCCACTCAATAACAGTCACACCACCACCAAAGAGAAACTCATCCAAGTCAATAGAATCAGCATCACCTTCGATACGGTAGACATCCAAGTGGTAAAGTGGCAAACGCCCTTCGTACTCTCTGACAATGGTATAGGTTGGACTTTTAATCATCTGACAGATATCCAAGCCCTTGGCAAGGCCTTTTGTAAAGGTTGTTTTACCCGCACCCAACTCTCCAGTCAAGATTAGAACATCGTCTTTTTGAAGCAAATGACCTAATCTTTCTCCGAGAGCTAGAAGCTCTTCTTCATTTTTTGTGTGCATGCTACTATTATACCAAAAAGTTTTCTTTTGTGTGAATTTTCTTTATGAACTTACTATAACAATTTTGAAAAATTCTCCTCCACTTAAAAGAATACAACTATTGAAAAAACAAACAGAATATCCCGAATCAGGTGTCCGTAAAAGGAGATTTCCCTTTGAATACATTTTGGAAAAAGGAAACGTGCGCATAGAAAACCGACACTGATGTAAAGGAGAATCGAGGAAATCACTAAGGGATTCCTCAAGAAAACCATCGTAGCTAGAACGGAAATGACGACTGTTTTCTTTTTATTTAGGTGATTTTCTATATCGCGAAAAATTTTATCAAAAGGTAAGAAAATCAATAGATCTACTCCTAGCAAGAAAAAGAAGGAGGGTAAAAAGAGGTCAACCAGTTCCTGCTGCAATTTGCTAGTGGTTTGGATGCTTTCTGAGAGAACCAGACAGGTTGCAAGAAGATTGACTACTAAAAGGAGGCAATAAACAAGACTCACTTTCTTTTGAACATGTAAAATACTATGTCTAGACTGGTCTGCTGTATGGAAATAATTTATCCCAGCACAAAGAACAGAAAATCCTACTATCAAAATCAAAAAGTAAGCATTGGTCTGTTTTAAAGATAAAAAGGATTCTTTCCATAATAGACAACTACTAAAACTAATCTGGATGACTGCAATCAATAACAATAGGCGAATTGATTTTACCATTTCTTTTCCCTCCCTATATGGGATTATACCTTGTGAGGAGTTTGAAATGATCGTTACCGCCTCAAGTGTTCTTTTTTTGTGCTCAACTGACCAAAAAACAGCTCTGTTGTGCACAGAACTGTTCTTTTACCAGTCTAATCCTTAAACCAGAGAGCAATTTCACGTTTTGCAGAAGCTTCCGAATCAGAGCCGTGAACTACATTTTGAATGGCTTGATTGTCTCCTGCAGCCTTGGCAAAATCTCCTCGGATAGTTCCTGACAGAGCTTCTTCTGGACGAGTAGCCCCCATCATGGTCCGCCAAGTTTCAATCACTTTCGGACCTGATAGAATGCCCACCACTACTGGTCCTGAGGTCATAAACTGACGGATAGGAGGATAAAAACTTTTTTCAACCAAGTCTTGATAGTGCTGGTCAATCAAAACTTCTGAAACCGCTGAACGTAACTCTAATTTTTCGAGTTTGAAACCTCGTTGCTCCATTCTTTGCAGAATTTCGCCCACCAGCCCTCTTTTCACACCATCTGGCTTAATGATAAAGAATGTTTGTTCCATATGGACACCTCCTTGGCATTTTAGTTCTTCTATTCTACCACACTTTATGAAAAAGTGGGAAAATTTTCTGAAATAAAACAAAGAGAACCCAAAGGTTCTCTTGTTTGCTTTTATTCTACTGTTTCTTCAACTTGGATTTCCACAACTTCCTCTACAGGAGCAAGTTCTGCCTCTTCTTGTTCTGGAGCCAGATATTCTGCTTCATTGATAGCTTGTGGTTCAAGGTTACGGTAGCGAGTCATACCAGTACCAGCTGGGATGATCTTACCGATGATAACATTTTCCTTGAGTCCAAGGAGATGATCTTTCTTACCACGGATGGCTGCATCTGTAAGGACACGAGTTGTTTCCTGGAAGGAAGCCGCTGACAAGAAACTGTTGGTTTCAAGTGAGGCTTTGGTAATTCCCATAAGAACTGGGCGACCTGTCGCTGGAACTCCACCTGCGATAAGAACATCCTTGTTGGCATCTGTAAAGTCGTTGATATCCATGAGGGTACCCATGAGAAGATCTGTGTCACCTGGATCCATGACACGAACTTTACGAATCATTTGACGAACCATTACCTCGATGTGCTTGTCGCCGATTTCTACCCCTTGGCTACGGTAAACTTTTTGTACTTCACCGAGAAGGTAGGTTTCAACTGACAAGACATCACGAACAGCAAGGAGACGTTTTGGTTGGATAGAACCTTCTGTCAATGCTGCACCGCGAGAAACTTGATCTCCAACTTCGACACGCATACGTGCTGTAAATGGAACCACGTATTCACCTTCGCCAGTTTCACCTTTAACAAAGACTTTCTTGGTACGAGTTGACGCGTCTTCTTCGATAGCTGTAACTTGCCCTTTGACCTCTGTGATGACCGCTTCCCCTTTAGGATTGCGGGCTTCAAAGATTTCTTGGACACGAGGAAGACCCTGAGTGATATCGGTATTTGAGGCAACCCCACCCGTGTGGAAGGTACGCATTGTAAGCTGTGTACCAGGTTCCCCGATAGATTGGGCAGCGATTGTACCAACTGCTTCACCAACTTCAACCGCATCACCAGTCGCCAAGTTGATACCGTAACAGTGACGGCAGACACCATGACGAGTGTTACATGTAAATACGGAACGGATAGTCACTTCTTCCACGCCAGCATTGACAATTTCACGCGCCTTGTCTTCTGTAATCAACTCATTTGAACCGATGATAACTGCACCAGTTTCTGGGTGTTTAACAGTTTTCTTAGTGTAACGACCATTGAGACGCTCTTCGAGAGACTCGATCATCTCTTTTCCTTCTGCGATAGAGCGGATCAAGAGACCACGGTCAGTTCCACAGTCGTCCTCACGGATGATAACGTCTTGGGCCACGTCTACCAAACGACGAGTCAAGTAACCTGAGTCGGCTGTCTTAAGGGCCGTATCGGTCATACCTTTACGAGCACCGTGAGTTGAGAAGAACATTTCGAGTACTGACAAACCTTCGCGGAAGTTTGAAAGGATTGGCAATTCCATGATACGTCCATTCGGAGCGGCCATCAGACCACGCATACCGGCAAGCTGTGAGAAGTTTGAGATGTTACCACGGGCTCCAGAGTCCATCATCATAACGATTGGGTTCTTAGGATCTTGGTTGGCAACCAAACGTTTCTCTAATTTTTCACGGGCTGCACGCCATTCAGCTGTAACAGCGTTGTAGCGCTCGTCGTCTGTGATCATACCACGACGGAATTGTTTGGTGATTTGTTCTACACGTTTGTGTGATTCTTCGATGATTTCAGCCTTGTCTTCAACAACTGGGATATCGGCAATACCCACTGTCAAACCTGCAAGAGTTGAGTGGTGGTAACCGAGGTTCTTCATGCGGTCAAGTAGGGCAGAAGTTTCTGTCGTACGGAAACGTTTGAAGATTTCAGCGATGATATTCCCAAGATTTTTCTTCTTGAATGGAGGGTTGAGTTCAAGATTGCTGATTGCTTCCTTGATATCTCCACCTAGTGGCAAGAAGTATTTAGCTGGAACACCTTCTGTTAAGTTGGCATTTGTTGGTTCTTGCAAGTAAGGCAGACCCTCTGGCATGATGTCGTTGAAGAGGATTTTACCAACTGTTGTCAGCAAGACCTTGTGTTTTTGCTCTTCAGTCCAAGGTTTGTTGAGGCTATCTGTCGCGATACCAACACGTGAGTGGAGGTGAACATAACCATTACGGTAAGCCATAACCGCTTCGTCACGGTCTTTGAAGACCATTCCTTCACCTTCACGACCAGCTTCTTCCATGGTCAAGTAGTAGTTACCCAAAACCATGTCCTGAGAAGGAGTAACAACTGGTTTACCATCTTTCGGGTTCAAGATATGCTCAGCAGCAAGCATTAGAATACGAGCTTCCGCTTGAGCTTCTTCTGAAAGCGGTACGTGGATGGCCATTTGGTCCCCGTCAAAGTCGGCATTGTAGGCTTCACAGACAAGTGGGTGCAAGCGAAGGGCCTTACCATCAATCAAGACTGGCTCGAAGGCTTGGATACCCAAACGGTGAAGGGTCGGTGCGCGGTTCAAAAGTACTGGGTGTTCTTTGATTACTTCTTCAAGAATATCCCAGATACGTTCGTCTCCACGTTCCACCAAGCGTTTAGCCGCTTTGACGTTCTGCACGATATCGCGGGCAACGATTTCACGCATGACGAATGGTTTAAAGAGCTCAATCGCCATTTCACGCGGCACACCACATTGGTACATCTTAAGAGTTGGACCAACGGCGATAACGGAACGTCCTGAGAAGTCAACACGTTTACCGAGCAAGTTTTGACGGAAGCGTCCTTGTTTCCCTTTAAGCATGTGGCTCAATGATTTGAGTGGACGGCTACCTGGTCCTGTAATTGGGCGACCACGACGACCATTGTCAATCAAAGCGTCAACCGCTTCTTGAAGCATACGCTTCTCATTTTGAACGATGATACCTGGTGCATTCAACTCAAGCAAACGAGCCAAACGGTTGTTACGGTTGATAACACGACGGTAAAGATCATTCAAGTCAGATGAGGCAAAACGGCCACCATCCAACTGCAACATTGGACGAAGATCTGGTGGAATAACCGGAAGGATGTTGAGAATCATCCATTCAGGTTTGTTTCCAGATTTGTAAAAGGCATCCAAAACATCCAAACGACGGATGGCTTTGACACGTTTTTGTCCAGTAGCTGTTTTCAACTCTTCTTTGAGTTCCGCAATTTCTTTTTCAAGATCTACTTGTTTCAAGAGGTCTTGGATGGCTTCGGCACCCATCTTGGCAACGAATGATCCATAACCGTACTCACGCAAGCGCTCACGGTATTCGCGCTCTGTCATGATAGACTTGTGCTCAAGTGGTGTATCCTTCGGATCAATCACCACATAAGCCGCAAAGTAGATAACTTCCTCGAGGGCACGAGGACTCATATCAAGGGTCAAGCCCATACGGCTTGGAATCCCCTTGAAATACCAGATGTGAGATACAGGAGCCTTCAACTCGATGTGCCCCATACGCTCACGACGAACTTTCGTACGCGTTACTTCAACCCCACAGCGGTCACAAACAATCCCTCTGTAACGAATGCGTTTGTACTTACCACAAGCACATTCCCAGTCCTTTGTAGGGCCAAAGATAACTTCGTCAAAGAGTCCTTCACGTTCTGGTTTCAACGTACGGTAATTGATTGTTTCAGGTTTTTTGACTTCTCCATAAGACCATGAACGGACTTTGCTTGGAGAAGCTAGGGTGATTTGCATACTTTTAAAACGATTTACATCAACCACTATTTCTTCCCTTTCTATTCTAAGTGAACTGCTTATTCTTGTTCAGCAGCTTCTTCTGTTGCTTCCGCTTTTGTTGCTTTCTCAGCTTCTTCAGCTTCAAAGGCTGCTTTAGCCTCTTGGGCTGCTTTTTCGCGGGCTTTTTCAAGGTCATCTACGTGGATGACATCTTCGTCCATTCCTTCATCCAAGTCGCGAAGTTCCACTTCTTGGTCATCTTCGTCAAGAACACGCATGTCAAGACCAAGAGATTGCAATTCTTTGACAAGAACTCGGAAGGATTCTGGAACACCTGGTTTTGGAATTGGTTTTCCTTTTGTAATAGCTTCATAAGCTTTCAAACGTCCGTTGATATCGTCAGACTTGTAAGTCAAGATTTCTTGGAGGACATTTGACGCACCGTAGGCTTCAAGAGCCCAAACCTCCATCTCACCGAAACGTTGTCCACCAAACTGAGCTTTACCTCCGAGTGGTTGTTGGGTAACGGTTGAGTATGGTCCGACTGAACGTGCGTGCAATTTATCATCAACCATGTGGTGAAGTTTGATCATGTACATGACACCAACTGATACACGGTTGTCAAACGGTTCACCTGTACGTCCATCGTAAAGGATTGTCTTAGCATCGCTATCCATACCTGCTTCTTTAACAGTGTCCCAAAGGTCTTCCGAACTTGCTCCGTCAAAGACTGGTGTTGCGATGTGGATACCAAGAGTACGGGCTGCCATACCAAGGTGGAGTTCCATAACCTGACCGATATTCATACGTGATGGTACCCCAAGTGGGTTCAACATGATATCGACTGGAGTTCCATCTGGAAGGTAAGGCATGTCTTCTACAGGAACGATACGAGAGACAACCCCTTTGTTTCCGTGACGTCCGGCCATCTTATCTCCGACCTTGATCTTACGTTTTTGAGCGATGTAGACGCGAACCAGCATGTTAACACCTGATTGCAACTCATCTCCATTTGCACGTGTAAAGATCTTAACATCACGAACGACACCATCGGCACCGTGAGGTACTCGAAGAGAAGTATCACGGACTTCACGAGACTTGTCTCCGAAGATAGCGTGCAAGAGACGTTCTTCAGCTGAAAGGTCTTTCTCACCCTTAGGTGTGACTTTACCTACAAGGATATCGCCTTCTTTAACCTCTGCACCGATACGGATAATACCCATTTCGTCAAGGTCCTTAAGGGCATCTTCACCAACGTTTGGAATTTCACGAGTAATTTCTTCAGGCCCAAGCTTTGTATCGCGGGTTTCTGATTCGTATTCCTCGAGGTGGACAGATGTATAGACATCGTCTTTGACCAAGCGTTCGCTCATGATAACGGCATCCTCGAAGTTGTAACCTTCCCAAGTCATGTAGGCAACGATTGGGTTTTGTCCAAGCGCCATTTCCCCTTTTTCCATAGAAGGTCCGTCAGCGATAAAGTCGCCTTTTTCGACGACATCGCCAACTTTAACAAGCGTGCGTTGGTTGTAAGCAGTACCTGAGTTTGAACGACGGAATTTTTGGATGTGGTAAACGTCCAATGAACCATCTTCACGGCGTACTTCTACCTTGTCAGCATCTGCGTAGGTAACTTTACCAGCATGCTGAGCAATCACAGCAGCTCCTGAATCGTGGGCTGCTTGGTATTCCATACCAGTACCAACGTAAGGTGCTTTTGGATCAATCAATGGCACAGCCTGACGTTGCATGTTGGCACCCATGAGGGCACGGTTGGAGTCATCGTTTTCCAAGAAAGGAATACATGCAGTCGCAACGGCAACTACCTGTTTTGGTGAAACGTCCATGTAGTCAACTACTTCTGCTGGGTACTCTTGGTTGACCCCTTGGTGACGTCCCATGACAACCTTCTCAGCAAAAGTACCATCTTCATTCAGACGAGAGTTAGCCTGTGCTACAGTAAATTCATCTTCTTCATCGGCTGTCAACCAAACGATTTCGTTTGTGACTACACCAGTTTCACGGTCAACCTTACGATATGGTGTTTGAACAAATCCATACTTGTTCAAGTGACCGTATGATGACAAGTTATTGATCAAACCGATGTTAGGTCCTTCAGGTGTCTCGATTGGACACATACGACCGTAGTGAGTGTAATGCACGTCACGTACTTCATATCCAGCACGGTCACGAGTCAAACCACCAGGTCCTAAGGCTGACAAACGACGTTTGTGAGACAACTCAGAAAGCGGGTTGTGTTGGTCCATGAACTGTGACAACTGTGATGAACCAAAGAATTCTTTAACTGCAGCTGTTACAGGACGGATGTTGATGATTTGTTGTGGTGTTAAAACTTCATTGTCCTGAACAGACATACGTTCACGGACATTACGTTCCATACGAGAAAGTCCAAGACGTACTTGGTTTGCAAGCAATTCACCAACTGCACGGATACGACGGTTCCCAAGGTGGTCGATATCATCCACACGTCCGATACCTTCCGCCAAGTTGAGGAAGTAGCTCATCTCTGCAAGGATATCCGCAGGAGTTACAACATGAACCTTGTCATCAGGATTGGCATTTCCGATGATAGTTACAACACGGTCTGGGTCCGTTGGGGCAACAACCTTGAATTTTTGAAGGACAACCGGTTCTGTCAGAACAGCTGCATCGTTTGGAATATAAACAATCTTGTTCAAGTCGCCATCCAAGTGGTTCTCGATGCTTTCAATCACGCTACGAGTCATAACGGTACCAGCTTCTACCAAGATTTCACCCGTTTCAGGATCTACCAATGGCTCTGCAATGGTTTGGTTGAGCAAGCGTGTTTTAACGTTGAGTTTTTTATTGATCTTGTAACGACCAACTGCTGCCAAATCGTAGCGGCGTGGGTCAAAGAAACGAGCCACAAGCAAGCTACGTGAGCTTTCAGCCGTCTTAGGCTCACCTGGACGAAGGCGTTCGTAGATTTCTTTCAAGGCCTCGTCTGTACGAGAGTCCATTGGATTCTTGTGGATATCTTTTTCAACAGTATTGCGAACCAATTCGCTATCACCAAAGATATCAAAGATTTCATCATCACCTGAGAAACCAAGCGCACGAACCAAGGTCGTAAATGGAATCTTACGAGTACGGTCGATACGAGTATAAGCGATGTCTTTTGAGTCGCTTTCAAGTTCCAACCAAGCTCCACGGTTAGGGATAACAGTAGAACCGTAACCCACTTTACCGTTCTTGTCTACTTTGTCATTAAAGTAAACACCTGGTGAGCGAACCAACTGAGAAACGATAATACGTTCACCACCATTGATGATGAAAGTACCCATCTCAGTCATGATTGGGAAATCACCAAAGAAGACTTCTTGAGTCTTGATTTCGCCTGTTTCTTTATTAATCAAGCGGAAGGTTACAAAAATTGGTGCTGAGTAGCTAGCATCGTGGATACGAGCTTCTTCGAGCGTGTATTTTGGTTCCTTGATTTCATAGCCAACAAATTCCAACTCCATTGTGTCTGTGAAGTTTGAAATTGGCAATACATCTTCAAATACTTCCTTAAGTCCGTGGTCTAGGAAATCTTTGAATGAATCCGTTTGAATTTCAATCAAATTTGGTAAGTCAAGAACTTCTTTGATTCTTGAAAAACTACGACGGGTACGATGTTTCCCGTATTGAACGTCATGTCCTGCCAAGATGATTCTCCTTTGTAAATAAATTCCAAGCCTTGTCAATCAGGCTTTTCTAATCGTCATATGGTTTTAGAAACCCCTATCACCGTGTCCCTTTGATAAATTTTCAGAATCTTTAAATCTTTGTTACAAACACTCAAAAACCTGAAAAAAAGCACAAAAAGAGCAGCTAAATCTGACTTTTTCAGAAGATTTAACTGCTGTGAGCCTTGTCTGGACAATATTTCAGACAAAACCTACGACAAATGATTACTCATATTATACCTTATTTAGCTAGATTTTTCAAGGTTTTTTTACTATTTTTTAAACAATCTTTTCCTATATATTATTTATAATTTCAAGAAAATGAAGCATTATATTTTCTCTTAAAAATTAGGAAAACGCTTGCACTAATGTTTACCTCATGCTATACTGTTAGGGAACAACTACACAAGGAGAATTGTGATGAAAAAGATCCCATCTCAAACTGAGAAAAAAATGATTTACGGTATCCGTTCCTTGAAGAACGGAACTGGTTCTGTCCTTATTGGTGCCAGCATTGTCCTGCTTTCTGCTGCAATGCCAACTATTTCGGCCAACGAAAACCTGCCTCAAACTCAGGAAAATACCAGCGCTGTGACCAAGGCCCCTACTGAGACTGAAACGAGTCAAACTCAAAAGGAAACGCCTATTTCTGAACAAAAGAATGCAAACGCTTCCCTTGATTCTAAAAAGGAAGCTCCAGCTGCGGAAACTACTACAGCACCAGAAACACCTAAAATAGAAGATGCTACTACAAGCCAAGCTAACAGCAAAGAAGAGAAAGTAGATGCCAGCATTTCGACGCCAAGTTCTGATCAAAAACCACAAGCAGACACTAGTTCTGAAGAACCCATCGCAGACAACCACTTCCGCATCCATGTAAAAAAACTCCCTGAAGAAAACAAGGATTCTCAAGGTCTTTGGACTTGGGATGATGTTGAAAAACCGTCTGAAAACTGGCCCAATGGAGCCAAGTCCTTCAAGGATGCCAAGCAAGATGACTACGGCTATTACCTAGATGTCAAACTCAAAAATGAGCAAGCCAAGAAAGTCAGCTTCCTTATCAACAATACCAAGGGAGATAACCTGACAGGGGACCGTTCGGTAGAGCGCCTCTCTCCAAAAATGAATGAGGCTTGGCTAGATGAAAACTACAAGGTATACAACTACCGTCCTCAGCCAGCAGGAACTATTCGTGTCAACTACTATCGCACCGACGGGAACTATGACAAAAAATCTCTCTGGTATTGGGGCGATGTCAAAAAACCAAGCAGTGGAGAATGGCCTGACGGTACTGACTTTACCGCAACTGGAAAGTATGGCCGCTACATTGATATCCCACTCAATGAAGCTGCTAGAGAATTTGGATTTTTATTACTAGACGAAAGCAAGAAAGGCGATGATGTGAAAATCAGAAAAGAAGATTATAAATTCACTGATCTAAAAAATCACAGTCAGATTTTCCTCAAAGATGATGACGAAACCATCTACACCAACCCCTACTACGTTCACGATATCCGTATGACTGGTGCCCAACACGTGGCTAAATCTCGTATCGAAAGCAGTTTTTCTACCCTCGTTGGAGCTAAGAAAGACGATATCCTCAAACACTCCAGCATCACTGATTACCAAGGGAATAAAGTAGCTATCACAGACGTGGAAGTGGATGAGGCAGGTAAAAAAGTGACCTACATCGGCAACTTCTCTGACACCCAACACCTGTACACTGTCAGCTACAATTCAGACCGTTTTACCACACGTTCAAGCTGGCGCCTCAAGGATGAGTCCTACAGTTACGATGGTCCACTCGGCGCAACTCTAAAAGAAGATGGAAAGCGTGTTGACCTCACCCTCTGGTCTCCAAGCGCTGATAAGGTTTCCGTTGTCGTATATGACAAGAAAGATCCTGAAAAAGTAGTTGGAACTGTCGCCCTTGAAAAAGGAGAAAAAGGAACCTGGAAACAAACTCTGGATGCAAACTCTGGTCTCGGTATCAGCAACTACACTGGCTACTACTACCACTACCAAATCGAGCGCCAAGGTAAAACTGTCCTCGTTCTTGACCCTTATGCCAAATCATTAGCGGCTTGGAACAGTGACCTAGCAAAAACAGATGCCGCTCATAAGGTCGCTAAGGCTGCCTTTGTCGATCCAGCGAAGTTAGGTCCGCAAGACTTGACCTATGGAAAGATTCGTAACTTCAAATCACGCGAAGATGCCGTTATCTATGAAGCTCATGTACGTGACTTCACTTCGGATCCTGCCATCGCAAAAGACTTGACCAAGCCATTCGGTACCTTTGAAGCCTTTATCGAAAAATTAGACTATCTCAAAGACTTAGGTGTGACCCACATCCAACTCCTTCCAGTCTTGTCCTACTACTTTGTCAATGAATTGAAGAACCAAGAACGCTTGTCTGCCTATGCTTCAAGCAACAGTAACTACAACTGGGGATATGACCCTCAAAACTACTTCTCCTTGACTGGTATGTACTCAAGCGATCCTAAGGATCCAGAAAAACGTATCGCTGAATTCAAAAACCTCATCAACGAAATCCACAAACGTGGCATGGGGGCTATCTTGGATGTGGTCTACAACCATACTGCCAATGTTGATATTTTTGAGGATATTGAGCCAAACTACTATCACTTTATGGACGCAGACGGAACTCCACGTACTAGCTTCGGAGGCGGTCGTTTGGGAACAACCCACTACATGTCTAAGCGTGTCTTGGTAGACTCTATCAAGTATCTAGTTGAAACCTACAAAGTAGATGGTTTCCGCTTTGATATGATGGGTGACCACGATGCGGCTTCAATCGAAGAAGCGTACAAAGCTGCACGCGCCCTCAATCCAAATCTTATCATGCTAGGTGAAGGCTGGAAAACCTATACTGGTGATGAAAATGCACCTGTACAACCTGCTGACCAAGATTGGATGAAGAAAACAGATACTGTCGCAGTCTTTTCAGACGACATCCGTAACAACCTCAAGTCTGGCTATCCAAACGAAGGTCAACCTGCCTTTATCACAGGTGGCAAGCGAGATATCAACACTATCTTTAAAAATCTGATTGCTCAACCAACTAACTTTGAAGCAGACAGCCCTGGAGATGTTATCCAGTATATCGCAGCCCATGATAACTTGACCCTCTTTGACATCATTGCCCAGTCGATCAAAAAAGACCCAAGCAAGGCTGAAAACTACGCTGAGATCCATCGTCGTTTGCGACTTGGAAACCTCATGGTCTTGACTGCTCAAGGAACTCCGTTTATCCACTCTGGGCAGGAATATGGACGTACCAAACAATTCCTTGATCCAGCCTATAAGACTCCTGTTCCTGAAGATAAGGTTCCAAACAAGTCTCACTTGTTGCGCGACAAGGACGGCAAGCCATTTGTCTATCCTTACTTTATCCATGACTCTTACGACTCTAGTGATGCTGTCAACAAGTTTGATTGGACCAAAGCAACTGACGGCAAAGCATATCCCGAAAATGTCAAGAGCCGTGACTACATGAAAGGTCTGATCGCCCTTCGTCAATCGACTGACGCCTTCCGACTCAAGAGTCTACAAGATATCAAAGAACGCGTCCACCTCATCACTGTGCCAGGACAAAATGGCGTTGAAAAAGAAGATGTGACCATCGGCTACCAAATCACTGCTCCAAACGGTGATGTCTACGCTGTCTTTGTCAATGCGGATGATAAGGCTCGTGAATTTACTCTAGGAACTGCCTTTGCTCACTTGAGAAAGGCTGAAGTCCTGGCAGATGAAAATCAAGCCGGACCAGTAGGAATCGTTAAACCTCAAGGTCTCGAATGGACTGAAAAAGGCTTGAAATTGAACGCTCTCACTGCCGTTGTTCTCCGCTTGTCTCAAGGTGGTGCCATTGTCGCTCCAGCTGTGGAAGAAAAACCAGAATTTGATCTTTCTAGCTTGGAAGTTGAACCAGAACAAGGTCAAGCTCAAAACCTAGCAGCCAATCCTGAAACTCAAGAAACTGCTGCAGAGGCTCACTCTCAGAACCTCCTTCCAAACACAGGAACTGAGAGCAAATCCCTCCTTGCCCTTGCTGGATTCAGCATCCTTGCCCTTCTCGGACTTGGATGGTTGATAAAAAACAAGAAAAAGAAATAACCTAGCCCTCCTATAGAGAAAACACCCCATGGTTAGAAGAATCTTCTAGTCATGGGGTGTTGTTTTTTATGATACACTTATCTATCAAATCATATATTCTACGCTATAGGTGGCATCTGATAAGATACGAGCTAGAAACTGCTTGGTTCGTTCTTCCTGCGGACGACTAAAGAAATCGTGGGGATTGTTCTCCTCTACGATACGGCCTCCATCCATGAAAATAACGTGGTTAGCGACATCCCTAGCAAATCCCATCTCATGCGTGACGACCACCATGGTCACACCTTCTCCCGCCAACTGTTTCAGAACATCCAAAACATCTCCAACCAACTCAGGGTCTAGTGCCGATGTTGGTTCATCTAGCAAAATGACCTCGGGCTTAACGGCAATGGCACGCGCAATTCCTATTCGTTGTTGTTGCCCTCCAGATAGCTGAGAAGGGTAGTAGTCTTTGTAGGCCAGTAAACCAACTTTTTCCAAGGCAGATTCTGCACGTTTGAGCGCTTCTTCCTTGGGAACTTTACGAGCGACGATTAGACCTTCTAGAATATTTTCCAGAGCAGTTTTATTTGCAAAGAGATTGTAGTGTTGGAAAACAAAGGCTGTTTTTTGGCGAATTTCTAGAATGTCTTTCTTGCTTAATTTGGCTAAGTCATAGGTCTTTCCTGCCAATGCCAAACGGCCGCTATCAGCTTTTTCTAAGTGGTTGAGACAACGGAGAAAGGTCGTTTTCCCCGAACCCGATGGTCCTAAGATAACGACTACATCCCCTTGGTTGACCTGGAGATTGACATCCTCCAAGACCTGTCTCTCTCCAAATGTTTTTGCGATATGTTCTACTTGTAACATCCTGTCCTCCTATACAAAACGCGCGCTAGATGCTTTTGCACTCTTTTCTTTTTTCACATAGCCTTTTTCCAGTAGGGAGAAGCCCCACTGAATCAAACCACAGATCAAAATATACTGCAAAAAGATCACAAAATAAGACTCAAAATACTGGTAACCGTAGGACGCTTCCACACGAGCAATAGCGGTGATGTCCTTGATGGTCATAACAAAGACCAGGGAGGTCCCTTTGACGATATTGATCACCAGATTGGCCAAGTTAGGCAAGGCTGAGCGCAAGGCTTGAGGAAAAACAATCCTTAGATAGGCCTGGGTCGTAGTCAGCCCAATCGCATGCGCTGCCTCTAGTTGTCCCTTGTCCACCGTCAAGATAGCTGAACGCAAAATCTCCGACAAACTCCCGACTGTCATCAAACTATAAATGATAAAAGCATAGTAGAGAGGATCAAGTTTGAAAATATCAAAGTCACTTCCTATACTTTTGAGAAATTGATTCAGCAGGCTTGGAAACAAACTATAAAAGAAGAGAATCAATAAAATCGGAGGAGTCGCTCGGATAAAGGCCAGATAGACCAGAGAAAAACTCCTCACCCCTCGAACCTTGTAAATCTGCCCCAAGGCCAAAAATAGAGCCGGTAAAAAGCTTAAGACCATAGCCACAATCATGATAATCAAGGTGATTGGCACACCCTTCAAGGTCTCCAGAAAGGTCTTTACAATATAGTCTAAATCCATTTCTTACCTCCCTTTTGTTTCCAAAGACTTCTCAAGTAAACGACTCAAGCTAGAAATAACCAAGGCAATCCCCCAATAAAGAAGCGCAACTGCAGTATAGGTTTCCAGCGAGTAGTTCCCTAAATTGCGACTGATCAAGAGATTGCCTGCCCCCATGACATCAACAAAACCAATCGTATAAGCCAAGGCAGCATCCCGCATGAGATTGAGAATAGCAGTCGTTATGTTGGGAAGAGCAACTTGAAAAGCTTGAGGAAAAATGATTCTCCAAAAAGTCTGACTTGGAGTCAAACCAATACTAAGCCCGGCCTCTGTCTGCCCCTTTGGAATAGCTTGATAGGCCGCCTTGAAAACCTCGGCAATAATAGCCGCAAACAGGAGAATCATCGTCAGGAGAACAAAAATAGTTTTAGACCAGTTGTTGATATCCAAACCAAGCCACCATTTCAGAAATTCTGGCAAGCCATAAAAAACTAGAAAAAGCAAGACAATCGGCGGTGTACAACGAAGGGTAAAGATATAGCCTTTGGAAATCGCTGCAAAACTCTTGTCTTCTCCTACTTGCCCCCAGGCCAAGAGACCTCCAAAAAGGGAACCAAGAAGAGTGGTAAAAAAGAGAATGGACAAGGTCATAGGAAGTGCCTGCCATAAGGTCGGCAAAAACTGAAAGACCTTGGAAAAATCATAAGAAACCATGCAAAACCCTTTCTAGTCTTGGAATTTCTGGTCTAGTCTTTGTCTACATAACTAAAGACATCTTCTTTAAAGTATTGCTGAGATAGCTTAGCAAGCGTACCATCTTCTTTCAACTCTTTGATTGCTTTTTCGTATTCTTTAGCGAATTTCTCACCCTTTTCATCACGGTGAATCAAGGGATAAGTTGGAATACCCTTGTATGGGAACCAGCTGAGTTTGTCCGCATATTGGTGGTAAGGGCCATCTTCTGCGGTAACTGCTTTTTCAAAGGACAGTTTGATATCAAAGAAGGCGTCATAACGTCCTTCCAAGACCCAGGCATAGGCATCTGCCACTTTGAAGGATTCCGCTGCTGTTAGCTCAATCGGTGCGTCCTGATGTTTTTCATTGTAGCTGGTGATGACATTCCATTGAGCATTCTGTGGAGAGATAGGAACCAATTTCCCTTTATTCTTAGCAAAGTCATCAATGGTTTTGTATTTCTGTTCATCTTCTTTTCTGACAGTAAATCCGATGATGCTCGCTCCGACTGGTTCAGATGGAATGACAAACTTTTTAGCTCGTTCTTCTGTGTACCAAGCTCCCTTGGTTCCAATGTCATACTTGCCTGATTCCAGACCAATCAAAAGGTCGTCATCACTGGTACCCGTATATTCAAATTGATAGTTTGCCAACTTTTCATCAACAGCCTTCAAAACAGCTACTTCATAACCATCTGATTCCCCTTTTTCATTGACAAAATCATATGGCACATAGTTTTGTGTATGGGCAACCTTCAAGGTTATGACTTCAGCAGACGAAGCCGTTTCTCCCTCCTTGGCTGGAGCGCCAGCTAAACTTCTCCCGATAATCGTTGCCCCAATTACTGCAACAACTGCTACACCACCGATAATCCATGCTTTTTTACTCATCTTTTTCTCCTTTAGTTTTCAAGCGCTTCTCTCACCCACTGGATACGTTCAACTGCGATATCACTTGGAATGGTACAATCTGCCCCAAGTACCAAGCCCTGTTCCCCAGCTTCTGCAACTAGTTTCTTTGCCTCAGCCTGAATGGCGTCCTTGCTACCAGTATACAGCAAGCCTGTCTTACCATTTTCGAATCCTCCAAGAACCGTACGTCCCTTGAAAATCTTACGACCTTCCTTGAGAGTGATTCCCTCTGGTCCTACAGCCCAGTTAAAGACTTGGGCTGGATAGTCTGCAAAAAGGTGAATATCATTTCGCGCTCCCTCGTAGCCACAGATATGAAGAACAGTGACACCACCAACAGCACTAGCTGCTTCCAGAACCGTTATCTCGCTAGGTGCAATGACGGCTTGATAATCTGCTGCCGACACTCGTTGATCTTGGATACTTTGCACGCTGAGGTAGATTCCGTCAGCACCAGCCTCTTCGATGACAGCTCGACTGAGACTCGCAATATCCTCTGCAATCACATCCAACACCTTTTTAAGGGCTTTAGGATCTTCCACCAGAAAGTCTGCAATAAGGTCATCGCCACCAGACACTTCCCCAAGCAGCCACTTGAGATAGGTCACAGGAGCAAAAATATTGTAAATCGCAACGATATCTTCTGTGAACTCTTGCTTGATTTTCTGAACCAAGGCCACCTGCTCTTTTATCCAAGCGTGATCTGGTCCGAGTGGTTGAATGGTCGCCAATTCTTGAAGTGATTTTCCTTTGGCAATCGCTGGATTTGGATAAGCAAAGTAGCCATCACTCATGAGTTTGATAAAGTCTGGCTGAACTCCTCGGATAAAGCGCTTATGCCCCTCGATATTCTTCTCGATAATGACTGGATTTGAGAATCCTTGTAACCATTCGTCTTCTGATGTGAAATGGTGCCAAAAACCAACTGGCACACGATCAACCTTTTCACCTTTAAATGCTTTTAAAACCCATTCTTTTTTTTCTGACATTCTTATTCTCCATTTCTTACTTTTTCAACTAATAAACTGCTTGCGATATCATTCGAGCGTAGAAAGGGGAGACTGGACTTGGAAAAATCCTGAACTCCACGACATCTCTCTCCATTTTTGCAGTGCCCATTTTTTACGACACTTATGGCGATCAAGGCCAGCAAACCGACAACTGCAATGAAGATGCCCCATCTTTTACTTTTCATAGCCCCTCCTTTTAGAGAACCGCTGCCTGCCGAATCCAGTCCAATCTCTCTAAATCAAAGTCATCTGGAACAGTACAGTCAGCTCCCAGAAGAACGCCTTTACTACCCGCTTCAGCCAGTAACCGTCTTGTTTCATTTTGCAATTCCGCCTTGGAACCTTGATAAAGCAAACTTTTCTTGCCATTTTCAAATCCACCTAAAACAGCCTTTCCTGGAAACAGCTCTTGCCCCTGTGTCAAACTAACATCCTCATGGTGGGTCGCCCAGTTGACCACTTGCGCTGGATAGTCCTTAAATATCGTCACATCATTACTCGCACCTTCAAAACCACAGATATGGAGGATATTGGTCCCACCAACCCGATTGGCTGCCTCCAAAATCGCTATATTGCTCGGTTCGATATAGGTTTGGTAGAGTGCTGGTGTGATGCGCTCATCTTGAATTTCCTGGGTGCTGAGGTAAATTCCATCAACACCGCCTTGCTGGATGATTTTCTGAGTTAGGATAGCAATATCTCCTGCAATCACATCTAGAATCGCTCTGAATTGCTCAGTATTTTCAAGCAATAAATCAGCTACTTCCCTATCTCCTCGAGAAGTTTCTGTACGGAACCAGCGCTTGAGGTAGGAGATCGGTGAAAAGATATTGTAGAAAGAAGCAATCTCTTCGGTAAAGGTCTCTCGAATCGCTTGTACCACTTCCACCTGTTGCTGAATCCATGGGTGTTCCTCACCAATCGACTCAATAGAAGTCAGCTCCTGAATGCTTGCAATCTTAGGATTATAGACATTACTTGGATAAAGGAAAAAACCGTCGCTCATAATTTTGACAAAATCAGGACGAATCCTTTCCACATAGTTGCGATGCCCATCAACACTTTTTTGAAAGATACGTGGATTATTTAATCCCTGTCCCTTTTCTTCGAGTGTTACAAAATGAAACCAAAATCCCACAGGAACTCTTTCCACTTCATCGCCTCGAATCGCTCTAAAGACTAGATCTCTTTTACTTGCCATACCTTTCTCCTTCCATTTGGATTGAAACCATCTTACCACTCCTTTTCTCCTTTTCCCAATATATATTGACTATCAACTCGATTGGAAATTTTTATATCTATAAAGAAAAAAATCCCTGAAAAGCTTGATGTTACTAGCCTTTCAAAGATTTACTTTATTTTCATCTATTTTTCAAAAAGGAGCTGATATAGATTTTCTATCAAGCCGATTGGAAAATTTTATATCCATCTTCATTCCCAAATTAAGTACATAATTTTATCCTAATACCAAATTACTACTGAAAAATTTATTTTCTCCCGATATTTCCTTGCACAAATCCCATAAAAACGCTACAATATTAATAGACTATTATTAGGAGGATGGGATTATGAAAATATCCAAAGTTACCGTTACAATTGCTTCTACACTTGCTTCCGTCATTTTACTGACTGGCTGTGGTACAAATTCGGCAAATTCACAGACAACACAAAGTAGTACATCTGATAATCAGGTTACCATGACCTATGATCAGTTGCGTTCAAGAGAAAATACTATGTCAACTCTTTGGTATCAAAAAGCAGCTGAAACCAAGGCACTCTATCTACAAGGTTACAATGTTGCTACCGATCGTTTGAAAGAACTACTAAAAACACAGACAGATAAACCCTACTCTATCGTTTTGGACTTAGACGAAACCGTATTAGACAACAGTCCTTATCAAGCGCAAAATGTCAAAGATGGAACAGCATTTACCCCAGAAAACTGGGATGTCTGGGTAAAAAAAGCCGCAGCCAAGGCTGTACCAGGTGCTAAAGACTTTCTCCAATTTGCAGACCAAAACGGTGTCCAAATTTACTATGTATCTGACCGCACGATAGATCAGGTAGATGATACGATCAAAAACCTAGAAAATGAAGGAATTCCTGTACAAAGCCGCGATCATCTCATGTTCTTAGAAAAAGGTGTCAAATCTAAAGAAGGTCGTAGACAAGCAGTCCAAGAAAAAACCAACTTAGTTATGCTACTAGGAGACAATCTTGTGGACTTTGCAGAGTTTTCAAAGACCTCTGAAACTGAGCGCGACCAAAAATTAGAGGAATTACAAAAAGAGTTTGGTGAGAAATTCATCATTTTCCCTAACCCAATGTACGGATCATGGGAAAGCACTGTCTACAATGGTAATAAATTGGATGCCAAGGGTCAAACTGAAGAGCGCCAAAAAAACTTACAAGGTTTTGATAAATAAAATAAGAGATCTATCTACCAGTTTACACCAATCACAGCTCACAGCTCACAGCTCACAGCTCACAGCTCACAGCTCACAGCTCACAGCTCACAGCTCACAGCTCACAGCTCACAGCTCACAGCTCACAGCTCACAGCTCACAGCTCACAGCTCACAGCTCACAGCTCACGCTGATTATGTAATCAAGCGTATTTTTTGTCAAGCCCTAAAACAGACTTTTTCACATTTTTGTGAGAAGGTCTTTTCTGTTGTTTCTGAAAGGGAAATTGCAAGATGAAACGTATTGATATTATAGAAAAAATAGGAAAAGATTACCTTGTTTCAAATATTGAAAATGAGGAATTTAGCTACCAAATTTCAAGTATTTGTTGTGGGGTATGCAATGCTTTTCTTTATTCTTTTATAGATTGTTGGTGGTTAGTTAATAAAAGTTCTAAATGATTAATTCACCATATCTCCATCTTTTGGAGTAACCTATACATTTTTGAATAGTCTGATCATCCGTCTCCTCATCAGCTATCGAAGGATTTAACCCAATAAATACCACTGTTGGTTTTGTTTCATCCCAAATTCGTGTGAGAACATATCTATACTTTCTATCAGTTGATAAAATAGCACTCTTCTCCATATTTCCCCCATTTATTTCCTAATTTATTTTTCCTCATTTTCAACTTCGGATTATATCACTTTGAATATAAGATTAAAGACAATCGCCAGCACATAAAGCATAACCGGCACTATTAATGCTTTAACTTTAAACTTTTTTTGATAAATACCAATTAAAGTAAAAAATAGAATAACACTTGCTACAACATATAACATATATTTCTCCTAATCTATACAAACCGAATTGACTCAATTGACTTTTTGTTGTTTCTTATCCAAAAGCCTTTCCTACATGCCCTCCATAGTAGTGTGAGATACTAACTTGGTGAGCGAGTGTATTATAGTTACCTGTCCAGAAGATACTTTCTTCCCCTTTCTTGGTAGATTTAACAATAAATTGAACAACATCTGTTGATTTCGATTCGTAAACCTCTATATTGTTGACATCGACATCATAACCATTCTGTTGAAAAGAAACTGCAAAGGACATAATCATATCTTGCTTTGCCATTTTAAGATGTTTTTCGTGTGAAAAGTCAATTTCTAAGATATTGGCAGTCTTACATTCCTTGATGACAACCTTAAAAGCACCTTTCACCTCTTTTTCAATACTAAGATCTACCTTATGTCCTGCCATTTCAAGCGATTTAAATGCTTTATTATAACTCTTATCATCTTCTGTAATTTCTTCTCTTAATTTTCCTTTTTCTTGTTGCTTTTGTTCAACACTATCCTGTGTAGTTTCTGTTTGTTGAATAGTTTGCTCTGTTATTTGTTGCGCAGTTTCATTTTCTGCCTTCATATATTTAAGGTAAAATACTCCAGAAACACTTCCAACAACTACTAAGCTAGCCAGGACAACTGCAATTAAAAATATACTTTTTTGTTTAAACATCAATTATTTCTCCTCGTCATCTTGTTTTAAATCAACAATAAAACAAACTAATAGAGCAGGGGAAAGAAAACATAGTACAATAGAAAGAATAAATTCAACAATCGCTTTCCCAAGTGCCTTGGTCGGCCCAGCAATCGAGATGCCCCCTTGCAGTGTCAAGAAGAAATAGTCTTTATAATACCAATATCCAGCAGATATAACTGCAAATAAAGCAAATCCAATCATCCACTTAAATAATAATTCTACCTTGGCACTATATTCTTTATACTCCTTGTCTTTCTTTGCTTTGATAAACGCTTGTTTTTTTCTTTCTTCCTCTCTCTTCTCCTCTTCCTCTTTTTCTAAGAGTTCTTGCTTTAGAATTTCAATAACCTCATCATTTGAAAGTCCTTCGAACTTACTTTTAGGTATTTCCTTGTCCCCGTCCCGATGATCAAAAATGTTATAGTCGTCCATAGCTTTTCTTTTCTTTCCTTTCTTTTCTCTTATAATCCGTGCCTTCTTACAATCGCCCTACTATGGCACCTACGATTGAGAATATCCCTCCAAAGAATAGGATAGGCATAATCACTGCAAGTCCAGCCAGAATAGGTAAGACACTAATAATACCATTAATAATCCACATTATAATAGAATATATAGGAATGATGATACCTGCACCTAGAATAACTGTGGTAGGGATAAGGAATAGGAAGACAATTCCAAAAATACCAATCAAGCGAAACACTCTTCCATAGACTTTTTCATTTTCCTCGCCTGCTAAAAAACATATTGAAGCAAAGCAACCAGTTACACAAGCAAAAATCAAAATAAAATAATCTACTTCTAGATTTAGCTTTCTTTGTAGTAGTCCTGTAAACTCACTCAATGAAAAAATCATAAAAGTTCCAATTCCTTGCCACAACAGAATGAAAAAAGTCAAATTTAGTCCGTTTACTATTGGGTGCAACAATAGTGATTTCGCATAGTCAATTAAAAATAAATAAATGTTTTCTACCATTTTGGTTTGGCTCCTTGTTATTCATATATTTCTATTTTACATAATTTCTGATTTTCTAGCAATAAACCGTGGCTTAGACTTTAAAATGCAACCCGAAAGTTAAACAGAAGAAATCTAACTTTCGGAGTGCGGTACATTAAATATTGGAGCTTTAAATTTCTACTTCAGCAATTGGTTTGCGATAGCGAGGCGAATGAGCATAGTGGCAATAGAGTTTTCCTAAATCAAGTCTAGGCTTAAACTCTTCAAAGTCACTTGCTAGTACATAGCAAGGCTTATAGATACAACTGAATGTGATAGATACTTCCTCTCTTAAATCCTCTATGAGCATTTCTAATGTTTCATACTCGTAGATACGTACTATCTCTACTCTCAAATAGTGCCTTAACAACAATAGAAGTACCATTACCATAAAAGACAGTATTATAGGCGATATTCTCGTAGTATTTCATTTCCAGACGATAATATCTATCTGCTCTTGTATTTTCGATAGATACTTCTTTAGGAATCATATAAAAATATCTGCTCTTTTCTACTGCTAGCGTGAACCGTCTACGCACTTCCAACTGCTTTAAGTATTCGTCAACTCCACTACCGATAGTCAATGCTTTTTGGATAATCGAGGCTTTATCTGAAGAGTTGTTTTTGTCTAACCATTGTCCTAAAAATCTATGAACATATACCATAATTTCTTCTCCTTGTTATTCGTATATTTAAATTTTACATAATTTTTCTTTTCCTCGCAACAAACTTGGTACTACGATAGAATTTTGGGCTCTTTTAAACTTTAAATCTTAATACGAAAAATAATTTAAATACGCTTCACCTTAAGTAATTTTGAAAAACTCAAGTATCCATTATAATATTCTTGTTGTTTCTTCATAGTTGAAACAAAGGCCAACTTTACAGGAACTGCATTGGCTCTCGAATGTTTAAAACTTAAATCTTCTGATTGAGGTATAAATCTTAATTTATCCTCTAAACAGTTATAAACATTCTATGACATAATTAAATTACGAAATATTTGCAGAAGCATCATTACAAAACATTCGTAGATTGTATGTCTTACTCTTTTTTATGATAAACCATTTACAAAATTTCAGATTCAGTAAAGTATTAATTGAAAACTCTTGCTCTATATGATATGCTAAATATATCAAAATTAAACATATATAAGAAATAGAAAGTGCAGGCAGAGCCAATGAGTGATGTTAATGAAGTGATTAGTCTGTATAAATCAAGTTCATTTTATAAAAAATATAAAGATACATATTTTTCTGATATTATTTTAAGAGATGCTCTTAAATGCAAGATTACCATACATAGATATTACGGACTAAGTAAAATGAGTTATGAAGATGTACATAGATTATCTACTGATGTTTTACGAGATTTATTAAATGGATTTGCCAAGGAAGTAGATTTCAATGATATAGAACTATTCTGGAAAATGATTCATGCGTTTTATATTGATCCAGATTCAAAGGGATTGCGAGAACTGAATGGAATTCAATGTACAGCAGATGGTCTATTTTCTATCTGTAGAATATACAAAAAAAATGGGATTGACAACCTAACTGTTGAAGAATACGATATGTATCGTAAAAAACCAATATTCTTTTTCCCTCGAGAACTGAATGGAATTAACAGTAGGCGCCATTCTGTTTTCGGTGATAGAATTGACTATACACTATATGATATTAAGTTATATCTAGATGCAAAAACGGAAGAAGAACGAAACCAGTGTAAGTTAATTTCTACATATAAATTACCAAAGACAAAAATATGGTTAGAAAAACTGGGAACTTTCAAAAATTTAGTTGATTGGTACGGCATAGAAGGGATTTTTGTAAATGATAATTACGATGTTTATGATATTGAACGAGGAAACGGAAAAGTGATTTCAGCTCACCTCGATAAATATGATAGGGATTGGAGCGAAAATTACTATAGAAACCTACAAGAATATGTTGTTCGATTCATAAGGAAATGAATACTATGATTTTTGTACTTTATCCTAAAAGTTAAATAGAAAAAGCTAATTTTAGGAGTTAATACAATCTAAATACGCTTCACCTTAAGTAATTTTGAAAAACTCAAGTATCCATTTAAATATTCTTGTTTTTTCTTCATGGTAGAAACAAAGGCCAACTTTACAGGAACTGCATTGGCTCTTGAATGTTTAAAACTCAATTCTTCTGATTGTGGGATAAATCTTAATTCATCCTCCAAATATCTATACACTCTTTCAGGAATTACTAAATTACAGATATACTTCGCATGATCATTGTTTCGAAACATTCGTAAGTAGTACTTCTTATCAGTCTTTCCTATAAACACCTTACATTCTCCATAGTACATAGTCAGGTGGGCAGATTCTTCTAATTCATTTAGGAGAAGGGATCTGCGAGGTAAATATTTTCTGATTCCATCCTTATTTTCTAAAACAATTTTTACATCAGAAATTTCGTTCTTATCTTGCGGAGCGTTGACGTTTCCTAACAGCTTTTCTCTAGTGACCTTTTCTTCCCAAATACGATTTAAAAGTTGCTCAGCAAAGTCTGCATCAATTTTCTCATAGTATTCTTTCAGTTCTATTTTCGAAGCAGATTCCAAAGAATATTCACATCCGTCACCATGAGGTGATTTAGGATGGCTCGATAGATAGACTTTCCCTTTTTTCTCATTTATCACTAAGTCCACTTTGTAACAACCTGGACAAAATAATTGGTTTTCATACTTAAGTTTTGTCCCAGCTTTATCATTTTGATATTCCTTTTGCAGATCATGAAGTTCTAATCTCTCATGATTGTAAATACAATATTGAAATTTATTTTTTGTAAACATAATGCTCCTTTCTAATTATCATCGATTAAATCTTATTTTAAAAAACTGAAATATGTAGTTATCTAAAACCACCATCTATTTCTCTTAAACAACACAAAAACGCTCTAGACAATATCACTAGAGCGTTTTCTATATATCCGAACATCTAATTTATTTCACAAAAATGTAGTCATTCGGTTGATTTTTATTGCAATACATTGAAATTTGAAAATTCAAGAATCGCCTTACATCAAGGTTTTTTCGTTTCTATTGAAACATAATGACCCTCTATTTTACTTCTTTTCAGGATAAATAACTTAGTTATTAATACAGTGACTCCCCACTCAAGCATACCAAGAGAGAGCAAAAAAGCCTAGATGAACTAGACTTTCTTTGCTTATTCTACTGTTACTGACTTAGCAAGGTTACGTGGTTTGTCCACATCAAGGCCACGGTGGAGTGTTGCAAAATAAGCGACCAATTGCGTTGGTACGACCATTGAGATTGGTGAGAGGTAAGGGTGGACGGTCGTAAGGACGATATCGTCTGTCTCTTTAGCAACATTCTCTTCTGCAATAGTGAGAACCTTGGCACCACGGGCTGCGACCTCTTGGATATTTCCACGAGTATGGTTGGCAAGGACTGGATCTGATAAGAGGGCCAAGACAGGCGTTCCTTCTTCAATCAAGGCAATGGTTCCATGCTTGAGTTCCCCTGCCGCAAAACCTTCACACTGGATGTAAGAAATCTCTTTTAGCTTAAGACTGGCTTCCATGGCTACATAGTAGTCTTGACCACGTCCGATGTAAAAGGCGTTGCGAGTTGTTTCGAGAAGGTCACGAACTTTTGCATCAATGGTTTCTTTCTCAGAAAGAGTTGATTCGATAGACTGAGCTACGATTGACAACTCATGAACCAAGTCAAAGGCTTGAGCTTTGGCATTACCGTTTGCTTCTCCGACTGCTTTTGCTAGGAAGGCAAGAGCTGCGATTTGCGCAGTATAAGCCTTTGTTGATGCTACGGCAATTTCAGGACCTGCATGAAGGAGCATGGTATGGTTGGCTTCACGTGAAAGAGTTGAGCCTGGAACGTTTGTCACTGTCAAGCTTGGGATTCCCATTTCATTGGCCTTAACCAAAACCTGACGGCTATCAGCTGTTTCACCAGACTGGCTGATAAAGATGAAGAGTAGTTTTTTGCTGAGAAGTGGCATACCATAGCCCCACTCAGATGAAATTCCAAGTTCAACAGGTGTATCCGTCAACTCTTCCAGCATCTTCTTAGAAGCAAATCCTGCGTGGTACGATGTTCCAGCTGCAAGGATGTAAATGCGGTCTGCATCTTGAACAGCCTTGATGATAGCTGGATCTACAACAACTTGACCAGCCTCATCTGTGTAGGCTTGGATGAGTTTGCGCATGACCGTTGGTTGCTCGTCGATTTCCTTGAGCATGTAGTAAGGGTAAGTCCCCTTACCGATATCTGACAAGTCTAGCTCAGCAGTATAGCTAGCACGCTCACGACTGTTACCATCATAGTCTTGAACTTCGACGCTATCAGCCTTGACGATTACCAACTCTTGGTCATGAATTTCCATGTATTGGTTGGTCTCTCGAATCATAGCCATAGCATCTGAGCAGACCATGTTGTAGCCTTCTCCAAGACCAATCAAGAGCGGTGATTTGTTCTTAGCGACATAGATGACATCTGGATTTTCAGAGTCAATCAAGGCAAAGGCATAAGAACCACGGATGATGTGAAGAGCTTTTTTGAAGGCTTCAAGAACTGAGAGACCTTCTTCTTCTGCAAATTTCCCAATCAAGTGAACAGCGATTTCCGTATCGGTTTGCCCCTTGAAGTGGTGACCTGCAAGGTATTCTTCCTTGATTTCAAGGTAGTTTTCAATCACCCCATTGTGCACCAAGACAAAACGTCCTGTCTCAGAGCGGTGTGGGTGAGCATTGTCTTCCGTTGGTTTCCCGTGAGTCGCCCAACGAGTATGTCCGATACCAGTTGTCCCCTCAACACCTGCTGTCTTGGCAGACAATTCTGCGATACGACCGACAGCCTTAACCAGGTGATTTTCAGCACCACCTAGGACAAAAATCCCCGCAGAATCATAACCGCGGTATTCGAGCTTTTCAAGCCCTTGAATCAAAATATCAGTTGCATTTGTGTTTCCAACAACACCAACAATTCCACACATAGTATATACGACACAGACCAGCTGTGCTTTCTCCTTAAATTGGTATAGTCTAATTCTCACTTTACGGAATCAGCAAAAACAGTATATACTTGTTTTTCTCACTTGTCAAGAATAAAAATTGGTATAGTTTTTCCATCTGGTATTTTATCAAGATTTCACTTGATACCTGACAAGTCAGCATCAATTACTTATAATAAAAAGAGGAGGTATTTGCCATGTGGTTTTTCTTCGCACTTTTATCAGCTATCTTTGCAGCCTTAACGTCAATTTTAGCCAAGATTGGGATTGAGGGAGTTCCATCCAATCTAGCAACTGCTATTCGTACAGTCGTCGTCATTCTTATGGCCTGGGCCATGGTTTTCTTTACCAATAGTCAGACCGAAATTGTCAACATCAGTAGAAAAAGTTGGCTCTTTCTCATCTTATCAGGCTTAGCCACTGGCGCCTCCTGGCTCTGCTACTACAAGGCACTACAGATGGGCAATGCGACTGAGGTATCTGCTGTCGATAAATTCAGTCTCGTCATTACCCTCGTTCTAGCCTTTTTCTTCCTACAGGATGTCCTGACGTTTAAAACAATTATTGGCTGTATCCTGATTACGATTGGGACCTTGGTGATGATATTGTAATAAAAAGTGAGATGAACGCCATCTCACTCTTTTTATTCTTAAAATCCATTATGGTCGCTGAGTTCCTTGAACCAGTGCCCTGATTTCTTCAGACGGCGTTCTTGTGTTTCCAAGTCTAATTCAACCAAACCATAGCGGTTTTTATAGCTATTGAGCCATGACCAACAGTCGATAAAGGTCCAAATCAAGTAGCCCTTACAATTGGCTCCGTCTTCAATCGCACGATGGAGTTCACGAAGATGCCCTTTGACAAAGTCGATACGATAGTCGTCCTGAATCATGCCATTCACACGGAATTTATCTTCACCTTCAACACCCATGCCATTCTCTGTCAGCATCCACTCGATATTGCCATAGTTTTTCTTGATATTCTGAGCGATATCATAAATCCCCTGCTCGTAGATTTCCCAACCGCGGTGAGAATTGATTTTACGGCCCGGCATGATATAAGGCTCGTAAAAATGTTCTGGCAAGAGGGGACTGTCTGGATGTTTAGCAAAACGTGGCGCCATAACGCGCAAAGGTTGGTAGTAGTTGACTCCTAGGAAATCAACTGTATTCTCACGAATGAGTTCTAACTCTTCAACAGTGTACTCTGGCAGCAAATCATGTTCAGCTAAAATTTCCACCAATTCCTCTGGATAAGCTCCCAAGACAGACGGATCTAGGAAAGATTGAGCTTGGAAGAGGTCGGCAATGCGCGCAGCCTTGACATCCGCAGGATGCTGGCTACGTGGATAGGCTGGTGTCAAGTTAAGTACAATCCCAATCTTAGAGCCAGGCAGAATCTCATGACAGGCCTTAACCGCAAGACTACTAGCCAGTTGCGTATGATAGGCAACCTTAACCGCTGCTTTGGCATCCACCTTGTGAGGGTAATGGGCATCGTAAAAATAACCAAATTCTACAGGGACGATGGGCTCGTTAAAGGTAATCCATTGGTCCACCAAGTCACCGTAAGTCTCAAAACAAAAACGAGCATAGTCTTCATAGGCTGAGACAGTCGCCTTATTTTCCCAGCCATCCCCATCTTCTTGTAGAGCAAATGGCAGGTCAAAGTGATAGAGATTAACTAAGAGACGAATTCCCTTGGCCTTAATGGCTTCAAAGACCTGACGGTAGAAAGCCACCCCTTGCGGATTGACCTCTCCACGGCCTTGTGGGAAAATGCGAGACCACTGGATAGAAGTTCGGAAGGCTGTATGCCCAGTCTCTACCAGAAGCTCAATATCCTTTTCCCAGTTTTCATAGAAAGTCGATGTTTTGTCAGGTCCAATCCCATTGTAGTAGCGATTGGGTTCCACCTGATACCAATAATCCCAGAGATTATCTCCTTTACCATCACCAAGCACTCGTCCTTCTGTTTGTGGTCCAGAAGTGGAGGAACCCCAAACAAAATCCTTTGGAAATTTTAGCATAGCTTTACCTCTTCGTTTACTCATTTTTCCCATTATATAGAAAAAACAAGGTAAAAACTAGTTACATTTTTGCCTTGTTTTTCTTCTGATTATAGTTTTTATTTCTTGCTGAGGATTTCAAGCGTTTCAAGCAAGTTGTCTGCATGAACTTCGATGGTGTCACCAGTCGCCTTAATCTTAACTTCTACGATGCCATCGGCTGCTTTCTTCCCAACAGTGATACGGATTGGCAATCCAATCAAGTCGCTATCGCTGAATTTAACACCGACACGTTCGTTACGGTCGTCTGTCAAGACTTCGTAACCAGCTCCCATCAAGCTCGCTTCAAGTTTCTCTGTCAGAGTTTGTGCTTCTTCGTCTTTGACATTGACAGTAATCAAGTGCACATCAAATGGTGCCAATTCTTTAGGGAAGTTAACTCCCCAAGCGTAACGGTATTCACCTTTAGGCGTTTTGTTGACAAAGAGGCGAGCGTGTTGTTCCATAACTGCGGAGAGAAGACGGCTAACACCGATACCGTAACATCCCATGATGATTGGCACAGCACGGCCATTTTCATCCAAAACATCTGCACCCATACTTGCTGAATAACGAGTTCCGAGCTTAAAGATGTGACCAATCTCGATACCACGGGCAAAGTTAAGAACACCTTGTCCATCTGGTGAAATTTCACCCTCACGAACTTCACGAATATCCACGTATTCTGCAGTGAAATCACGACCTGGGTTCACACCTGTCAAGTGGTAGCCATCTTCGTTAGCCCCCACAACAGCATTGCGAACATCTTGTACCTTACGATCTGCAATGATTTTCACATTTTCTGGCAAACCAACTGGACCAAGTGAACCAAAGCCAGCTGGGATAACACTTGCCACTTCTTCTTCGCTCGCAACATCAAAGAAATCTGCACCCAAGTGGTTTTTCAACTTGACTTCATTGAGTTGGTCATTTCCAACTAGAAGGGCTGCAACAAGCTCTCCATCTGCCATGTAGAAGAGGGTTTTGATCGTTTGCTCTTCTGGCACGTTTAGGAAGGCTGCCACTTCATCAATTGATTTAACATCTGGTGTTGCGACACGAGTCACTTCTTCTTCCGCAACGACACGGTTGCTTGGTTTGTACTCGTTTGTTGCCATTTCTAAGTTAGCCGCATAACTAGACTCACTTGAGTAGGCGATGGTATCTTCACCAGAAACCATCCATTTAAGTAATTCTGCCTTGATTTCTTCTTGCACTTCTGCAGGAATTTCATCAAATGAGGCAACTGACTTATCTAAGACAACCCAGCGGTCGAGGTCTGTACGAGCTGGTGTGATGGCCATAAATTCTTGGCTGTCCTTACCACCCATAGCTCCACCGTCACCGATGATGGCTTTAAAGTCCAAGCCACTACGAGTAAAGATACGTTCATAGGCCACTTTGTACTCGTCATAAGTCACATCCAAACTATCGTAATTAGCATGGAAACTATAGCCGTCTTTCATGATAAATTCACGCGTACGGAGAAGCCCGTTACGTGGACGTTTTTCATCACGGTATTTCGGTTGAATTTGGTAGAGATTGAGTGGCAATTGCTTGTAAGACTTAACAGAATCACGGACAATAGCTGTAAAAGTCTCTTCGTGGGTCGGACCTAGAATAAAGTCTGACTTTTCACGGTTTTTCAGTTTATAAAGGTCTTCACCATAAGTTTCATAACGACCTGATTCACGCCAAAGATCGGCACTGAGAAGGGCAGGAGCCAACATCTCCACCGCACCAATCTTATCAAATTCTTGGCGCATGATGTTCTTGGCTTTTTCGATTACACGGTTAGCAAGTGGCAGGTAAGAGTAGACACCGGCAGAAACTTGACGAACATAACCAGCACGCAACATAAGGGCATGGCTGATAACTTGAGCATCGCTTGGCATTTCGCGAAGCGTAGGGATTAGCATTTTACTTTGTTTCATAATATTCCTCGATTATCTAAAAGAAGAGTCGCATAATGTCATTCCAGGTCACAGCTAGCATCAAGACAACCATGATAACTACACCAGCCATGGTGACATAGGTTTCAATTTCTTGTTTAAGGGGTTTCCGGCGAATTGCCTCTAGGATATTGAGCACAATCTTTCCACCATCCAAAGCCGGGATAGGAATCAAGTTAAAAATCCCGATATTAATAGAAATCATAGCTAGGAAGTAGAGGACGTTCTCAATTCCATTTTTAGCAGCATCGCTACTTGCCTTAAAAATAGCAACGGGACCACCGAGTTTGTTCAAATCTGGATGGAAAATCAAGTTTTTCAGAGCCGAAAGGATACGGAGCCCTGAGTCGGCAGCAGTTGTAAATCCACCAACAAACATGGATAGAAAGTCTGACTTGACCCCTGGTTGAACCCCGAGAATGTAACGTCCTTGATTCTCTTCTGGAGTCACCGTGACTTGTTTTTCGCTACCATTTTCAGAAATAGTCACATCCAAGGTCGGGGCAGTCTTGTCCTTGGTATCTGCTTCCACAGCCTGGGTCAAGTCTTGCCAATTCTTAACCTCGTGCGAGCCGACCTTGGTAATTTGAGCGGTCTCAGCTACGCCCGCCTTAGCCAAAGCTCCCTCTGGCATGACATGAAAGAGATTGGTCTGAGTATCTCTAACACCGCCTTGCAAAAAGATCAAGATCCAAAAAACAACAACACCTAAGATAAAGTTATTCATAGGACCTGCAAAGTTGGTGATGAGCTTGCCCCAGATAGAAGCATTTTGATACTGTACATCCAGAGGAGCGATGCGCACTTCGGTTCCGTCTTCTTCAACAACCGTTGCATCATGATCCACTGCAAAAGTCTTTTCTTCTTCCAGGACCAAACCCTTGATAAAGAGCTTGTCTTCAAAGTCAAACTGAGTTACCTGCATAGGAAGAGCCGTTTGATCCAGTTTCTTCCCTGAGAGGTTGATCCGTTTGACCTTACCATCATCAGCAAGTGTTAAACTGACCGGAGTTCCCGTCTTGATCTCTGTCGCATCATCACCCCAGCCTGCCATACGAACATAGCCTCCTAGAGGAAGGATCCGAATGGTATAAGCAGTGCCATCCTTACCGATATGGGAAAAAATCTTGGGCCCCATACCAATGGCAAATTCACGAACTAGAATGCCTGATTTCTTGGCAAAATAAAAATGTCCAAACTCATGCACCACCACAATAATCCCAAAAACCAGGATAAAGGTTAGCAATCCAATCATTCAATATTCCTTTCTTTAAAACAGGCCAAATAAGTGCATCATTGGAAATACAATCAGCATGCTATCAAAGCGATCCAACACACCGCCATGTCCCGGGATAAATTTCCCAGAATCCTTAACACCGAAATGGCGTTTCATGGCACTCTCAATCAAGTCACCAAACTGACCTGCCACACTGAAGAAGGCAGCAAAGAGACTCATTCTATAAATCCCATAAGGAAGAGCAACTGTGCTGTCCACTAACATGAAAATCACTGTTATCAGTACCGCACCTAGAATGCCCCCGACAAATCCCTCAATACTCTTATTAGGAGAAACTCTCGGAGCCAATTTATGCCTACCAAAATTCATCCCTGTCAGGTAAGCTGCGCTATCTGTCGCCCAAACGATAAAAAGGGCCAAAAGCACCTTGTCAAAACCTGCCACCCGAGCATCTAGTAAGGCATTGAAGCCAAAACCAACATAAAAACTCACAGCAATTGGAAAAGCGGCATCTTCAATCGTATAACTTTTACTGAAAACGGTCGTCCCTAGCATTATGGTAATCAAAACACTGTAAGCAACCACATTCCCATCAACAGGCAAAAAAGTTAGGTAATTTTCTAAAGGGACTGTGAGAGCGAAGGTCGCAAAAAGAGTCAAAGCGCCCTCAATGGTCATAGTCTTTAGTCCCTTCATGTGCAAGAGTTCATGGACGCCTAGCATTGCTAACAAGCCAATCCCTATCTGCAACAGGAGCCCTCCCACAAACAAGACTGGAAGGAAAATTGCCAGGGCCAATACCGCAAACAATGTTCTCTTTTGTAAATCCTTGGTCATATCTTCTCCTAAACTCCTCCAAAACGGCGATTGCGATGGTTAAAAGCAGCAATAGCTGCCTGCAAGGCGGCTTCATCAAAATCAGGCCACAAGGTATCCGTAAAGTAAAGCTCACTATAGGCTGCCTGCCATGGCAAGAAATTACTCAAACGCAACTCACCACTCGTACGGATAATCAAATCAGGATCCCGCAAATCCTTTGGCAGGTGTTGCGTAAAAAGATAGTCCCCAATCATATCTTCTGTGATGTCACCAGGGTTGATTTTAGCATCTAGAACATCTTGAGCCAAGCCCTTAAGAGCCTGCGTAATTTCAGCACGGCCACCATAGTTAAGCGCAAAATTGAGAATCAAGCCCGTATTGTTCTTGGTCAACTCCTCTGCTTTTTTCAAAGCTTCAAAAGTCGGCTTAGGCAAACGGTCTGTCTCTCCAATCATCTGAATCTTAACGTTATTTGCGTGCAATTCAGGGACATAGTTATCATAAAATTCGACTGGCAAGTTCATGATAAACTTGACCTCTTGATCTGGGCGTGTCCAGTTTTCCGTTGAAAAGGCATAAACCGTGATGACCTTGACTCCCATCTTGTTAGCTGCCTTGGTCACCTTTTGAAGGGCTTCCATCCCCGCCTTGTGTCCGAAGACCCGCGGTTGCATCCGTTTTTTAGCCCAACGACCATTCCCATCCATGATGATGCCAATATGAGCAGGAACCTGTGTTGGAACCTCAACTTCTATAGCTTTATCTTTCTTAAAAAATCCAAACATGTTCTTATTCCTATTCAAAAATCTATCGTTTCATTATACCATATTTCCCTATTTTCTTCTATTGCTAAGTTATTAGCTCTCCTTACAGACAAAAAATAAGCCGCCTGATTGGGCGACTTAATTTTATAGGGAGATTATTATGAAAAAGTTTTAGGAGTTTAAGTTAAGTTCCTCTTAACTTATGAACCTAGTATACCGTCACTAACTTAAATTTTTCTTAAGTTTTTTGAAAAAGTGAGATTTTTCCATTTTTCTTGCCAATTTTTCTTGGACAAGCGTTCTTGATAGCGCTTCATTCGGTCCTCATTCTCTAAAAAATGAGGAGTTGGGGAAACTTGAAACTTTAAAATATCCTCTAGACCATAGGGCGCAAAGGGCTCTAAAGTTGCATCGGCATGCAAGCGAAGGCCTATCGCCGTACAGCGCTCAGGATACTTACTCATGGCATCACGAGAACTCGTGTAAGGCGCTGTGTGGGGACTGTGCAGATGCATATAGACCTGATTTTTCAACTCCCACTGATACTGAGGGAAATCTTCTCTCAGCTTTTTCTCTAGGGATACTGTTTCCTCATAAGAAATATCTGGATCAAAGAAAATCACATCCACGTCCGTTTCATGATCAAAAGGCGATTTATCAGACAAGAGATTCCAAATGAAATTCCTGACAGAACCTGCCGCCAACCACGAATCTTTCAGACCAAGGTCACGAATGATGGTCAGAATGGTCATCATATCTGGAGTTTCTCTGAAAGCATCTAGAATTTCTTGCTCATTTTTCACTGTATTCATAACCTAAATGTTCATATGCCTTAGCAGTCGCCACCCGTCCAGACCTTGTCCGCATGATAAAACCTTTTTGGATGAGGTAAGGTTCGTACATATCTTCGACTGTCTCACGCTCCTCGGCAATATTAACAGAAAGAGTTCCTAAACCGACAGGACCACCACCGTACATCTCAATCATGGTGCGAAGGATTTTTTGGTCTACATAGTCCAAACCTTCACGGTCTACATCCAGCATGGTCAAAGCCTTATCGGTAATCACATCATCGATAACCCCATTCCCCATAATCTGGGCAAAGTCGCGCACGCGCTTGAGGAGACGATTGGCAATACGAGGAGTTCCTCGACTACGTAAAGCTAACTCAGATGCAGCTTCATGAGTGATTTCCATCTCAAAGATATCTGCCGTCCGCTCAACAACCTCTGTCAAGTCAGCGTGGGCATAGTATTCCATATGGCCTGTGATCCCGAAACGTGCTCGCAGAGGATTTGAGAGCATACCCGCACGGGTCGTCGCACCAATCAAGGTAAAAGGTGGCAAGTCCAGATGAACACTGCGACTAGTTTCACCAGCACCGATCATAATATCGATGTAAAAATCTTCCATGGCACTATATAAAACTTCCTCAACAGCCATGGGCAAGCGATGAATCTCGTCAATAAAAAGAACATCTCCTGGCTCCAAGTCATTCAAAATTGCTACCAAATCACCTGCTTTTTCGATAACGGGACCAGACGTCTGCTTGAGATTGACTCCCAATTCATTGGCAATGACAAAGGCCATGGTCGTTTTCCCGAGACCTGGAGGACCAAACAAAAGAACATGATCCAGCGCCTCATCACGCATTTTTGCGGCTTCGATAAATATTTGTAGCTGATCCTTGACCTTGTCCTGACCGATATATTCACGTAAATATTGGGGACGGAGGGTACGTTCTACCAACTCCTCATCACCCATGATTTCATTATCTAAAATTCTACTCATGTTCCTATTATAGCAAAAATCCAGCCTACAAACAAAAAAAGCCACCTGATTGGGTGGCTTCTTTAGGGAGATTATTATGAAAAAGAAAAGTTTAGGATTTCATTAAATAAAGGGTACTCAATGAAAATCGAAATCAGACTAGGCAGATAGACGCAAGCATAACTGTAGTTAGCTAAGTCGACTCTGACGAAGTATGGTGAGATTTTCGAAGAGTATTAGGAGGTCTTTATTTAATGATTATATAATACAAGATGAATCTTAAAGCTAACTTAACTTTTTCTATGATTGATTATTTTTTTAACAAAAGAAGCAAATTGTTTTCACAATTTACCTCTTGAAATAGGGAGGCATAGATATTTACGGCAAAGCATTTCCTGCGCTTTTATAAATTTTATACCATTCAGAACGTGGCAAATCTACTTTAAATGCTTCTGCACTTGAGCGGATTCGCTCTGGATTCATACTTCCGATGATTGGTTGCATATTCGCTGGATGCCGTAAGATCCAAGCAAGGACAATCGCTTCAAAGGAAACTTGATGCTGCTCTGCAAACTGTTTAAGTGTCTTTGTCAATTCTACATATTTAGGATGATCCATAAACAATCCCTGTGCCAAATCAACTTGGAATGGCGACCATGGCTGGATAGTAATATCCTTCAATCGGCAATAATCCAAGACGCCTCCATCACGATTGATGGCAAAAGAATTGTGCATATTAGCATTCAGACCTTGATCAATCATAGGCGTATGAGCTGGGCCAAACTGCAACTGATTGACAATCAGTGGCTGCTTGACGCTCTTTTGCAAAAGTTCGATTTGGTAAGGATTTTGATTGCTAACTCCAAAGTAACGCACTTTCCCCGCTTGATACAAGCGATCAAATGCTTCTGCTACTTCATCTGGCTCGACCAGAGCATCTGGACGATGCAAAAGCAAGACATCCATATAATCGGTCTGTAGGCGTTTCAAACTGGCTTCTACTGAGTCAATGATATATTCTTTTGAAAAATCAAAATGATAATTCGTATGCACATCTCGCAAGCCACATTTTGACTGAATGATCACTTGATCACGTAAAATTCCCGCATCTTGCAAGCCTTTAGCAAACTTAGCCTCTGACTCGCCACCTGCATAAACATCGGAGTGATCGTAGAAGTTAATACCGATTTCCTGAGCGGTCTTCAACACAGTTACAATCTCATCTGAAGACTTTTCAGCCATCCGCATACAGCCCAAGACCAATTGACTAGCTTGTTCCAATTCATTCCCAACACGGATATATTTCATTGTTTTTACAACCCCATTTCTTTAAATACCGGCTGATCAATCAAGGACAGTTCTTCAACTTTTACATTTTCCGTCTCAAAGACGATAAACTCATTTTCTTCCTTCAGAAATCCTGACGGAATATACAGATATTGAATCGGACCTTGACTCCAATAGCGTCCTAGATTAAAGCCGTTGACACTGATACAGCCTTTACCATACTGCGAACAGTCGATAAAAGTATCTGCTATCTCATCTAATTTTACATTAAATTTGTAAAAAACGGGTGATACAATCTTATCTGGCACAGGATTTGTACATTCTAGCTTAGACAACATGGCCTCATCAAACTTCAAGGCATAGTGTTTCCAACCTTTACGGAATTGGTGGTTGATCATGATACCACCTTTTACACCTTTAGACTGGCTAGGAGCATTCAATTTATACCCATAGTTGACACGTCCCATATTTTCTACCAACACATCAATTTGAATACGCTCTGTATCAGCAGAGAATAGCATTTCATCTCCCAGCTCTTCTCTATACTGAGTAGCTAAGTGCTCTTGATTGATATAGAAATGACAACGATCGTGAGTTTCTAATGCTTTCAGTCGCTCTTCGTGATATTGATTCTTAATATCTGAACGATAAAGGATGTAGCCATGATTCTGCCCAATACGCTCCATTGACTGTGGATAATCGTGTATAATTTCCTCTGTGATCTGTGGAGCTACATCCAAAAGATCTGCAGTTCCTTCAACAGGAAAGCTTCCATAAGTTCTGGCCTTACGAATAATTGGATCCATTTGTTCCAATTCTGGGAAAAGTTCATGCGTCACACGTTGGACAGCATAATACTTCTCTGTTGGCACACCCCATTCTGTAACCGGTGCATCGAAATCATAGGATGTAATTTGTGGTAAATCTCTTGTTTTCCGAGCAGAACAGCCACTGATAAATCCAAAGTTTGTTCCTCCACGTAGCAAGAAGAGATTCATACTACCGATCTGCATCATTTCTTTTACATCCTGTGCGAGGTCTTCAGCATCTCGGCGGACAATTTCTTCGCCCCAACGGCTAAACCAACCATCCCAGAACTCTGTACACATAAGCGGCCATTTTTTACCATGGCGCTCCATAAAAGCACGTAAATTATCTGTATTTTCCTTCGCTTGCGATCCAAAATTTCCTGTTACAAAGATATCATCTTCAATCAAGGTACCTGATTCCAAAGCTTCGATCCAAGTTCCATCTGATGTAAAGAGTGGAACACTGACTCCACGATCTCGCATCATTTTCGCAATGTTGCGCATATATTCCTTGTCTTCCGCATAAGAACCATACTCATTCTCCACTTGCATCATGAGAATAGGACCGCCCTCTGTAAACTGATAAGGCAAGAGCTTTGGAAAGAGCCAATCATAAAAACGACTAACCTTTTCTAAAAACAAAGCATCATTTACGCGGAAACGCATGCCAGGATAATTGAGTAACCATGGTGGCATTCCACCAAAATCAAACTCAGCACAGATATAAGGGGTCGGACGAACAATCAAATGAAGGCCCATTTCCTGTACAAGATCAAAGTAAGCTTCAAAATCAAGTAGGCCGTCTCTTACAAATTGCCCTTCTTGAGGTTCGTGCAAACTCCAGGGAATATAAGTCTCAACAGTGTTGTAACCTAGTGCTTTTAAGTTGTGGAGTGTTTCTCGCCATTGATCAGGATGAAGGCGAAAATATTGAATGGCTCCTGATAAAATTTTAAAAGGCTTCCCATCAAGATAAAATTCATCACGTATTTCAAAATTTATCATATTATTGCTCCTGTTGTTTGTCAGCCATCTTGACAAATGGCAAGTAAACAAAGGTAGAGATAGCGATATTAATGAGTGATAGAACGATCGCTCTCCAGTCAAAGGCTGTCGCAAAGAATCCGTACAAGACAGGAGGCATCACCCACGTTACGTTCTGAGTAACAGGTGCAACAAGTCCCCATGCAGTTGCCCAGTACGAGACAGTCACCATCAGAAGTGGCGTCACTACATACGGAATGAACATAATTGGATTCAGTACAATTGGCAGACCGTACATCACAGGCTCACCGATATTGAAGATCATTGGGTAAATACCCAATTTTGCTACTTCGCGATAATGTTTATTTTTAGCTTGCCAAAGAATTGCAATTGCGACACCAATCGCATCAAACCAAACAAAAGCACCAAATGAGTTATCTGTCCACATATATGGAATAGCTTGCCCTGCTTGGAAAGCTTCTAAGTTTGCAAGCATGGTAACACCAAATAGACTAGCCATGACCGGTGCTAAGACATTACCACCATGAAGTCCAAAGAACCAGAAAATCTTATTCAAAAATACAATTAACAAAACAGCCCAGAAACTTTGTGACATGCTAAGAAGTGGTGCTTGAAGGACTTTATAGATCCAGTTAATCATTAATTCACCAGTCACAGTATTGAAGATATAAGTCGCAATACCGATGACATACATAGCAATCGCAGCTGGAATGATAGACAAGAATGGCTTCATGATTGCAGGTGGAACAGAATCTGGAAGCTTGATTGTCCAGTTACGATTCATGACTTTACAAAAAATGATAACAGAGACAAAACCAATTAAAATTGCTGTAAAATAGCCACGAGCACTAATTTGGTCGCCCGGAATCACACTATTAAGTGTTACTGCAAGGCTATTACCAGTTAATTTAAACTCTGGTAGTTTCTCAACTGCCTTACCAACCGCTTGGCTATTTGAAGCCAATTCAAATGTCTTTGTGATAGAACCACCAATCGTAATAACATAAGAAGCGACCGCTACCAGTCCAGCTGACACCTTATCTGTTTTGTAGATTCGAGCAATGTTTACACCGAAGGTAAATAAGAACAAAAGAACAACAATTGGAATACTTCCCTTGAAGACTAACCAGTTGATGTCAATCAACCACTGGAAAGCACTTGTGATCCAAGTCCAACCAAATTGACCTGGAAGGTCAGACAGAAAAGCATTCAGCATTAAAGCAAATGAACCTGTCATAATGACTGGCATGGTTCCAATAAAGGAATCACGAAGAGCAACGAGGAACTTTTGATTTCCTATTTTATTGGCAATCGGCATCAGGCGCGCTTGCCATTTATCGACAAAATTACTCATAATAGTCTTCTCCTTTTTTTTCTATTTTTTGATAGAGAGCAATGATTTCCTTAGCCAAGTCAACAAAAGCGATGCTCGTCATTAAGTGATCTTGACCATGAATCATAAATAAATTAATTTCGTTTTTTTCTCCTTGCGCCTCTCTAGTCAGCATATCTGTCTGAGCATGGTGTGCCTCTAAAAGTGCCGCCTGAGCTTGGGAGAGTTTTTCTGTAGCATCATCAAATTTCTGATTTTTAGCTGCTGCAATGGCCTCTAAAGCACAAGATTTTGCTTCTCCGCCATACATAATTAACTGCATTGCAACTTCTATAGATGATTGTCTGTCCATACATCCTCCTATTGCATCAAAGACTCAGCTAGCTCTAGCACTTTGTCCCCCTTCATCATGCCGTAATCCGTCATAGGAATGACATCTACTGGAGTAGTTGCTAACTTTTCTCTAAAATCATCCAATAGATAGCGTACCTGAGGGCCTAATAAGACAACATCAACTTGGTGTTCGGCTAGATAGCTTTCTGCTTCTGGAACTGGAACTGCAAAAATGTTTGCTTGCATCTCTTTTTCTTTTGCTGCTTTTTGCATTCTTGTTACCATGAGACTTGTACTCATACCTGCAGCACAGACTAGCATGATTTCTTTTGTAGCCATATGTTTCCCCTCCTAAATAATTTGGTATTTTAAAAATTAAAACAAACTTATTATTTGTAATATGTAAATAAAAAAGCTGTTTTTTTGTTTATTTAAGTTTATTGTTAATTTTCTATAAATATTATATACTGAATTTTTGAAAATGTCAACGCTTTCATGTTGAGTTTTTAATTATTTTTTGATAATATATCAGCTGAGGTAAAAATTATGACATTAACTCGAAAACAAGCTGAAATCAGGGCAACAATTCTAGATCAACTCTATGCAAAACGCCCGATTTCTCGTATCGATATTTCAAAAGAAACACATATCACTCCTGCTACGACAGGCAATATCATCAACGAACTCATTAAAGAAGGATTGGTGCACGAACTAGGAGAATTAGAAGACGATAGTGTCGGACGTAAAAAAACTTTACTAGACATCACTGCTCGCCAACACTTTTATTTGGGGTTTGAGATTTCTGAAAAGTATCTTGCTTTAGTGATTGCTGATAATATAGGTGATATTTTGGCTAGCGAATGGCATACACATCATCTAGAACATCAAGGCGGTCCTAATGATATTGAAATCATTCAACTTATCCAACATTTTTTACAAAAAAATAAGAATTTTTCTATTTCAGCAATTGGGATTGGATTGCCAGGACACGTTAAATTAGACGAAAGCCCGCAAATCATCTCTAAAAACCCACTTTGGGAAAATATAAACTTAAAAACAATACAGGATGCTTTTGCTGTTCCCGTTTACTTTGGTAATAAATCTCACTGCCTCACCTTGGCAGAGCGACTCTTTAACTATCATTCTACAGATAGTAATTTCATCGTTTATCATGTTGCAAGAGGTATTCATTGTTCATATATGTATAACGGAAGTATCTATAGTCAAGAAAATTTCCTGATCGGAGAAGTCGGACACACTGTCATCAATCCTGAAGGCGAACGGTGTCCTTGCGGTAAAAATGGTTGCCTGCAAGTCTATGCCAGTGAGAGCGCCCTGATTGACAAAGCAAGCTTGCTCTATCGCTCTTCCCGTGTCTCTTTACTTCGAACCTTAGTGGCCGATTCTGGTGATATCAGCCTCAATACACTTCTTACAGCTTACCAATTGGGAGATCTTGGTAGTATTGAGTTAATCAATACCGCCTGTAAATATTTGACGATTTCGATTTCCAATCTATGCCAACTTATTGACACAGAACGCATTTACTTAGATGGCGAAATCTTCTCTTATCCTATAATTGCAGAGCAGATCCTCTCTCGCTTACATCACATGGTACAACTGTTCCCACATCAAAAACAACCCGAGATTACCATCAAACCGTATTCTCATTTGAATGTTGCTAGAGCTGCAATCAGCCTATGTATTAACGAAGCTTTTCTTCATAAAAAAAATTGAGAACCTACATGGTTCTCAATTTTTATATATATATTTTAACGATTGATCGAACGAGCAATCATCGAAACCGTATGGCGCTGGCCACGAAGCGCTTTGCTCATTGCAAAGATGTTCTCCACTGGGGCAAGACAACCATATCCTGAATCTCCAATATGCTGAATGTCTACACCACAGATTTTATTGCGGATTGCCATTTGCTTAACAATATCTGTATCCGAACTCTCTTGACTCGTTCCAATAGCGCTCATTACGAGAGCCCCTTTTTTATGTGCCAACTGAACGATTTGTTTCAAATCTGCATCATCAAATCCTGGAACACTTCCCACCGCTGGAGCTAGGATAATATCTGCTCCCGCTTCAATAAATTGATCGATAGCCTCCAAGTCCGCTACTGGCTCATCTACTCCTGCACCATGCATTTTTCCAGCAATGAGCAAACCTGAAAAATGCTCTTTCACTACTCGAATCGTATCGATAATTGCCTGATTGGTTACCCCTGTTCCTGGATTTCCTGTCAAGCAAATAAAATCAACACCATATTGTTCTGCTGCCTGAATGGTTGCAGCACTAGCTTGCCTACCTTCGTTAATCTCTTGACGATCTTCGGCCATTTGCGCCTGCGTATCAATCGGTTCTAAATTGACTCCGATAGGACGTCCAACTAAGTGATGTAGCTCCTCTACAAAATTTCCTTTCCCAGTCAAACCATCCACATAAGGATTGAAGAGATCAATACCATTTAGCAAAATAAGGTCTGCACCAAAAGCTCTAGCCATCTCAGAATTCGTAATATCACCGATATAAGATTCCTTAAAAGCCACATTTTCTGATAAGATGATCCGTCCCTCGCTAGCTTTGATGCTTTGTTTCAGCTCACTAGCTGTCATACTTAAAATCTCTGATGCATTAGAGCTAATAAATCGTTTGACCATATTTCTACCTCTTTTTGATTTTGTTTATAATTTGTTAATTATTGCGATTTAATTTTTATTTTACAGCTTTTTTATTTATATTTTATTACCAATTAAGTATAACACTTTTATATCGAAATGTAAACGCTTTATTTTTAGAAACTAAAAAAAGCTGATACAGAAGTAGCAAAGTTTTTTCTAATTTCTAAAATTTTTTTTTGTTAATTTTTCCAAATGGGATTTCCTTTCTCAAACAACAAAAAAGCCACCTGATTGGGTGACTTCTTTAGGGAGATTATTATGAAAAAGAAAAGTTTAGGATTTCATTAAATAAAGTTAGGAGGTCTTTATTTAATGATTATATGATACAAGATGAATCTTAAAGCTAACTTAACTTTTTCTATGATTTATCATTTTTTAAAAATTTTCTCCAAATGGAATTTTTTCTCAAACAACAAAAAAGCCACCTGATTGGGTGGCTTCCTTAGGAGATTATGATGAAAAAGAAAAGTTTGGGATTTCATTAAATAAAGGGTACTCAATGAAAATCGAAATCAGACTAGGCAGATAGACGCAAGCATAACGATAGTTAGCTAAGTCTACTCTAACGAAGGCTGGTGAGATTTTCGAAGAGTATTAGGAGGTCTTTATCTAATAACTATATAATACACGAGGAGACTTAAACTTTACTTAATAAAAAATAATTTTTTTATCTTTTTCGATCCACCCAAATCATTCCTGCACAGTCATAAGTAGATAAAGTTTCAAATCCCAGAGATCGATAGAATCCCAAGGTTTTTTCTGTCTGTTCGGTCACTAGTTGGACTTGATAGGCATCTTTGAAGTCACCTAAAGCCTCTTTCATCAAGTCGCTACCAATCCCTTGGCGCTGATAGCTAGGCAAAACGATCAAATCCTGGACAAAAATCGATGAGAAACCATCTCCGACCAAACGGACCAAGCCCACCACGGCATCGCCATCAAGTGCCAGATAAATCGCTAATGAGTGAGACAAGGCTCTCTCCAACATCTGAGGTTGATGTGTATAATTTGTCCATCCAACTGCCTGATAGAGATGCAAAACATCCTCTAGCTTGACGATTTCTTGCCTTCTAATAGTCATCATCCTAATACCTCTCAGAATTCTCTTAAGCTCTTGTACTGCCGTCCATTTTTATCAAAATTTTCAGGAGTCAGCCATGCTTCCAAACGAGCTTTAACTTGAGGCCAGTCCTTATCAATCATAGAGAGCCAATCCGTATCCCGTGTACGTCCCTTATAAACGACTGCCTGACGGAAGGTTCCTTCATAAACAAAGCCCAAACGCTCCGCAGCTCGTCTGGATGGAAAATTTAGAGCATCGCATTTCCACTCATAGCGACGATAGTTAAGCTCCTCAAAAACATAGCGTGCCAAGAGATACTGAGCTTCTGTTCCTATCCTCGTCCCCTTAAGAGCAGGCGAAAAAGTGACGGCACCCACTTCTATTACTCGGTTATTCTGGTCAATGCGCATGAGAGAAAAAGTTCCCAAGGCCTTACCAGTTGCCTTGTCTATAATCACGTAGTAAAAACGGTCCTTACGAGCCAACATCTGATTTAAGACGGTAACCAGTTCCTCCATATCTGCCACTGGTTCCTGAAAGAGGTAGGTCCACATCTCCCGAGGAGTACCTGGACCATAAACAGCTAATAAATCCTCCGCATGCTTTTCCACCGAAAGAGCCTCTATCCGAGCGTAGCGCCCTTCTAAGAAATCAATAGAAGGCAATTCACCAGATGTATAACCTTCCATTGACTCACCAATTATCTGACCATATTCATTTACTGGCATTGTTTTCTCCTTGTTTTACGCTGAAAATACTATATCATAATTTGCTCTATATGGAAACTAGCACTCTCCTCAAACCTCATCCTCAACACTACATTAGTGATTCTTTTTCTTTCTTTTATCTTCTAAGGCTTGATTAATTCGTTGGGTGAGCTTGTGAGTTTGCCAGATCTGGTACAACCATATCAGTCCATAAATCAACAAAAAAAAGAACCAAAGCAAGGGACTCAACAATGCTGAACCCCAGCCAAAAAATAAGTAGGTTAATACTAAAATAGTAGCTGTCGCTAACAAATGAACTCCTACACGCATACTATAAGCAAGAAACTCTAGTCTTTCAAGGATTAAAGTCAGTACCCCCATAATTCCACTCATCAAAAACAAAGCTAGAATATTTTTTGTCGTTGGTGCGGGATAGGTAATACCTGAATAAAACTGAGCCAATAACACCAAACTCAAATAAACAAAGGAGGCCGTACGCATTCCCGATACAAAATAAGCAATCAATCGCTTCATGATTTTCTCCTATAAACCTAGATAATCCATTAAGGACTTAACGTATTTCCGACTCACACTCGATTTGAGACCCCGAGTCATCTTAGCCATCATGTTCCCTGAAAAGCTATCCGATAATGACTCTAAATGGTCAATGTTTATAACTGAATGACGTGATATCTGTATGAAATTACGCCGGTTAACCCGATTCTGAAAGTTTGTCAATGTTTCCTTAGTTTTATAAATCCCATCTACCGTATAAATGGTCAACAAATTCTTATCGATATCTGCTAGAATAAGATCCTCAATTTTCACCATAACCAGATGATCATCCGTTCGAATAGGAATGACCACCTGATTAGTCGTTGAAAATTGTTCTAAATACTCCATGACTTCTCTTGCTTGATCGGTTAACTGAGCTGCCTGAATTAAAATGTGTGGGTCTTTTTCTGAAAACTCTGTCTTCATTTCAAAACGAATCTTCATTTTCTCTCCAATACATCTTTATTTTCTCTTGCTAAACACTTTAACAAATAACATCCAAAGAAGAATAGCGACGAGACTGATAATAACCACTATAAAGTATGTTTCTTCCTTTGTCAATAGTTCTTGCCAGTTGATTTGGATTCCCATTTTTTCTTGAAATTCCTGTAACAGACCGCTATTTCCTGAAAATGCGGTCTCTAACCGCTCTTTCATCAAGACTTGTCGATAGAGAGAAGCAATATAAGTTGCAGGGGTACATTTCATGAAAAGCTGTGCAGAATCAGGTAATACTCCAATGGGGATATAAGTTCCTACTAAAAATCCAGAAGCAGTTCCCACTATCGTTGCCAGTTTACCAAGGCTATCTACAGATTGAAAACGGTAAATCAAGAGAACATTTACCAAACTTGAAAGCAGACTGCTTAACAACATAATCAAAGCGATTTCCGGTAAATGACTGATAACTGGGCTCTCTTTAAAATAAAAACTCATAACAGCATACATAAACATCTGCATAACAAAAGAAATGACAATACTACTGATTAGATAGGAGGCCTGTAAGCCCCAGTTACCTAAATCAGTCAAGTATAGATCTTGATCCACTTGATTTTCGCGGTCCTGAACCATTTGTTTAAGAGCTGTAAAACTGGTTGTCATCCCAGTCACAGCCAACGTCCCACCCATCAGCCAGTTATTTAAAAGGTTCGTACTATTGGGGAGTTGGGACCAAGAATCCGTCAAATTCTTCTGCAAAAAAATGATATAAAGGAGGAAGGAAATCAATGCCCCCAATAAAGAGAAAAATACTCCCGAACGATTACGAAAATATAAGATAAAATTCCGTTTCAATAAAGCTAACATTAGCGAACCTCTCTTCCTGTAAGTGCAATAAAGGCATCATCCATAGTACCCGAACGAAACTCAAAAGAATCAATTTCTTCTCGAACTTTTGCCAAATATTCAATGGCTTCCTGTGACGTCCTTGGATAAAAAAGATATTCCAACTCATTTTCTTCCTCTACTGTCATTCCAGTCTGTAGCAGCTTTTCTAAATCCTTCATTTCCTTAAAACGAATTTTTAGAATATTAGATGCATACTGACTTTTAATAGAAGTCGCAGAACCTTGCGCAATCACTTTCCCATGATCAACGATATAGATCTGATCCGCTTCATCTGCTTCATCCAGATAATGAGTCGTTAAGATAATAGTCATCCCTTCATCCTTTTGTAGTCGATACAGTAGATCCCAGATGGATTTGCGAGTCTGAATATCAAGACCTGTCGTTGGTTCATCCAAGAAAAGAATATCTGGTCGCGAAAGAAGAGCACGCGCAATATCAACCCGACGTTTTTGTCCACCTGACAAGGTTCCATAGAGTTGTTTCTGGAAAGCCGTCAAACCCAGTTGATGAATCAAATCATCCACACGACTTGCCGCAATCTCCTTATACTGTTGAGCACGAATCGTGAGATTTTCCCTAACCGTCAACATCTCATCCAGTACACTAGCTTGAAAAACAACTCCGATTTTCGTATTTGGCGCATATCTAATCTGACCTTGTGTCGGCTTTTTCAAACCGATTAACATGGAAATAGTGGTTGATTTCCCTGCACCATTGGGTCCCAAAATAGCATTGAAACTTCCTTTTTCAAACTCTAACTGAATATCATCGACAGCCATATGATTGCCGTACCGTTTAGTCAAATGTTTAGCTTGTAAAATCATATTTTTTCCTCCTCTTAACCACACTAGTTTAACAAAAAGAATGAAAGAAAAATCGACTTTTGAGATAAGCAGTTAAAATGAAAGGCTAAGTGGTAAAATAATGGGGGTTAAATTAAAGTAGAGCAGGCTCGTTTTTCTCCTATCGAATCACTAGAGGAAGTTTAAAACCACTTACAACCATACATTATATTTTTAAACATGCGCTATAAAAGAGGCATTTTATAGCATCCGGCAGAAAAATCCAAGAGTCGGTAATATTGTTCTCGCTAAACCAAACAATAAAAAATGAATCAGAAATCATGGCACACACCCCCTTCTAGTAAAATGAAAATGCTGAATGGGGCAGGATTGAATTTGAAGTAAGCAAGTATGGTCCTGAATTTGAAACGGCCATTAACGATAAGTCTATCTAATAGGAAAGAAATCTTCAATACAAGCAAAAACAGCTCTTGTTATCCAAGAAGAGCTGTTCTATTTTATGAAAGAGAATCACTAGTGCCCCTTGTGCTTCTCTTTACGTTTTTGCTGTTTGCGTTCAAATTTCTCTTGCTTGAGCAATTGCTTTTGGAGACTAGACTGTTGTTTTGAATGCTTTTTTTGTTCCTCATGCTGCAACTGTAAAAGCTCTTGTGACTTAGAAGAAACTTTCTGCTTCACCTGTTTCTTTACAGCTCGCTGCAGACGCTTCGGATTCTTAATCTTCACATGCTGTTTAACTGTTGCCTCTGGACTAAAAGATAACCGAGCAAACTGAGTCTGTAAAAGTTTCAAAATTTCATCCTCTTTTGGTTCCTGACCAAATGTCACTCGACAAACTTGATAAGTTTCCTCATACTCTTGTTCAAACAATCCATGCCAAAATCCATCTTCAAAATAAACTGTCAAGCCAATTGAAACGATTTCCACGACAGCACCTCCTTAAATCTATCCCTAAGAATGGACAACCAAGGAGGAAGGTTACTGATAGGTTTGCCTACGTCTGGACTACCAACCAGAACTGTGTTTTTATCTTAGTTGGGACTATTATAGCACGGTTCAGCACTATCTACAAATTTTTCAAATGCGTATCAAAAAAATTTATCGTAGCAAACCAAGAGTCTACACTTTCTTTCATTAATAAGCGCCAATCTTTTCGATAACGATGATTCGGTTGATAAGCAACCGTTAACATATGCCCCGTTTCATGATATTTTTTAAACAAAATGGATTTCCCTTTATAATGTGAAATAATATCATCTATCGCGGATGACGCATCCCATATTTCATCGACATCGCTTCCTAGTAATAATAAAGGAGAGGCAATTTTACTCATATCAATCTGAGCCCTACTATCTTCAGAAATATGTTTTCCAAAAAACTTGTTTAAAAAATAATTTCCTAGTTGAAATTTTTGATACGGAAGTTCTTTTTGCAAATATGTCCAAGAAGATGAATGAGAGTTGAGTTTTCCCTTTATTCCCTCAAATATTACATTTGAGGGGGAATTGAGTACCAAACATTGCACATCATCCAAAATACTTTGTCCAGCCAGAACAAGCTCTGCTCCTTTAGAACGACCATATATTCCTATTTTTGTATTATCAACTTGAGGATGATGACATAGAAAATCTTTCGCTTCCTCCAGACATTCTATCGGAATTCGTTCTAAGTTTTGGGGTAATCCCTCTAAACCAAAATAAGCTATCGCAAGACAAATGTAGCCTCTAGAAGATAAAAGTTGGGCAATGTTCTGAGCTTTTTCAATTCTTCCCTCACTACCACTAACAATAATCACGGCTGGCGCCTTTCTTAACTTTTCATCATAAAATAATCGACCTTGAAAATGCTTATCATAAATATCTCGATACCTTATTCCCAAATTCATATAACGCCTTACAAAACTTTGCTCCGCGACCACATCTTTCCCCAGCCTGATTTTAATTTCAACACCAAAACAATCTCGTAAAGGAATTCTATCAAGAGAACTGGGTAATCTCCTTTTCCTATTCTTCAGCGGCTTCACATTAAAGAATAAGCCCATTTCTGAAACCCCTTTATAAGATCCCGAAATAGATGCTGTCTGAGAGGTATCAATCATACCGCCCTGATCAGATAAAAAAATTGCGGTTGATTTCCACACGACATCATGATCTAAAAGTAAGGGAGCATTTATACAGTAATAATCAGACAGGTACATTTCTACACAATACCTTGTCCTTGGTTCTAAACCATTGATAGTAATATAAAAAGATTCATCTGCTAAATCAGTTTGTGAAATCAGTTCAATGTTTACAGTCATATCTTCTCCTTTTGTTAATATACTTAACAACTAAATTTAAAATTTACCGTGACTTTTACCACGGTAATTCTTCCCATACCTTTTCAATATCATCCATCAATTTCACAACTGTTTGAAGCTCCTCCTCGCTATAGTTGTTTAAAACTGAAAAGACCGATTTTTCAATATATGCTTGTTGCTCCTTATGGATTTTAAAAACTTCGATGCCTTTGTCAGATAATCTCAAATATTTATTTTTCCCATTATTCGGAGCAAAATCAAAAACAACTAAATTTTTTTGAATTAATCTCCTAACACTTTGAGTTATTGCACTTCTCGAAACTTCTAATAATTCAGATAATTTTACTAGATTTAAGGGCTGATTTTTCCCAATCACAACAATCAAATGTACCTCATTCAAAGTAATGGATTTGTCAACACCACTTTTATGTTGATTTTTTTTTAACTGGTCAAACGCTAAAATAAATCTATTGAAACGATTATTAAATGTAATAAATTCTTTTTTATCCATAATCTCTCTTTTCTTTGTTAATCATATTAACAAAATAAAAACTTCCTGTCAAATAAAAAATCCTCCAGATTCTACTCTGAAGGATTCCTATCTTATTTCACAACGATATTAACGAGTTTAGTTGGCTCAAACAGTTTGGGGAACTGTTTGAGGTTGGAAATCAGTAACTAAATTGGTTATTTCACAACAATATTAACCAATTTAGTTGGCTTCAATAGTCCAGTGGACTATTGAAGGTGGCAGATAAAGCTAATAAACTCGTTATTTAACAACGATATTAACGAGTTTGTTAGGTACCGCAATCACTTTTATGATTTCCTTACCGTCAATCTCCGCTTTGACTTTTTCGTCCGCTAGAGCAATTTCTTGCAATTCTTCGCGTGAGAGGTCTTTGGCAACCATGAGTTTGGCACGGACTTTTCCTTTGATTTGAACGACGATTTCGATTTCGTCTTCAACCAATTTACTTTCGTCCCATGTTGGCCAAGCCACGTAAGAGATGGACTCACCTGTTGCTGTAACTGTTTGCCAGAGTTCTTCTGCCAAGTGAGGTGCAAATGGGGCAATCAATTGGATAAAGCCTTTGGCATAGCCCACATAGAGTTTGTCTTCCTTGTTAGCCGCATTGACAAAGACCATGAGTTGAGCAATGGCTGTGTTGAATTTCATGGACTCGATTTGCTCAGTAACAGATTTAACGGTTTCGTTATAAACCTTGTCAAGAGCGCCATTGTTTTCCGCAACAATTTCTTTACTTGTAATCAGACGGTAAACACGGTCAAGGAACTTACGGCTTCCTTCCAGACCTTCTTCAGACCAAGCGATTGAAGCATCAAGTGGCCCCATAAACATTTCATAGACACGAAGGGTGTCAGCACCGTATTGTTCCACTACGTCGTCTGGATTGACAACGTTTTTGAGCGATTTAGACATCTTGGCTGGTGCTTGCTCCAACTCTTCTCCTGTTTCCACATGGAAGAAGGAACCGTCACGTTTTTCAACCTTGTCAGTCGCTACAAGAGCCCCACGGTGGTCACGGTAGCTTGTCCCCAAAATCATTCCTTGGTTAAAGAGTTTTTGGAATGGTTCTTTGGTTGGAACCACACCGAGGTCATAGAGGAATTTGTGCCAGAAACGAGCGTAGAGCAAGTGAAGAACGGCATGCTCTGCACCACCCACGTAGATATCCACTGGCAACCATTGTTTGAGAAGGTCCTCATCAGCCAATTTCTCAGTATTGTGTGGGTCGATATAGCGGAGGTAGTACCAGCTTGAACCAGCCCACTGTGGCATGGTGTTGGTTTCACGACGACCTTTGACACCATCTTCACGAGTCACTTCAAGCCAGTCTGTCAAGTTAGCTAGTGGACTTTCCCCAGTACCTGAAGGGCGGATATCCTTGGTGACTGGCAAGACAAGTGGCAATTCATTTTCAGGAACAGCTGTTGAAGTCCCATCTTCCCAATGAATGATTGGGATTGGCTCACCCCAGTAACGTTGACGACTAAAAAGCCAGTCGCGGAGACGGTAGGTAACCTTCTCTTGTCCACAACCTTTCTCTTCCAACCAAGCCACAATCTTAGCAATAGCGTCTTCTTTGTTAAGGCCATCTAGGAAGTCTGAATTGACATGAAGACCATCTTCAGTATAGGCAGCTTCCGCTACATTTCCACCTTCTAGCACTTCTACGATTGGAAGGTCAAATTGTTTGGCAAATTCCCAGTCACGTTGGTCATGGGCAGGCACAGCCATGACAGCACCTGTTCCATAACTAGCAAGAACATAGTCAGCGATCCAGATTGGAATTTCCTTGCCATTGACAGGGTTGATGGCATAAGCACCCGTCCAAACCCCTGTTTTTTCCTTAGCAAGGTCGGTACGAGCCAAGTCAGACTTGAGACTGGCTTGGTGTTTGTAGGCAGCTACTGCCTCAGCTTGTTCTGGACTGACGATAGCATCTACCAAATCATGCTCAGGTGCAAGAACGGTAAAGGTCGCACCGAAAAGGGTATCCGGACGAGTGGTAAAGACAGTGAATTCCTTGTCTGTTCCCTTTACTTTAAAGGTTACATTGGCACCAGTTGATTTCCCAATCCAATTGCGTTGCATATCCTTGATGGACTCAGGCCAATCAAGTTCATCTAAATCATTGAGTAAGCGCTCTGCATAAGCCGTGATTTTAAGCATCCATTGGCGCATTGGTTTGCGGACAACTGGATAGCCTCCACGCTCAGAAGTTCCGTCAGGAAGGACTTCTTCGTTGGCAATGGCCGTTCCCAATTCTTCCACCCAGTTTACTGGTACTTCGGCTTCATAGGCCAAGCCTTTTTCGTAAAGCTTGGTGAAAATCCACTGAGTCCACTTGTAGTAGTTTGGATCTGTTGTATTGACTTCACGGTCCCAGTCGTAAGAGAAGCCAAGCGCATTGATTTGGCGTTTGAAGTTGGCAATATTTTCCGCTGTAAATTCTGCTGGGTCATTCCCCGTATCCATAGCGTACTGCTCAGCTGGCAAACCAAAGGCATCCCACCCCATTGGGTGAAGGACATTGTAACCTTGGGCACGTTTGTAACGGCTAAGGATATCAGTCGCTGTGTAGCCTTCTGGGTGTCCTACGTGCAGACCTGCTCCAGACGGGTAAGGGAACATGTCAAGCGCATAAAACTTCGGTTTTGAGGCATCTGTTCCTGTCTTAAATGTATGATGTTTCGCCCAGTAGCCCTGCCACTTAGGCTCAATTTCCTTATGATTGTAAAAACTCATGGTCTCTCTCCAATTTTATGATGTTACTATTATACCATTTTCAAGAGATTTTTACAGATGAAATCATGAAGTTTCCATTGATACCTATTACAAAACATACTCTAACTATTTCCTTTTAATTGACCACCAAAATTGAAAGTTGTATAATGCTAGCTGGAGGAAATAATCATGGATTTACAAACTATTTTTGCATATGGGTTCATTCTCATTTTCATCATCACAGAAACGTGGATTAAAAGGAAAACAAAATCAAACAATGAAAATAACTCTGAAGACAAAGGAAGTCGTTACATCATTATTGGTAGTGTTGTTTGTTGTCTCCTATTAATGAATGAACAACTTCTACCTTCTATAGCTCAATTGCCACATTTTTTGATCTATATTGGAATTCTCCTTTCTCTAGCCGGCTTTGTATTACGTATCTATGCAGTTAATTATCTTGGGAAGAATTTTACACTTGCGGTTCAAACAACAGATAGTCAGCAGTTGGTAGAAGCAGGGCCCTATTCTATAGTAAGAAATCCTGCCTATACTGGTAGCATCGTATCCATACTTGGCTTGTCAATTGTTTCATTAAATCCTCTCACAATTATTATTTGTCTCATTCTATTGGTAGTTGGTTACAGTATTCGATTAAAAGTAGAAGAAAAAGCCTTATACAATCATTTTGGAAGAGCATATGAAACATACTGTCAAAAGGTTCGCTATCGAATTTTCCCTTATATTTGGTAATTTCATTCAAATATAACATATCTTTCAACTAGGTTTGACTGATTGCTAAACATGATAAATATTTTTTTAATGAAGGATTGAGTTTTGCGTTATGCAAGATTCAATCCTTTTAGTTTAATTTCATTCTGTCTATATCTCCTTTATGGTATTATTCTCCAAAATGATTCTAGCCTTCCTTTCATAACATCACATCCCCCAAAAATTTTTACTTTTTCGGAACTATTGATTTAAATCATATCCTTTAACTCAAAATTAGCTCCTAATCGGAGCTAACTTCTATTAACTATTTGTCTCTTCCATCTTCTCACGTCCGAGCTCTCGATAGCTACGGTCACCAACAACTTGGACCGTAAACTGGCCGTTCTCATATTCAAGAATCGTCACGCTACCATTATCTAGACCATGCGGATGCATGCCATTGATCAGATAAACAATGGTACCAATCGTCATTCCATGGCTCACAACGAGGGCATTGCCCCCACCTTGTTCTTCCATTTCTTTGGCAATCGCTTCAAAGCCTTCCTTGATTCGGCCACTGAGTTTTTCCCAACCTTCAGCCCATCCTGCAGTATCGACCTCAACTAGACCTTCTGCTAGCTCTGCATAGGACAACTGATGAACATGGTCTACATTGAAAATTCTCGGAATCAACCCCATAAAGAGGTCCCCATCATAGGCCCCATCAAAACTACCAAAGCACCACTCTCTGATGCGCTTGTCCATTCGGTAAGGGATTTTCCCCTGCAGGCCAAGTTCTTCTAGGATAATTCCCATGGTTTGAATAGTACGCCCTGAATCGCTGGAATAAGCGCGGTCAAACTGCAAGCCAGACTCTCTCAAGCCAATTCCCAGTTCATGGATTCCCAACTCACCTTCTACAGTCAGAGGTGTATCACTCCATCCTTGAGCACGTCCAATCGTGTTAAACATCGTTTTCCCATGACGGACCAAGTACAATCTTACTTTAGACATTTTCTATCCTCCATTTTCTTCTATTATATCATGGATCAAAGAAATATTCGGCTTTCAAAAGCAAAGCCAACATTTGTAAATTACCCAAAAGAAAAGCTACCCTCATGGTAGCTTCCCTAGGAGATTATTATGAAAAAGTTTAGGATTTCTATTAAATAAAGTTAGGAGGTCTTTATTTAATGATTATAGTATACACAGTCATCCTTAAACTCAACTTAAATCCTCTCGCTTTTTTATTAATTTTTAAAACTATGGATTGGAGCTGGGATTTGCCCACCGCGAGAGATGAAATCAACAGACGAAGCCCCGTTGACCTTCATAACTGGAGCTGTCCCTAGCAAACCACCAAACTCAATCATATCGCCTTCTTTGCCCTTTGGAATAATACGGACAGCCGTTGTTTTCATGTTAATAACACCGATTGCCGCCTCATCCGCAATCATAGCTGCAATGGTTTCAGCAGGCGTATCTTCCGGAATGGCAATCATATCCAGTCCAACTGAACAGATAGCCGTCATGGCTTCTAGTTTCTCTAAATTCAGAGAACCATCTTGCACCGCAGCAATCATCCCCTCATCTTCAGAAACGGGGATAAAAGCACCTGACAAGCCACCGACTTGGTTACAAGCCATCACTCCGCCCTTCTTAACTTGGTCATTCAAAAGAGCAAGGGCAGCCGTCGTCCCATGTGTACCAACTGTTTCTAGGCCCATTTCCTCAAGGACACGAGCCACAGAATCACCAACCGCAGGAGTGGGCGCCAAGCTTAGGTCGACAATTCCAAAGTCAACACCCAGTCTCTCGCTGGCCATCTGACCAACTAATTGACCGATACGAGTAATCTTGAAGGCCGTTTTCTTGACTGTTTCCGCTACTACATCAAAGCTCTGTCCACGAACTTTTTCCAAGGCACGCTTGACCACACCAGGACCCGAAACCCCGACATTGATGATAACATCTGCTTCGCCAACACCATGAAAGGCCCCTGCCATAAAAGGATTGTCCTCAACAGCATTAGCAAATACGACCAACTTGGCCGCACCCATATCTGACAACATAGCTGTTTCCTTGATGATACGTCCCATATCAGCGACCGCAGTCATGTTGATACCTGATTTAGTTGAGCCAATATTAACGGACGAACAGACCTTATCTGTCTCAGCTAGAGCGCGGGGGATAGAATTGATGAGAATTTCATCTCCTTTTTGGTAGCCTTTTTGTACCAAAGCTGAGAATCCACCAATAAAGTCAACACCAATCTCCTTGGCAGCCTTGTCAAGTGCTTTTGCCAAAACAACATAGTCTGTCGCATCAGTCGCAGCACCAATTAAAGAAATCGGAGTCACCGATACCCGTTTATTAACAATAGGAATCCCTAGTTCCGCAGCAATTTCATCTCCTACAGCTACTAGATTTGCAGCTTTAGTGGTGATTTTTTGGTAAATCTTTTCAGCAGCACGATTGATATCTGGATCAATACAGTCCAAAAGAGAAATCCCCATGGTGATGGTTCTGATATCGAAGTTCTGCTCCTCGATCATGGCAATGGTTTCTGTAACTTGTCTAATATCCATAGCCACCTCCTAGATATTATACATAGCGTCAAAAATCGCCGCACTTTGAATATTGATTTTGACATTCAAGGTCTGGCCGAAAGTTTCAAACTCATTTCGCAGATAAGTGAAATCCTGTTTTTCGTCACTAGAAACGACTGCCATCATAGTAAAGTATTCATCCAACACCGTCTGAGAAATATCGTCAATATTCAAACCCAACTCTGCAATCTTAGTAGACACGCCTGCAACGATCCCAGCCTTGTCCTTACCAACCACTGTAATAATAGCCTTCATCCTTATACCCCATTTCTACGATTTTTAGAAAACCTGAACGTTTTTGATTTTCTTTTTTCCTAGTATAGCATATTTCCATAGAAAATACTAAAAAACGCCTGCTTACGAAGTTGTTCTTAAACAAAAAAACAATTTCGTAAACAAGCGTCTACCCTATCAAATGATGATGAGTGTTCCCGCTAGGACCGAAGTCCCAGCGGTAGACCAGAGCTAGACTAAGAGCACAAGACTCCATCATCATAACACTCAACAAAATTGATGATTTTATACTAATTCGATGATCGCCATTGGCGCAGCATCACCACGACGTGGTTCAGTTTTAAGGATACGAGTGTATCCACCGTTACGTTCAGCATAACGAGGTGCGATTTCTGAGAACAATTTTTGAAGTGCTGTAGTAGAAGTGTACTTATCAGTTGCTTCATCATAGTTTTCAGATGCGATTTCATTACGTACGAAAGCAGCTGCTTGACGACGTGCATGCAAATCACCACGTTTACCTAGAGTAATCATTTTTTCAACAGTTTTACGGATTTCTTTAGCACGAGCTTCAGTTGTCACGATTGATTCGTTGATCAAAAGGTCAGTTGTCAAATCGCGAAGCATTGCTTTACGTTGTGAGCTAGTGCGTCCTAGTTTACGGTAAGCCATGTATTCCTCCTTTATTTATCTTTTAATCCAAGACCCAAGTCAATGAGTTTGAGTTTCACTTCTTCCAAACTCTTGCGTCCAAGATTTCGTACTTTCATCATCTCTGCTTCAGATTTTTCTGTCAAATCATGCACAGTATTGATACCGGCACGTTTCAAACAGTTGTATGAACGCACAGACAAGTCCAGTTCCTCAATCGTACGATCCAAAATTCGGTCGTCAGATTCAGTATCAGCTTCTTTCATCACTTCAGTTGACTTAGCAATCTCAGTAAGATTTGTAAACAAATCAAGATGTTCTGTCAAGATACGTGCTGAAAGCCCTAAAGCATCTTCTGGAATAATTGTTCCATTAGTCAAGATTTCAAGGGTTAATTTGTCAAATCCATCATTGCTACCTACACGAGCAGGCTCTACTTGATAGTTGACTTTTGTAACTGGTGTATAAATAGAATCTACAGCAAGTGTTCCAACTGGTGCATTATCTTTTTTGTTTTCATCAGCAGGTACATATCCACGACCACTGTTAACAGTCATTGTCGCTTTTAGGGAAGACCCTTCACCGATTGTAAAGAGATAATGATCTGGATTTACAATCTCAATATCACTGTCAGTCAAAATGTCTCCAGCTGTAATTTCAGCGGGACCTTCAACGTCAAGTTCAATGATTTTTTCGTCTTCAACGTATGATTTCACTGCAATCCCTTTAATGTTCAGAATGATTTGCATCACGTCTTCACGAACACCTGGAACTGTGTCGAACTCATGCAAGACACCTTCAATGTTGATAGATGTCACTGCTGCTCCTGGTAGAGAAGCTAGTAGTACACGACGAAGAGAGTTACCAAGAGTTGTACCGTAACCACGTTCAAGTGGTTCGATTACAAACTTGCCATAATCTTTATTTTCATCAATTTTTGTTATATTTGGTTTTTCAAACTCAATCATTTAGTTACTCCCTCTTAAACGAAAAGCAGTGTAATGCGATGATTATACACGGCGACGTTTTGGAGGACGAGCACCATTGTGTGGCACTGGAGTCACATCACGAATTGCTGTTACTTCAAGACCAGCGGCAGCAAGCGCACGAATAGCTGACTCACGACCAGAACCTGGACCTTTTACAGTAACTTCAACTGATTTAAGACCGTGTTCTTGTGCAGATTTAGCAGCAGCTTCAGAAGCCATTTGAGCAGCGAATGGTGTAGATTTACGAGAACCTTTGAAACCAAGAGCACCAGCTGATGACCAAGCAATTGCATTACCATGCACATCAGTAATCATAACAATAGTGTTATTAAATGTAGCGTGAATATGAGCAATACCAGATTCGATATTCTTTTTCACACGACGTTTACGTGTTGGTTTAGCCAAGACTTTTACCTCCTATATTATTTTTTCTTACCAGCAATCGCAACAGCTTTACCTTTACGAGTGCGAGCGTTGTTTTTAGTGTTTTGTCCACGGACAGGAAGTCCACGACGGTGACGAATACCACGGTATGAACCGATTTCCATCAAACGTTTGATGTTCAAGTTTACTTCACGACGAAGGTCACCTTCAACTTTGATTGCATCCACTTCACGACGGATAGCATCTTCTTGGTCTGATGTAAGGTCACGTACACGAACATCTTCTGAGATTCCAGCAGCAGCCAAAATTTTCTTAGATGTTGCAAGTCCGATACCATAAACATAAGTCAATGAGATTACTACGCGTTTGTCATTTGGAATGTCAACTCCAGCAATACGAGCCATGTTTTCTCCTTTCTATCTTATCCTTGACGTTGTTTGTGTTTTGGATTTGCTGGGCAAATTACCATAACACGACCATTACGACGAATTACTTTACAGTATTCGCAAATTGGTTTGACCGATGGTCTTACTTTCATTTCTTATCCCTCCAAGTTTTTCGATTATTTAAAGCGGTAAGTGATACGTCCACGTGTCAAGTCATATGGACTCATCTCGACAGTAACACGATCTCCCGCTAAAATACGAATATAGTTTTTACGAATTTTACCAGAAACTGTTGCTAAAATCTGATGTCCATTTTCAAGTTCAACCGTAAACATTGCGTTAGGCATTGTATCAACTACTTTGCCTTCAACTTCAATCACATCGTCTTTTGCCACGCAAAAGCACCTCCATAAATTTCGATTCGATGCCTCTGAAAACAGAGACAACAATTATAAGTCAGACTATCTCAGTATAACATTTGTAGCGATTTTTTGCAAGTGTGAAAAACGCTTTATTTCAAATTTGTCAATACTTTTTCGATGTCTTTGAACACATCATTGATATCTTGATTTCCTTCGATATCGTGGACTAATCCTTTGGCACGGTAGTGAGCAATGATTGGTTCACCTTGGGCGATATTCACATCCAAACGACGCTTCACTGTCTCAGGTTTGTCATCTTCGCGTTGGTAATAATCTTCTTCTTTGTAGTCAACTGGTGGGTTGAAAACCTTGTGGAAGGTTTCACCTGTTTCGCGGTGGATGATACGGCCACTCAAACGTTCCAAGAGACAATCTGGGTTCACTTCGATATTGATCACACCTTCTAGTTCGATACCGAGTTCCGCCAATGTTTTGTCCAAGGCATGGGCTTGTTCAATCGTACGTGGGTAACCATCCAACAAGAAACCTGTTTCCTTGATGTCGTCCTGTGAAAGGCGTTCTTTAACGATTCCATTTGTAACTTCATCTGGAACCAACTCACCTTTGTCGATGTATGACTTTGCAAGTACACCCATTTCAGTTTGATTTGCCATAGCAGCACGGAACATATCTCCAGTTGAAATGTGTGCCACGTGGAATTGCTCCACAATTTTAGCTGCTTGCGTTCCCTTACCTGCTCCAGGTAAGCCCATAATCAAAAGATTCATGATAGGATCTCCTTATTTTGTATTTAAATAGAAGCAGAAATCTCTTTCAACCCCTATTTAAAAACAAAATAGAAGAGGGGAGACGAAAATCTCTCTGATAGATAGACCTTCATACTCCACTCTCTAAGCAAAAGTAATCTTGCTTTTATTCTGTTTTGTCCATGAAACCAACATACTTACGTTTCAATAGGTAACCTTCTAGCTGTTTGATTCCTTCGATACCAGTTGAGATAATGATCAAAAGACTAGTTCCCCCAAAAGCAACAGCTTCTGAAAGACCAAAGACATCTTTTGCCACAATCGGCAAGATTGAAATCACACCAAGGAAGATTGATCCGACAGTCGCAAGGCGACGAAGAAGTTTCGACATGAACTCTTCAGTTCCCTTACCAGGACGGACACCATGAATGTAGGCTCCACTCTTTTGCAAGTTTTCTGCTGCTTTCTCTGGATTGATCTGTACAAATGTATAGAAGAATGTAAAGAGAATGATCAACAAGGCATACATAGCAACACCTGTCGGAGATGTTGTAGATAACATTTCCTGTGCTGTACGTACCCAAGCCCAATCATGACCTGTAGCACTCAAAAACTGAAGAATGGCTGCAGGTGCTGCTGTAATGGAACTTGCAAAGATAACTGGGATAACCCCCGCTGGGTTTACCTTCAATGGAAGGTATGAGCTTGATGGGGCTCCTTGAGCAACTTTTGTATATTGGATTGGAATTTTATATTCTGCCTGTTGAACAAAGGTTGTAAAGTATACAATCAACAAGACAGCGATAATCAAAATAACGACAAAGATAATAGATGAAGTCAAACGGCTACTTGGAATATTGACGAAGTAGTCAACATAGATTCCTTTAATCATTTCAGGAATTGAAGCAACAATACCTGCAAAGATAATCATAGAAACACCGTTTCCGTATCCCTTATCTGTAATTTGTTCCCCGAGCCACGTTACAATCATACTACCTGCCGTGAGGATAATACCAATGGTAACAAAAACCTGTGGAGTTAAAGCTGTCGTTAATAATTTCGCTCCAGATAGAGTATTAAATCCTGCTGTAATCCCGATAGATTGAACAAATGCAAGTACAAGTGCAATATAACGAGTAGCTTGGTTTAGTTTTCTCCGTCCTACTTCCCCTTGTTTGCCCCATTCTACAAACTTCGGTAAAATATCCATTTGTAGCAATTGAACAACGATGGAAGCAGTGATATACGGACTTACTCCGAGTGCAAAAACGGAGAAGTTCTTCATGGCATTCCCTGAAACAAGACTAAGCATGTTCAAGAAAGATAAACCACTGAGAGCTTCCAAACTTTTCGCATTCACACCTGGAACAGTGATACTTGTCCCAATACGGAAAACAAGAATGATAAAAATCGTAAAGAGAATTTTTGATCGAACTTGTTTAACCTTGAGCGCTTCTTTTAGTAATTTAAAAAACATGGGTCACCTCTCTTAGATGACTTCTACAGAACCACCTTTAGCAGTGATAGCTTCCTCAGCTGATTTAGAGAATTTAGCTGCTTTCACAGTCAATTTCTTAGTCAACTCACCGTTACCAAGAATTTTAACTCCTGATTTTTCAGCTTTCACAATTCCTGATTCGATAAGTACAACTGGAGTTACTTCCGCACCGTCTTCAAAGACGTTCAATTGGTCAAGGTTTACAATTGCGTATTCTTTAGCGTTGATATTAGTGAATCCGCGTTTTGGAAGACGACGGAACAATGGAGTTTGTCCACCTTCAAAACCGAGGCGAACTCCGCCACCGCTACGAGCTTTTTGACCTTTTTGACCGCGACCAGATGTTTTACCGTTACCTGATGAAGTACCACGACCAACACGGTTACGTACTTTACGAGAACCTTCTGCAGGTTTCAATTCATGAAGTTTCATTATTATTTTCTCCTCTTTTGTAAAATGCTAGCGCCGATAAGAGAGAAAAGGTTGTCTCCCTTATCAACTCGCCTATACATCGTCATCTTAGATGACTATACCTAGTTTTAGGGGATGAGTATTGCCACATCCCCTAAAAATTCATTAGTTTACTTCTTCAACTGTTACCAAGTGAGATACTGCAGTGATCATACCACGGATAGCAGCGTTGTCTTCTTTGATAACAGAGCTGTTCAATTTGCCAAGTCCAAGTGCTACAACAGTTTTACGTTGTGATGGAATGCGTCCGATTGGAGACTTAGTCAAAGTAATTTTAATTTGAGCCATTTTATCCCCTTTCTTATGCCAAATCAGAAACTGAGATACCACGAAGGGCAGCAACTTCTTCAGCGCGTTTCAATTGTTTCAAACCTTCAACAGTTGCGCGAACAATGTTGATTGGAGTGTTAGAACCAAGTGATTTAGATGTAATATCTGCCACACCTGCCAATTCCACAACGGCACGAACTGCACCACCAGCGGCAACTCCAGAACCTTCTACAGCAGGTTTCAACAATACTTTAGCTCCACCGAATTCTGAAAGAACTTCGTGTGGGATTGTTGTTCCAACCATAGGAACTTCAATCAAGTTTTTCTTAGCATCTTCTACTGCTTTGCGGATTGCTTCTGGAACTTCTTGAGCTTTACCAGTACCAAATCCTACGCGACCGTTGTGGTCACCAACAACAACAAGAGCTGCGAAACGAAGACGACGTCCACCTTTAACAACTTTTGTAACACGGTTGACAGCAACTACGCGTTCTTCTAATTCAACTGCATTGTCTTTAAATGCCATTTTCTAGTGTCCTCCTATTAGAATTTCAATCCGTTTTCACGAGCTGCATCAGCCAAAGCTTTCACACGTCCGTGATATAGATATCCACCGCGGTCGAACACCACTTCTGAAATACCTTTAGCGTTTGCACGTTCTGCAACGAGTTTACCGACAGTAACGGCTTGTTCAGTTTTAGTTCCTTTTGAAACTTCTTTGTCAAGAGTTGAAGCACTTGCGAGCGTTACACCCGCTACGTCATCAATCACTTGAGCGTAGATGCCTGTATTAGAACGGAATACGTTCAAACGTGGGCGATCAGCAGTTCCAGAGAGTTTTCCGCGAACGCGACGGTGGCGTTTTTGGCGGAGTTTGTTTTTATCTGGTTTAGAAATCACAGTTTTCACCTCTTTAGTTTTAAATCGTGTGCTATGCACTAAGTTGGAAAATAGGTTGGTGGTTAAAAATCACCCACTCAACATTATTTACCTGTTTTACCTTCTTTACGGCGAACGAATTCACCAACGTAACGGATACCTTTACCTTTATATGGTTCTGGTGAACGAAGGCTACGTACGTAAGCAGCTGTTTGACCAACTACTTCTTTTGAAATTCCGCTAACAACGATTGTTGTTGGGTTTGGAAGTTCAAAAGTAATTCCTTCTGGAGCTTCAACTTCGTCTGGATGAGATTTACCAACAGCCAAAACAAGTTTAGATCCTTGAAGTTGTGCACGGTAACCAACCCCGCGCATTTCAAGTTCTTTCTTGAATCCTTCTGATACACCAATTACCATGTTGTTCAAAAGGGCACGAGTAGTTCCGTGGATTGTTTTCATTTCTTTTGAATCGTTTGGACGGTGAAGAGTTACTTCAGTACCTTCCACACGAATTTCAATATCTTTTGAGAACTCACGAGTAAGTTCTCCTTTAGGTCCTTTTACAGTTACAACGTTGTCATTGTTAGTGATTTCAACACCAGCAGGCAACACGATAACTTTATTACCAATACGTGACATGTTTTTATTCTCCTGTTAAATTGTCAGGCCAGAACGGCCAGTTTTCACGGGGGTTAAATCGATTTCTCGATTTAAAGGAACATTTAGGTTTCAATTTCAAAGTGAATCTAGGCATCGTCTCGCCGGCATAACTTTGGGTTAGGCAAGAGACGATAACGAAGAGTCACAAAGAAATTGGGAACTAAATATTACCAAACGTAAGCGATAACTTCCCCACCAACGTTCTTTTGGCGAGCTTCTTTATCAGTAAGCAAACCTTCAGAAGTTGAAAGAATAGCAATTCCAAGTCCGTTAAGAACTTTTGGAAGATCTTCACGTTTTTTGTAGATACGAAGTCCTGGTTTAGAAACACGTTTCAAGTTAGTGATAACTTTTTCACCGTTTGGTCCGTATTTAAGGAATACACGGATGATGCCTTGTTTGTCATCTTCGATGATTTCTACGTTCTTAACAAAACCTTCGCGTTTAAGGATTTCAGCAATCCCTTTTTTGATGTTTGATGCAGGTACTTCAAGCACTTCGTGTTTCGCTTGGTTAGCGTTACGAATACGAGTTAGGAAGTCTGCGATTGGGTCAGTCATAACCATTTTGTTTTTCTCCTCTTACTAGTAGTTTGCAAGTTGCACTTGCTAGTTAATGATTGAGCTATGCTCAGATAGTATTGACACATTCAAATGAGAGAACTCTTATTTGAACACGAGCTACAACCTGTGCAAAAAAGATAAATTTGATTTGGAGCATCGCTCCTTCACCAAATTTCCTATTTTTGCTGTGGTTGTTACGCTCTTTGTATCATGATATTACCAAGATGCTTTTGTTACACCAGGAATTTGTCCTTTGTAAGCTAATTCACGGAAGCAAACACGGCAAAGTTTAAATTTGCGGTAAACTGAATGTGGACGACCACATTTTTCACAACGAGTATAAGCTTGAGTAGAGAACTTCGCTGGACGTTTGTTCTTAGCAATCATTGATTTTTTAGCCATTAGATTTACCTCCTATATTATTTTGCAAAAGGCATTCCAAGGCCTGTAAGCAATGCACGTGACTCTTCGTCAGTGTTAGCAGTTGTTACGATAACGATGTCAAGACCACGAGTTTTGTCAACGTCATCAAAGTTGATTTCTGGGAAGATCAATTGTTCTTTCACACCAAGTGTGTAGTTTCCGCGTCCATCAAATGATTTTGTTGGAACACCGTGGAAGTCACGTACACGTGGAAGTGAAACTGAAACCAATTTATCCAAGAATTCGTACATACGTTCACCACGAAGGGTAACTTTTGCACCGATCGCTACACCTTCACGAAGACGGAAGCCGGCGATTGATTTTTTAGCTTTAGTGATAAGTGGTTTTTGACCTGAGATAAGTGCCAATTCTTCAGCAGCTTTTTCAAGACTTTTAGCGTTTGATACAGCTTCACCAACACCCATGTTCAAAACGATCTTATCTACTTTAGGCACAGCCATCACTGATGAGTAGTTGAATTGTTCTGTCAAAGCAGGAACTACTTCATTAAGATATTTTTCTTTTAAACGATTTGCCATTATACTTCTCCTTTCCTTCGTGATTAATCAAGCACTTCGCCTGATTTTTTGTTGTAGCGAACTTTTTTACCGTCTACAAATTTGTAACCAACACGACCAGCTACACCGTTTTTATCTAAAACTTGAACGTTTGATACGTGGATAGCTGCTTCTTTCTCGATGATACCACCTTGAGGAAGTTCGTTAGTTGGACGTTGGTGTTTCTTAACGATGTTCACACCTTCAACGATAACTTTGTTTACTTTTGGAAGGGCAGTAAGGACAACAGCTTCTGTTCCCTTATCTTTACCAGCGATTACGCGAACTTTGTCGCCTTTTTTTACAAACATTAGGTTTCTCCTTGATTTTTCTTACGCCCATAAGGGCACCCTAGCTTGAAGCTAGGGGACTAGTTTGTTTCTAAAAATTAAAGTACTTCTGGAGCAAGTGACACGATCTTCATGAAGCCACCTTCACGCAATTCACGTGCAACTGGGCCAAAGATACGTGTTCCGCGAGGAGTTTTGTCATCACGGATGATAACGGCTGCATTTTCGTCAAATTTGATGTATGAACCATCAGCACGACGAGCACCTGATTTAGTACGAACGATAACAGCTTTTACAACGTCACCTTTTTTAACCGCACCACCAGGAGTAGCTTGTTTTACAGATGCCACGATAACATCACCGATGTTTGCAAATTTACGTCCTGAACCACCAAGAACTTTGATAGTCAAGATTTCGCGCGCACCGCTGTTGTCTGCGACTTTCAAACGAGTTTCTGTTTGAATCATTTCAGTTTTCTCCTTTCAGGTTTGATTAGATGATGACCGCTTCTTCAACAACTTCTACAAGACGGAAACGTTTTGTAGCTGAAAGCGGACGAGTTTCCATGATACGTACGATATCGCCTTCTTTGGCAACATTGTTTTCATCATGTGCTTTGTATTTCTTAGAGTAGTTAATACGTTTACCATAGACTGGGTGGTTACGTTTTGTTTCAACTACAACTGTGATTGTCTTGTCCATTTTGTCAGATACAACACGTCCAACAAGAACTTTACGATTATTGCGTTCCATTGAAATTTCTCCTTCCCTAGTCTATTATTTCGCTTCAGATTGAACTGTTTTGATACGAGCGATTTGTTTTTTAACTTCTTTCAAGCGAGCTGTTTGTTCCAATTGACCAGTAGCAGCTTGGAAACGAAGTTCAAACAATTCTTTTTTCAATTCGTTTTCGCGCTTCGCGAGTTCTTCTTGAGAAAGACCACGAAGTTCTTTAACAAATTCTTTTACTTCATTAAGTTTCATGCCTTCTCCTTATTCTGCTTCACGTTTTACGAATTTACATTTAACTGGCAATTTGTGGCTTGCAAGACGAAGCGCTTCGCGAGCGATTTCTTCAGATACACCAGCGATTTCGAACATCACTTTACCACGTTTAACTGGTGCTACCCAACCTTCAGGCGCCCCTTTACCAGATCCCATACGCACACCGATAGCTTTAGCAGTGTATGATTTGTGTGGGAAGATTTTAATCCAAACTTTACCACCACGTTTCATGTAACGAGTCATGGCGATACGAGCAGCTTCGATTTGGCGGTTAGTGATCCAGTGGCTAGTTGTAGCTTGAAGACCGTATTCACCGAATGCTACTTCTTTTCCACCTTTTGCTTCACCGCGCATTTTTCCACGGAATTCACGACGGTGTTTAACACGTTTAGGTACTAACATTGGTTATTTACCTCCTTTAGTGTTTTTACGAGCTGGAAGAACTTCACCACGGTAGATCCATACTTTAACACCAAGTTTACCGTATGTAGTATCTGCTTCTTCCCAAGCGTAATCGATATCTGCACGAAGTGTGTGAAGTGGAACAGTTCCTTCAGAGTATCCTTCAGCACGGGCGATATCTGCACCGTTCAAACGACCTGATACTTGAGTTTTGATTCCTTTAGCTCCAGCACGCATTGCACGTTGGATTGCTTGTTTTTGTGCACGACGGAAAGCAACACGTTGCTCCAATTGACGAGCAATTCCTTCACCTACAAGGTGAGCATCCAAATCAGGTTGTTTGATTTCGATGATGTTGATGTGTACTTGTTTTCCAGTCAATTTGTTAAGTTTTGCACGGAGTGCATCAACGTTAGCACCACCTTTACCGATAACCATACCTGGTTTAGCAGTGTGAAGTGAAACGTTAACTTTGTTTACTGCGCGTTCAATTTCGATAGTTGAAACTGCTGCGTCAGCAAGTTCTTTTTGAACGAATTTACGGATTGCAAGATCTTCATGAAGGTAATCCGCGTATTCTTTTTCAGCATACCATTTGGCATCCCAATCACGGATGATGCCGACACGCATACCAATTGGATGTACTTTTTGACCCACGATGTTACCTCCTTATTTTTCTGCAACAGCTACAGTGATGTGAGCTGTACGTTTGTTGATTGGTGAAGCTGAACCTTTCGCACGTGGACGGAAACGTTTCATAGTTGGTCCTTCGTTTGCAAATGCTTCAGATACTACCAAGTTAGCTTTGTCCAAACCAAAGTTGTTTTCAGCGTTAGCTACAGCTGAGTTCAAAACTTTCAAGATGATTTCAGCAGCTTTGTTTGGTGTGAATGTCAAGATTGCAATAGCATCGGCTACGCTTTTACCACGGATGTTGTCAAGAACAAGACGTGATTTACGAGGTGAAACACGTACTGTACGAGCCATTGCTTTAGCTGAAGTAATTTCTGCCATTTATGTTCTCCTTATTTTCTACGTGTTTTCTTGTCGTCTGCAGCGTGACCTTTGTAAGTACGAGTTGGTGCAAATTCACCAAGTTTGTGACCTACCATGTCCTCTTGGATGTAAACAGGTACGTGTTTACGTCCGTCATAAACTGCAATAGTGTAACCAATGAAACTTGGGAAGATCGTTGAACGACGTGACCAAGTTTTGATAACTTTTTTCTTTTCGTCGTTAGCTTGAGCTTCAACTTTTTTCATCAAATGCTCATCGACGAAAGGTCCTTTTTTAAGACTGCGTCCCATTTTTATATTTTCTCCTTTAAATGTTGTACCACAGCGGCTTGCGCTCACATGGAGCGCTACCGAGCTGGCGGATTTCCTAGTTGCTTAGGCGACTAGTTTACTATTATTTCTCGTTGCGACGACGAACGATAAGTTTGTCAGATTTCGCTTTCTTGTTACGAGTTTTAAGACCAAGAGCAGGTTTGCCCCATGGAGTAGATGGCGCTTTACGACCAACTGGTGCTTTACCTTCACCACCACCGTGTGGGTGATCGTTAGGGTTCATTACAGAACCACGAACTGTTGGGCGGATACCTTTCCAACGGCTACGTCCTGCTTTACCAAGGTTTACAAGTCCATGTTGTTCGTTACCGACAACACCAACTGTAGCACGACAAGTTCCAAGAATCATACGAACTTCGCCAGATTGAAGACGAACAAGAACGTATTTACCTTCTTGACCCAATACTTGAGCAGAAGCTCCAGCTGCACGAACTAATTCTCCACCACGACCTGGTTTCAACTCGATGCTGTGGATCAAAGTACCAACTGGGATGTTAGCAAGTGGAAGAGCGTTTCCGACTTTGATATCTGCTTCTGGACCTGAAACGATACGTTGACCTACTTCAAGACCTTTTGGAGCGATAATGTATGCTTTCACACCGTCAGTGTAGTGTACAAGAGCGATGTTTGCAGAACGGTTTGGATCGTACTCGATAGTTTTAACAACAGCTTCAACATTGTCTTTGTTACGTTTGAAGTCAACCAAACGGTAGAAACGTTTGTGTCCACCACCTTGGTGACGAACAGTGATACGACCGTTGTTGTTACGACCAGCCTTGCTCTTCAAAGCAACAAGCAATGATTTTTCAGGAGTGCTTGTTGTGATTTCAGCGAAATCCAAAGAAGTCATATTACGGCGACCGTTTGTTGTTGGTTTATAAACACGAATTCCCACGATATTTCCTCCTTAGATTATTCAGCTTCAGCAGCAAACAACTCGATTGCTTTTGAATCAGCTGTAAGTGTGATGATAGCTTTTTTAGTTTTGTTAGTAAAACCAGTGTAACGTCCAACACGTTTTGCTTTTGGTTTTACGTTGATTGTGTTAACGTTGGCAACTTTAACACCTTCGAAAGCAGCTTCAACAGCTTGCTTGATCAAAAGTTTGTGTGCACGAGTGTCAACTTCAAATACATATTTTCCTGCTTCAAGTTGAGCCATTGAGCTTTCAGTGATGACAGGTTTTTTGATAACATCATACAAATTCATTATGCAAGAACCTCCTCGATTTTAGAGATAGCTGCTTGTGTGACAAGAAGTTTGTCGCTATTTGCGATGTCAAGAACACTTGCAGTTGTAGCAGTTGCAACTTTCACGTTTGGAAGGTTACGAGCTGAAAGAGCTGCGAATTCGTTTCCTTCTTCAAGAATAACAAGGACTTTAGAATCGATGCTCAAAGCTGCAAGAACTTTTGCAAATTCAGCAGTTTTTGGAGCTGTAAATTCAAGAGAATCAACGGCTACAAATTTGTTTTCAGCAACTTTTTCAGAGTAAACTGATTTAAGAGCTAGGCGACGAACTTTTTGTGGAAGTTTGTAGCCGTATGAACGTGGAGTTGGTCCGAAGACAACACCACCACCACGCCATTGTGGTGAGCGGATAGAACCTTGACGAGCACGTCCAGTTCCTTTTTGACGCCATGGTTTGCGTCCACCACCTGATACTGCAGAGCGGTTTTTAACAGCGTGTGTTCCTTGACGAAGGCTTGCGCGTTGGCTGATGATCACATCAAACACAACTGATTCATTTGGTTCAATACCAAATACTGCATCGTTAAGAACAACTTGGCCAGCTTCTTTACCAGTTTGGTCAAATAATGTTACGTTTGCCATTGTGACTGATTTCCCCTTTCTTTATTATTTACCAGCTTTAACTGCTGATTTGATAGTGATAAGAGATTTCTTAGCACCTGGTACGTTACCTTTGATAAGGATAACGTTCTTTTCTGGAACAACTTGTACAACTTCAAGGTTTTGAATTGTTACGCGGTCGCCACCCATACGTCCTGCAAGGTTTTTACCTTTGAATACGCGGTTAGGTGCAACAGGTCCCATAGAACCTGGACGACGGTGGTAACGAGAACCGTGAGCCATTGGTCCACGTGATTGTCCGTGGCGTTTGATAACACCTTGGAAACCTTTACCTTTAGAAGTACCAGTTACGTCAACAACGTCTCCAGCTGCGAATGTTTCAACTGTGATTTCAGCACCAACTTCCAAGCCTTCAACGTTTTTGAATTCACGAATGAAGCGCTTAGGAGCCGTGTTAGCTTTCGCTACATGTCCTTTAGCAGGTTTGTTGCTCAATACTTCGCGTTTGTCATCAAAACCAACTTGGATAGCGTTGTATCCGTCTGTTTCAACAGTTTTAACTTGAAGAACAACGTTTGGAGTTGCTTCAATAACTGTTACAGGGATCAATTCGCCAGCTTCAGTGAAGATTTGAGTCATTCCCACTTTTTTCCCTAAGATTCCTTTTGTCATGAGAAAATAGTTCCTTTTCTATATTTTTTATTCAAAAAGTTTTTAACGAGCGTTTTTCATGCTCAAGTCTAAGATACAAAGGGCGTCAAACTCAAAGTGAAAATAGGAAACTGACGCAGTGTCTAACAGACACTAGGAAGTTTATCTTTTTCACACCGAGTTTAGCCCGTGTTCAATTAAATTGAAACACTAGCTTCTGCTCTTTTATATTTTAGATTAAAGTTTGATTTCTACGTTTACACCACTTGGAAGATCCAATTTCATCAAGGCATCAACTGTTTTTTGAGTTGGGTTAACGATATCGATCAAACGTTTGTGTGTACGCATTTCAAATTGTTCGCGAGAGTCTTTGTATTTGTGAGTCGCACGAATAATTGTGTAGAGGCTACGCTCAGTTGGAAGCGGGATTGGACCCGCAACTTGTGCACCTGTACGAGTAGCTGATTCTACGATTTTTGCAGCCGCTGTGTCAAGCGTACGGTGTTCGTATGCTTTCAAACGGATGCGGATTTTTTTGTTTGCCATCTTTTTCTCCTTTTCGTCTATTTAAGATAATAGGCTAGCTCCACAAGAAAACCGACGCGCGTTGCGTGGCAATGCAACCGAGCGTATCGCAACCTCTTGCATCAAAGCTAAGGCTGTAATTTACAGCACCATAATAGAATAACACAAAGCCCCTGCGATTGCAAGGGATTTGTTAGCTTTTTTTTCGTTTTTTTACTAACCTAAGTTACTAGAGTATGTTCTGATCCTCTTTCGTAAATAAAACTTAGTTTGACAATTTATCCATTTTTGGGGGTGGCGATAAAGATAGATACTGTCTGATCTGGATCATATTTTTCAAAATCAATACTATACTGACGTTGCAGTTCTCTTGCTTCTTCTGCCTGCCAAATTTGTTGCCAGGTATGGAGAAAACCTTTTGAATCACTTGTATCCACCTCAAATACTTGGTAGGTTTGTCCTGAAGTGTCAAAATCCCAGTCTTCTTTATCGGATAGACTACAGAGCGACAAGCTGTAATCCCCCTTGTAGTCGCTGACATAATCATGATAGACTGCATAAATCGGAAGCCCTTGGGCAAATGCCTCCTCTACTTCTTTCTGGTGCTCCTGCCATAGATGGCTAATTTTTTCCATCATGTTTGGATCTTGGAAATTATTTGTAGAGATACTACTGATTATTTTTAAAAACATTCCTTCGCTCCTTTTACTTTCACTTCTAAGGTGACTGATTAGCAATCAACCTCAGCTCTAAACTTTCTAACTACCAATAGGCTACTTCACGCAACAAAATGAAATAGCGTTCTTTGCGTATAGGATATATCTCGCCATTCACTATCAACTCCCTTTTCCTAGAGAGAATGGCACCCATAGTAAACAAAACGTTCAATTTACCGGTCTCAATCAGAGCCGAAAAACAATACAGACTTCGACCAAGACCAGCCTTCCAACTCTTATTGATATAGTTTGGAAAGTTTTTAACGAGCATTTTTTATGCTCAAGTCTAGGACATAAAGGGATTCAAACTCAAAGCAAAAATAGGAAACTGACGCGCGTTGCGTGGCAATGTATCCAATCGTGATCACAACCTCTTGCATAACAGCTAAGGCTGTAATTTACAGCACCACGGTAGAATAACACAAAGCCCCTGCGATTGCAAGGGATTTGTTAGGTTTTTTCGTTTTTTTGGGATGAAACTGTTTTCCTATTTCATCTTCATACAATTACTAATTTACGACTATTAAAACCAATCTTTTCTTCTATATAATACGAGTCATTTTGACTTTGAATTTATCTTCTGATTGATCCACTAAGATATCTGCTTTAAACTCGGTTTCTCTATAGTAACGCTGATACTGCTCCCGTCTCATCTGATGGCTAGCTAGTATAAAGGAAGCATCGCGATTTCTCATAGTCGTATCTCGAGCTAGGCGCCGCTTTAATTCGGTCTCTTCATCCGTGTAGAAACAGATAGTTTTGTCAAAGAGTTCCTTGGGTAGGAAAGCCACAGACATCCCTTCGACAAGCAGTATCGGTTTCGAACCAGATAAGACTTCGCTTGGCTTCCAAGGTTCATCAATCGTCAAGATGTCCAGGCCTGCCTGCAAGGCGAGAATATCTCTCTGCAAACTTGCCAGTTCATGCGCCACTGGCAGACAAGCTGTCACCTTTTGATCAGGTGCTTGCTTTGGTATTACCAGGTGACGTTCTGAAGTGATATAGGGATCTGTTTCTAGTAAATTTACTGTAGTAGAATCTAGTGCTTGATATAATTCCTGAGCGAAGGTTGACTTGCCTGATGCACCGTGACCGTAGATCCCCAGTGTTTTGACGTTTCCCGTTTCGATCTCTGAGACCAGTTGGTCTATTAAGTCTTTTTTCTTCATTCTCTCTTCACCTGTTCATAGCTTTCTTTTCCGTCATTGAGCTTGTCCCAAATAACTATTTGCCCACTTTTGAGGGATTTTTGCACATCAATAATCCGCTGATTAGAGGAACCTCGGAACTGGAGCATGAGATTGCGCTTGCTTTTGTCATAACGACCATCGACAAGGATGTCAATCAACGACAAGAGTTCCAGCTTGTCTGGAGTCTCCAGCATCATTTCTTCCCAAGTATAACCTGTCCAGGACCAGATGTCTTTATCTGGCAATTCCTTACGAATGCGTTTAACGAGGGGCAAGAGAATCCCCGTATTGAGAAAAGGTTCTCCTCCTAGCAAGGTCAAGCCTTGAACATAGGGCTGGGCAAGGTCTTCCATAATCTGTTCTTCTAACTCTTCTGTATAAGGAATGCCTGCATTGAATGACCAAGTCGCAACATTATAACAGCCCTCACAGTGGAACATACAACCTGCTACGTAGAGGGAGTTGCGCACGCCTTCTCCATCAACAAAGTTAAAAGCCTTGTAGTCGATGATGCGCCCTTGACTCAGTTCCTCACTCTTCCACTCTCCTGGTTTTGGTGTATTCCATGTCATACTTCTACTCCAACTCTATCCAGTAGCGCTGACTTCTATCGATTGTATTTTCGTAAACACCGCCAGCGGAGAGAATCGTGCGGCGGCTGGCTTCGTTGTCTTCATCGCAGGTAATCAGCACTCGTTCCAATCCTTGCTTTCGAGCCTCCGCTAGTCCTAATCTCAACTGCTCCTTCCCATATCCTTTGCCTCGTTGACTGGGACGGATAGAATAGCCAATATGACCGCCTTCCACAAATAATTTGTCATTCAAGGACAAGCGCAGGGCTAAAAATCCCAAAGGTAAGCCAGTCTCATCAAAGGATAAAAATTTGATTGCAGGAACCCAGCCTACTGGCAGGTTGGCAGCATCCTCTTGCTGCTCTACAATCTTTAAACAATCCTCATAATCCTTTGCTCGCTTCCAAGCGGAGCCCATGCCACCGTGTATATAGGATTTTGCTGCATCGAACTCCGCAATCATCTCTAATATCGCTTCTTTATCTTCCAAAGTTGGTCGTCTTAGCTCCATGCTTCCTCCTTAATCGACATCAATCCAATAGCGCTCCGTTCCGTTTCGAACATCCTCCAACTCCCCACCATTAGCTAAGATAACAGCTCGGCTTGCTGGATTTTCTGTGCTACAGGTCACAAGCGCTTTTTTGATGTTCTTTCCCTTGGCGACTTGCAAGCCTTGTCGGAGAGCTTCTTTGGCATAACCTTTACCTCTTTTAGAAGGGCGGATGGAGTAGCCAATATGTCCACCTTCTTCCAATAAGAAGTCATTGAGGCACAAGCGGATATTGAGAAATCCTACAGCTTGACCATCTATCGAAAAAGCGACTAACTGAATATCAGGCACCCACCCTTCAGGCAAATTAATCCCCATTTCATGATCCTGATTGTTTTTTAACCACTCTTCATAAACAAAATTCTCAGCATCCCAAAATCCGCCATCGTGGGCTGATTGAGTCTGTTCAAACTCTGCCATCATCTCTAAAACTGTTTCTTTATCTGCCAATGTTGGTCTGCGTAGTATCATTTTTACCTCCAATTAAGAGAAAAGCGAGAGCGGACTCTCACTTTTATTTTTTCTTGTTCTTGTTTAAAAACTGTTCTCTGAGGTTGAGCAAGCGTTCTTTTTTTCCTACTCCACCTTTCGAATGTTTTTCATGATAACGGGTTACTTGAGCACGTCCCTTATCGTCTAATTGGTATTTCCCCATTGCGTTTCCTTCTAATTTGTTACTTCATGTCCGGCTGTTTTAATGGTTGAACCGTTCATGTGTTTGACACGCGCAGCGATTTCCTTGTGGCGTCCATTAACCATTGGACGCGCTTGAGGATTTCCCAGATAACCACACGTACGTTTGACCACGTCTACTGTTTTAGGGTCGCTATTGCCACAGTTTGGACAAGCGAATCCTCGCTCAGTTGGTTCAAAATCCCCTTCAAAGTCACACTTGTAGCAACGATCAATCGGAGTATTGGTCCCTAGATAGCCGACACGGTCATAGGCATAGTCCCAAACAGCTTCCAGGGCTTTAGGATTTTGTTGAAGAACTGGATACTCACAATAATGGATGAAACCACCTGACGCACCTGCTTCTGGATAAACTTTCTCAAAGTCTAATTTTTCAAACGGTGTTGGATTTTTCCGGACATCGTAGTGGAAAGAGTTGGTGTAGTATTCCTTATCCGTAATATCAGGAATAGAGCCGAACTTCTCTGTATCCAAGCGACAGAAGCGGTCTGTCAGACTTTCAGACGGTGTGGAGTAGATAGAGAAATGGTAACCATATTGGTCAGACCACTCTTCCACACGACGTTTCATATCGCGAATGATTTCCAGTGTGAATTCCTTGGCTTCTGGATTACTTTCCCAGCTGTTTCCAAAGAAGACAGTAGCCACTTCGTACAAACCAATGTAGCCCAGTGAAACTGTCGCACGGCGATTCTTAAAGAGTTGGTCAACACTTTCTTCTTTTCCGAGACGGCGTCCGAAGGCCCCGTACTGATAGAGGATTGGGGCATTCGCTGGTGTTGCTTCCTTGGTCCGTTCAACACGGTAAACCAGAGCATCTTCTGCTATATTCATACGTTCGTTGAAGATTTCCCAGAACTTATTCAGATCTCCTTCAGACTCGAGGGCGATACGAGGCAAATTGACCGTCACAACACCTAGATTCATCCGACCTGAATTGACCTCAACGCCATTTTCATCTTTCCAGCCTTGGAGGAAGGAGCGACAACCCATAGGAACCTTGAAAGAACCAGTCAGTTCGATAATCTTATCGTAGGACAAGACATCAGGGTACATCCGCTTGGTTGCACACTCGAGGGCCAACTGTTTGATGTCATAGTTTGGAGTCCCCTCTTCTAAGTTGAGGCCTCTTTTTAATGTAAAGATAAGTTTAGGGAAGATAGCTGTACGGTGTTCTGAACCAAGTCCCTTGATTCGGATGTTTAAGATAGCTTTTTGAATTTCCCGCTCAAAACGATTAGTTCCTAATCCAAAACCGAGCGAAGTAAAAGGTGTTTGTCCATTTGAAGTGAAGAGGGTGTTGATTTCATACTCAAGAGATTGCATGGCATCATAGATATCTTTTTGAGTTTTCTTCCAACCGTAATCTTCCCGTTTCTCAGGCAAAACCCATTCTTCCGCATCCTTGAGGTGTTTTTGGTAATTCTTCTCTGCATAAGGCGCCAAGACTTCATCGATACGGTCGGCTGAACAGCCCCCGTACTGACTAGAAGCAACATTGGCGATGATTTGGGAAATCTGAGCTGTCGCAGTCTGGATAGACTTGGGACTCTCTACCTCTGCATTTCCAATCTTAAAACCATTCTCCAGCATGCCTTTAAAATCAATCAAACAGCAGTTAGTCATCGGAGTGTAGGGGCTGTAGTCCAAGTCATGATAGTGGATATCCCCTTTTTGATGAGCATTGGCTACGTGCTTAGGAAGCATTTGCAATCCGATTGATTTCCCAACAATCCCTGCTGTCAAATCACGCTGGGTATTAAAAACATCACTGTCTTTATTAGCATTTTCATTGACAACGGCTTGGTCTTTATTGAGCAGCTTATGGATACTAAAGTTAATATCTGTCGCTTTTGAGCGCTCAAAATCCCTCTGTGTCCGATAAGTGATATACTCCTCAGCCAGCGCATATTCTTTGGCTTCAAGGAGTTCATGTTCTACGACATTTTGAATTTCATAAATCTTGACACCTTGAGGGAAGCGACTGTGAATTTCAGTCACGATTCTTTCAACTAGACCATTTAGGCGTTTTTCTACTAGAGGCGTAAGGTCTATAACTTTTTCTGCCGCCTTGTGGAGAGCCTTGTCAATCTTGTCTACATCAAACACTACACGTCTACCATCTCGTTTTTCAACAAACAAGGTGGGAACGGTTGCAAGCTTTTCTTCTAATACAATCATATCCATGCTCTTTTCTAAAATGTTGTTCTATGAAGTATTATACCACTCTAAAAATAAAAATCAATATCTTGTGTCAAAAATCCTAAAATTTTTAAAATTCCACAAGATATTGATTTTTTGTTATTTTGATTTATAAAGTTTGAACTCGCTAGTATCTGTCTGAACAAGCTCATAGTTTTCACTGAGCCAGCTCTCTACATCTGACCACAAGGCAACTTTTTGATTGACCACAATCATCTTCGGCTGATTCTCTTTCAGGTCATTCATCAGTTTGGTTTTATTTTCATCGCTTGCAGTATAGAGTGTTGGAGTTGATAGAGAAGTCGGCGCCAAGCGTTCACTTGCACGGTAGAAATCAGGACGATCATCCCATGCATAGACACGATCCTCAGAACTCGTTTGTTGTTTGACCATGCTAGCAAGACGTTCTCTCTCCTGATAAGTCGCTGGGTGAGAAAGGTAGCGACTCACAATAGGAAGAACAATAAGGTAGGCAAGGGCAATCAGTGGTAGATAGAAATTTCCTTTAAAGAAAGAAGTTTGTTTCTCACGTCTTCTTCTACGACGACTCCCTCCATCCGAAACATCTTCCTTGATTCCTGTCAGAAGGAGCAGGACCAAGAAAGGAATTAGCACCACAAGACGAGTACCATTGATGGTTTCTTTGGAGAGAATCAAGATTCCCAAAGAAACCATCAATCCCAAGCTAGCAGCAATTGAGAGGGCATATTGCTTGGCTGGTTTTGACTGGAACAAGCCTGCAAAGAGCAAACCAAGGGAACCTAATCCAATAGCAAGCAAGCCATAGAAGGCTGCATTTTCAAGCAAATGCGAGTTCGAAAAGAGGCTAAGAGTATTTACCGGATACAAGGTCTGGCTAATGGCATCCCCAAAACTACCTGTCCACACTGTATAGTAGCCTAAAGGATAGAATAAAAGTGAAAATCCTAGGGCTGACGCAAAGAACTGATATAGGCCATGAACAAAGTGACCTTTGCCTAGATTAAAGCCGATAATCCCTAAGGCCAGTACAGCCGCAAACAAGGCTGTTGGGATTGGCGCAAGAAAGAAAGCGAGAGCAAGGCTCATACCCACTCGTACAAATCCTTTGTCATCCTTTGGAAAAGCGAGATAATTTGTAACGATACTCAATGAATAAAATAGGAAAGGCAGAGCTAGCAAGAGAGCATAGCCACCACCAAAAGCGAGGCCCGCTACAAGCAAGTATAAAATAAAGACAACTCGTTTCGCTTCCTTTTCTTGGCCGACAAGAGTATCCGCAGCCTTAAAAAGAAAAACACCTGCTCCAAACAAAGCCAACCACTCAACCAAAGCAATCAGAATACTGCCTTGAAAAAGGTAGGTTAGCACATAATAGAGCAATCCCTCCGTCCCAAAATAATCTGTATACATTTGACCATTTTGATGCAAGGCCCAACCGGTATAAAGATCCTGACTTTGTTGCGGACTGATTAAACCAAAAATAAAAGGCAGGGCAACCGAAATGGCTGTGGCTACTAAACTCCAAAGCAAAATACTAAAAAAGGGAATGGGAGCTCCTTCTCGTTTTTCTGGCACTGACCAGTCTTGGTAATGAGATTCTTCTTGTTTCTCATCTATTTTCCCGTATACGTTCATTCAATTTCTCCTCTAAGTTTATCTGTTTTAGTATATCAAAATCTTACAGGAATGTCAGCTTGGGATTGATATTTGCTGAATTTCTTATCCAATAGCGCAAAGCGTTCGATTTCACGAAAACGGTGAAATCGGCTGTTTCTATACTCTCTGATAAAATCATCATCTTCTAGATTAAGCATGGTTTTCTCCTTTACTTATCTATTCGTAAGAAGACAAAAATAAGATCCAGCCTTGGGCTAGATCTTAATGGATAGTTACAGCATAGGTGCAAACAACTGGACAATTTCCTTAATCAGGCTTTGATACCAGCTGGTTTTGATGGTGTGGGGATAAATTTCTTGAGAAACTTTAAAAATCTCTTCGAAGTCCCTCTCAATATCGATGATAGATTGCGTTCTATAAAGCAAGACGGCATTTTCATAGTGGTGGAGCAAGCTACGATAGTCAAAATTGATGGTTCCCACTGTTGCTGCTTCTCCATCGACAAGCATTTGCTTACTATGAAGGAAACCCGGACTGTACTCATAAATACGAACCCCTGCAGATAACAAGTCTGGATAGGCTCCCCGAGTAACTAACTGAATAACCTTCTTATCTGGGATACACGGCGTCACAATTCGCACATCTACCCCTCTCAGAGCTGCATTTTTGATACTTTCAGTTAGATCATAGTCAGCAATCAGATAGGGAGTCGTGATGTAGACGTAATCTGTAGCTTGATTGATAAGATTTTGGTAGACCGTTTTTCCAACTTGAGCTCGGTAGATGGGTTTTGGTCCACTACTATAGGGAATACAGAGCCCCATCCCATCTTTGGGCTGATTTTCAAGATGGTATTGGTCAAAGTCACTAATCTCTCCACGGTTGATGTACCAGGCAGATAAAAAGAGTCTGGTAAAAGCCTTAACTGCTGGTCCATCCAGACGAATTCCGCTATCCTTCCAATAACCAAAGCGTTCGATATGGTTGATATACTCATCGGCCAGATTGACACCACCTGTATAGGCAATTTGACCATCGATAACCATGATTTTACGGTGATCACGGTTGTTATAAGCAACAGTTAAGCGCGGAATCACCTTGTTAAATTTATGGGCTTCAATCCCTCGACTACGAAGCTGAATAGTATAATCCCCAGGTAAGGTTGCCATACATCCAATATCATCATAGAGAAGCTTCACCTCTACTCCTTGAGCAGCCTTTTCTTCCAAAATTTCTAAAATGCTGTTCCACATCAAACCTTCTTCGATGATATAGTATTCGAGAAAGATAAACTTCTCTGCTTTCTTGAGATCCTCTAGCATCTGGCACCACATGCTTTCACCAGATGAAAAAAATTGTGTATCCGTTCGATCATAGACATCTGCATTCGTGTCCATGCTGAGGAGAGATTTGATAACTCCATAAGCAGACTTATCCTTTTCCTTTAACTCCAAACGGAGAGCTCTGCTATTGTCCTCTCGGTCAACCATTGATTGGAGCTGCTTTAGCTGCTTCAATTCTTTTTTAGATAAACGACGTTCTCCAAACATGATATAGAGCAGAGGGCCAAAAACTGGCACAAAGGCTACTAACAGCCATGTTACCTTACTCTCAGGATTCATGGACCGATTGACAATCGATACAATAGTCGCTAAGCTCACTAAAATGACTAGGATAATCCAGAGAATCGGAGCCATCTGCCCTAGATAGAGAAATAAACCAAAGACAATAAACAACTCTGCCAACATAATGGTAATACTAAAACCATATTTGGACATGAGTAGCTGCATTTTTCTAGCTGTCATACATCCCCTTCCTTTTCTAACATTCTCCCTCACCGATAGATAAACTAATGTTTCTACTAGTATACCTCAGTTCAGGGGTAGATGGCAACCTTTTACCTTTTTTTATTCAAAACTATTCCAAGAACTGCAAGATTCTTCAACTACACCCTCACTATACGAAACGCTGCCCTTTTTATATTTTTAACTAGGGGATTAAGAGGCTTAAAAAGAACTACCAAAATGATAGTTCTTCCCAATATTATTTATATTTTGAGGAATAAGTCCCTTCCACTCTACTTGATTTTTAAAAGAGTTCTTTATAAAGAGCAATGGTCTCTTCTAGAGTTGGCATGAATGGATTGCCTGGCGCACATGCATCGATCAAAGCATTCTTAGAAAGGTAGTCAAAATCAAAGTCTTTTTCTTGGATACCGAGTTCAGTGAGTTTCTTCGGAATACCTACTGTTTCAGACAGTTTCTCAATTTCAGCAATAGCATAGTCCGCACATTCTTGGTCTGTTTTTCCTTCAACATGGAGTCCCAAGGCCTTGGCTACATTGCGGAAAGCTTCTGGTACACGCTTGGCATTTTCACGTTCTACAACTGGGAGAAGCATGGCACAGCAGACACCATGTGGCAAGTTATATACCGCACCGAGTTGGTGAGCCATAGAATGAACATAGCCCAAACCAGCATTGTTAAAGCTCATACCACCGAGGAAGATAGCATTGACCATACCCTCACGCGCTTCAATATCTTGGCCATTTGCCACAGCACGAGGAAGATACTCTTTGATGAGTTCAATAGCTCCGATAGAGAGTTTCTTGGTCACATTATAAGCACCTGGTGTTACCAAGGCTTCGACAGCATGGGTAAGAGCATCCATACCTGTCGCCGCTGTCAATCCTTTCGGTTTTGAAAGCATGAGTTCTGGATCATTGACAGAGATGAGGGCGAGGCTGTTCTTATCAACCATTACCATCTTGACCTTGCGTTCTTCGTCAGTAATAACATAGTTAATCGTGATTTCTGCAGAAGTTCCAGCTGTTGTATTGATTGCAACCACTGGCAAGCCTTTTTTAGCAGACTTGTGAAGACCTTCGTAGTCCTGTGGTTTTCCACCATTTGTGGCGATGATAGAGATACAGCTAGCCGCATCCTGTGGAGACCCTCCCCCAAGACTGATGATGAAGTCACATCCATGCTCTTTCAGGGCAGCCACTCCATCTGTGACGTTCTTGCAAGTCGGATTTGGCTCCACATCGCTAAAGATCACATATTCGACCCCTTCAGCATCTAATGGTTTTAGGACCTTAGGTAAAATATCACTGCCTTCGATGAACTTATCTGTCACCAAAAGGGCCTTCTTATACCCTAGTTCCTTGATATACGGACCTACTTCATTTACAACACCTTTACCAATAAGGTTAACTGATGGAACGTAAAATGTAGCCATATGCTTTTCCTCCTGCGCATCTGCGCTATTTGATTATTTACTATAAGTATACGACCTTATAAGAAGTTTTACAAATATTTGTAAGCGTTTTAAGTAAAAAGTTAGTAAAGAACAGCCAGCCACTTTTTCAAGAAAAAAAGCTCCAAAAAGATGAATTTCATCTCATTGGAACTTTTACTTAATCATTATTGCTTAGTTAATACCACTCGGTCAGATGCCTCTCGGTCCATATCGTCGATAATCAATTGATTACCATTAACCGTATATATTTTGACATCATCACCGATAATGACACGTTGATTTTCTGGTTCAAAGCTGACTTGCTTGATTTCCTTATCTCCATCTGGCTCGACCTCAGTCCATGTACCAGTTTTACCTGTTACAACAAGAGTGATTTGGTCATTCTCATCTTTTCCAGTATAGGTACCATCGATATTCGTAGGTTGAGCTACAGTAGTATCCTGACTTGAGGACGCCTGTGGTTGGCTAGCACTTGTCGTAGCACTAGAAGATGATTCTTGTTGAGTAGATGATTGCTGAGCAGATTGCTGGGTAGGGGCTTGTGCCTTAGGTCCACAAGCTGCTAAAAGACTAAGAATTGCTAGGGAAGCAATAGAAAGTGTGAATGTTTTCGTTTTCATAGCGATTTCCTTTCTTTTATGCCAATATTTTGCTGGAATCGCTTCCAGATATACCTCCTACCTCCAGTATAGCAACTTAAATCTAGAAGGTCAACTAATCTCATCGCTCCTTAACAAACTAGCTCGCACTTCCGAAATAAAGTAGAGGGATCCAGTCACGAAAAGCAAGTCCTGGTCATTGGCCTTTTCTTCAAATTCTCTGATAAAGTCCCCATAGGAAAGAATCAAATCGTAACCCGCCACATCCTTTTCATCCAGAGAGCCTTGGTAGTCAAAGCCTGTTACCTTAAGTTCCACCTGAGGCAATTGCTCCATTAGATAGCCTAGCATCCCCTGATAATCCTTGCGTTTAAGGGCACCAAAAAGGATACGGACTTGATAACCTTGCTGGATTTTCCCCTGGATAAACTCTACTAGACGAGTCAAGGCTGGCAGATTGTGAGCCCCATCTAGGTAGATTTGCGGACGAATCCGTTCCAATCGACCTGCCCAATGTGTTTCCTTCAAAGCCCGTCTGACAAACTCTTCTTCGACCCTTTCACCTCCTGACGCCATAAACAGAAGAAAAGTTTCTAAAGCCAAGGTGGCATTTTCTTGCTGATAAGCACCTTCCAAACCAATTTCAAGCTGTGAAAAGCTTGCTAGCTTACTTGAAAAATCCCCAGCATTCAAGGTGAAGTCTCGCCCAGCTTGATAGAGATCCACAGCTAACTCTCTTGCTCTTTTTTGACAGACAAGCTCCGCTTCTGGAGCGAGCTTAGCAATGACCGCCTTCTTTCCAGCCTTGAAAATGCCAGCTTTCTGCTCGGCTATTTTCTCCAGGCTATCGCCCAAGGTCTCCTGATGGTCTAACCCAATAGAAGTAATAACTGCAATCTCTCCTGTTACGACATTCGTTGTGTCAAGCAAACCACCGATCCCCACTTCTAGCAGAACTAGATCCACTCCCTGCTCTTTAAAGTAAAGCAAGGCAATCAGAGTCAGTAATTCAAAAAAGGACAACTGGTCATGGGTTTGCAAAAGCGTCTTTTCCATCTCCTTGACTTGGTTAGCTATACGGATAAAGTCTTCATCAGCGATCGGTTGTCCATTGATACAGATTCGATCATGGATACTGATGATATGAGGAGAGGTAAAGGTGCCAACTTTTTTTCCATGAGCTACAAACAATTCTCTCATAAAGGCAATAGTTGACCCTTTACCGTTAGTTCCTGTTACGTGGATAATAGGATAAGTCTTCTCAGGATTCCCCAGCAAATCCACTGCTCGCTGTATTCGTCCAAGTCCAGATCTAAAGTTTAAACCAATCCGACTATGAAGCCATTCTTCTACTTCAAACATACATGTCTCCTTAACAAAAGTCCAATCAACTACCGCATCAAAGTATGATTGCAAATAAAAAGCGAGGTCGGGACTAAAATCCCGACCTCTTACCTGGTTAGCTAATCACTAGCTACTATGAATTCCAACGTGGGCTAAAAACGTCCACAGGACTTACTTACGGTCTTTATTTTTAGCGTAAGGGTAAAAATGTTCACTGAACATTTTTACTCCTCCATAAAGCTGTTGAAGACTTCTTCAATCATGTTCCATTCGTCTTCTGAGTCTTCTGGGATTGGTTGCAATTCGCCTTCTGTTCCGTCTTCATTTTCGATGAATGAGTAAGCTTGGATTTCAACTTCACCATTTTCATCTTCTTCTGCGTTAACTGGCACTAGAAGAACATAGTTTTTACCAAATTCTTCTTTCCCGTCGATGGTCAAAAGGATTTCAAATAAAGTTTCATTTCCTTGCTCATCTACTAGTGTAATCAATTCACGTTCTTCGTGGTCATGGTTGTGATCGTGTGACATAGTTTCTCCTCTGTCTTAAAATTTTCTATCTAAATAATTTTGCAAAATCAGCTGAGCAGCCAACTTATCAATAACTTTCTTGCGTTTGTTACGGCTGATATCTGCTTGTTCAATCAACATACGTTCCGCAGCGACCGTTGTCAAACGCTCATCCTGATAGTCTACTGGCAAACCAAAGAGTTCTTCTAGCTTGGCACCATAGGCTTGACTGGCTTCTACTCGCGGACCGCTGGTATTGTTCATGTTTTTAGGCAGACCTACTACAAAGCGTTCCACCTTATAGCTGTCAA